>JAFGJN010000249.1 GCA_016929055.1 Candidatus Zhuqueibacterota bacterium
CAGATGATTCGATCTCGCCCGATCAGACGCTCGAGCACGGTCAAAGCCGCCTGGTGACTTTCCGGCCCGCCGTTGGAGGCGCAGTAATCGGCCAGCACCCAGACGGATAATCCGGTCTCGAACAAATCGGCAGCCGTTTTCAAAATGCAGCAATCTGTATCCATACCACAGAGATAAAGCTGAAGGATATTGTTCTGCTGCAACCAATCCAGCGAGGATTCGCAAACCGCTGAATAAACCGTCTTGACGAAACAGGTCCGAGCAAAGGGTTTGAGACGCGGATCGATCTCTTGTTCCGAAACGTCGATAAGTTTTTTCCAGCCAAGCAACCGTCGATGGGGACTGGTTTCACTGTTGACGAATCGGGTAAAAGCCACATGCGGAAAGAGCCGATCCAACAGCGCTTGCCGGATATGCGGTACGACACCGTCGGTTTGAGCTCCGATAAATCCCTGTTGGACGTCAATGACCCATAAACCGCGTTGCATCGTGTTTCCTCGTATCAAACTGTCTTGCTTTGTCCCATAATTCGACCGCCTAAAACGTCGCCGGCAACGGCAAATCCGAACCGATTTCGAAGAAGAATAAAGAGGATGAACAGATAGGGAAAAACCAAAAATGCGTAAAGCGGATCGACCGGGGTCAGGGCAAAAATGAGGAAATTATAGCCGCCATGAATCAAAACAGCCAGCAAAAGCCCAAAGAGGAGGAGAAAAAAGCGGTTTCCGGAGGTGGTAAATTTGGCCCGGCCGATATAATACCCCATTAAACCCGAAGCGATCGCATGCAAGGGTACGGCGCTGATGGCCCGTGCCACTGCCACCGAGAGGCCGCCTTCCATCACATAGAGCACGTTTTCCATGCAGGCAAAGCCGAGACTCGCGGTGACGGTATAGATCACACCATCGGCGATTTCATCGAATTGCACCGTATCGAAGACAAACGTCTTGACCACAAAAAGCTTGACCGACTCTTCGATCAGGCCCGCCACCAGGAAAGCATGAAAGGCGGCTCTCCAGAGATGTCCGGGCGGAATCGGAATATCGATGGAGATGACGAGCTTTTCGAGTCCAAGCGCCAAAAAGGCAAAAAGAAAACCGAGCACAAAGACTTTCAGAATGACGCCTTTGGGCTCGGGTTGCAACCGGTCGAGACGATAAAAATAGAGCAAAATGGCCAGGGCCGGCAATACCGCCCCAACAATGGAGATCAGAACCATCGGCACCCCTTTCTTTGGGCAAAGTGCTTAATGATCGTCCCGCGTCTCGTGCTCGTATCGGATCGGCCCAACCCGTACCCCGCTGAGCTGACGGCGAAAATGCAAATAGCGAATATACCCAAATACCAGAAAAAAGAGACTGACGGGTATAAGCGCGATTCCCACAACCGCCAGCAAGGTATACGAGCCAAAGAGTTTGAGCAGAGTAAAACCCGAAATCAAGACCATGATCGCGGTGCGCAGATAGGCGAGGAATGTGCGTTCATTGGCCAGCATGGTTCGATCCAATGCGAGATGATCGCGCAGGATAAAGCTCTCCACTTCATATTGCTCATAGTATTTCAATTCGCTTTTGCGCCGGGATTTCTTGAGCCGATCGAGCCGGAGACCCGACAACCATGTTTTCTTGCCTGAATCCATCTCGTGCACCCATGGGATGATTTGATCGATTGCTTCTCATCAATGATGTGGCTTGTGGGGCCGAACCTCTGGATCATCTGAGCAGAATCAGTTTGCGCAAAGCGGTGAACTGATCCGCTTCCATCTTGTAAAAATAGACGCCGGAAGCGATGTCCTGCGCATCCCAACTCAGCTCATGCCGGCCGGCGGGCAGAGTTCCTTCATACACAACATCGGTCAATCGACCGATGACATCATAGACAGCCACGCGAACCCGAGTGCTGCGCGGCAGCGCCAAAGGTATACGGGTAATCGGATTAAATGGATTGGGATAGTTTTGTCCCAGCTCGAATTCCCGGGGCATTGGGGCCGGGCGATCCGCTGCATCAACAACTGATGTCGGCTGTTCGCCGAAATCGGTAAGAAGCCGGGCGAGCAAAACCCGCGCTTGCTCCTGTTCGATAAAAAACAGCGGGAAATTCAACAAAACCAGATCATAATTTTCTTCATTCCGAGCCAAAGCGACCGGCTGTTGATGAAAAACAGATCTGGGTTCGGCCGACGAACGGTAGGTGTAGACCACCCGGCCGGTTTGCCGGTTCTCCAGCGTCTCCATGGCGATAAGATTGCCTTTAAACGCTTCAGCCTTGACCGCATCGACGTCCAAATCGGAAAAGCCATCGAGCTGTGCATCGGCGCCCTGGAAATCACGCATGCTGCCGTCAGCACTGAAAGCGGATGCAACACCGAGATAATCATAGGCAAAATGGCCAGCTTTGAACTGTTTGAGCGCTGCAGAGCTTCCTGTGAGATTGCTCAAGAGCCCCCAGCCGCTGAGAATCAATTTGCCCCCATTGTCGAGATATTTTTTCAGAGTCGTTGTATCCGCTGCAAGGGAGCGCTGGGTCGAAACCACATCACTGTGCCAGATAAGGGTGGAATAAACGCCAAGATCGGCGTCGGTTGGTAAAATGCCGTCCTGGCTATTTTGCTTCAAATCCCAGTGATCGACAGCATTCAAGCCCTTGAGCAACTCGGCGTAAAAGAGATCCACAGTGGTATCGGACGGCATCAGGGGGCGATCGTTGCCGTCGTTGGTACCATCCACCAGGAGAATCCCGCGATCGTGCGTCGCCAGTCGGCCCAACACCTGATCGGAAAAATCCGATTGCAAACCGTCGCCGTCTCTTGCCGTCAGCGTATAACGATAGAGCACATGCGGTTCGACTTCGGTGTCGACATAGCTGTCCTGTTCGGCGGGCAGTTCGACAATCTGTGTTTCCATCCCCTCGGCGTTTTTGTGCAAAACATAGCCGGCAAAATCGAGTTCGGCATTGGTCTGTTCCCAGCTCAACTGAATATGGTCGCGAGAGGAGGTCGACACCAATCCTGTCGGGATCCGGGGAGCAGATCGCGGGGTAAAAATCAGCTCTTTGCTCAGCAAGCTCTCGTTGCCATCCTGATCAAAAGCAGAGACCGCCAGGTGGTAGGTCTTGTCGGGGTCGAGTCCACGCAGCGTGTCCCAGGTAACAGTCGTTTCGTACCTGAGGGCATAATCACCGCCGTCGTCACCGACATAGATTCGATAGCCGGCTAGATCAGGTTCGCTGTTGGCTGACCAATGGATGATCTGGGTAACACCGTCGCCAGTTTCGAGATTGACCAGATCCGCCGGCGCGCCCGGCGACTCGGAAGTCATGACCAGAGTGGCGGACACGATTTTGAGAACATCCGTCGCATAGACCGGATCGATATAATCGGTCCGGTCGGAGGTGCTGTGATAAACCGGACTGAAATCGCCCTCTTGAAAAAAAAGCGCCGGATAGCCGTATTGCTGAAAATAATAATGATCGCTGGCGCTGCCGCTGTTGCCGATAACCGGAATCAGGGCGGTATGTTGTGTGGTCAAATCAAAAGCCAAATCGGCAAAGGCGCGGGATCGCTTATCGGTGAGGATATTGACATCCGGGAAATCATCGGCCACATTGGCGATCATGTCCATGTTGAGCATGACATCGATTTTCATTCCAGAATGGAATGCGTTTCGGGCAAAAAATTCGCTTCCCCATAAACCCAATTCCTCTGCAGCAAAAGCGACAAAAATAACCGTGGTTTCCAGATCGACTCCAGCCAGCGCCCGGGCAATCTCCATCGCTCCGGCGGTTCCGGTACCGTTGTCATCGGCTCCCGGCGCATCGACCATAGCGACCTGACGATTACCGACAATTGAATCGTAATGGCCACCGACGACGATGACGCGGTCGGTTTGTTGGGTTCCGGGTTTGACGGCAAAGACATTTCGCTGAACCGTGCCGTTCAGCTGAAAGGAATCCATGACAACCTCGGTATAACCGAATTCACGAAACTTGGTTTCAATCCAGTTTCGCACGGCAGGCGTCGAATCGGAATAGACATAACGCGTCCGAAACCCCTGAAGCCGCTCGACCAGAGTGAAAAAGGAAGAATCCGAGAGCTCCTCGACCACCTGTTCGATCAGACTCACCGGAGCCGATACAGTTTGCTCTATAACCAGCCGGTGTTCGCTTTCGAGCAGAGGCAAACCGCTGGTAAAAACACGTGCCAAAGGCACACCCGAGCCGATCAGTTCTTCGGCACGATTTTCGTCGATTTTGATGAGCAGCGAAACATCGTCCACATCGATGCGGTCATACTCCCCGCTTGCCTCCAACCGCGGCACAATCTGTCGGTCGACTCGATAGTAGGAACGGGTTCCCGGCTGCGGATCCAAAACGCGCACAGCCATACCCGCCTTTTGCAGCCGAAGAAAATCCGCCTGAGAGCAGAGCGCGGCGACATAGCCATCGCCGTTGATGACCACGCGCAGAGCGTCGTGAGTCCAGAGAGGCCATTCACTCTTACCGTCCCGCTCCACCCGCACCAGCATCTGCGGCGCGGCAGAGGCAAAGGCGATCAAAAGACCAAACAACAAACCAATCAAAATAACAGAAACAATCTGTAACCATCGCATTGCAAGTCCTCGCAATCTGTAACCCAGAAGAGTTTTATTTGATACCGGAATCGATCCGGCCTTAAAAGTAGCGAATTCTTTATACAAATTCAAGCAGAGATTGATTCCTGCCCAAAACAGGTTCCCAAACCACTGTGGTGACACAAAAGGGTGAAAAAAAAATTCCGCAACAGAATTCCAGCCAGAGCAGTCAGAGGTGGTCCTCAAAAGGCAGCTCGAGCTTGTAGATGCGCTGCACATCGGGCTGCAGAGCCCAGATACAATCGGCCGCCCAGGCGATTTGGCTGAGAAAATAGCCGGAAAAACCGTATTGATTGCGAACCTGCAATGTCTCGTCCAGTTGAAAAAGCCTTGTCGTCGTCATCACCCAGAGATGACGGCCGTCCCACATGATACCCATGGGCGTCGAGACCGGACTGGCAAAGATAGAATGGGCGGTAAAGGCGGAGAAATGGATTTTGAGCAGGGTGGAATAACGCGTGTTGCACAGCCAAAGATGGGTGCCGTCATAAGCCAGATCGGTAATGCGATGGACGTGCGCGGCACCAAAATCCCCTGCCATCACCAGTGTGTCTACAGGCGCGAGAGTCACTGGATCGATGCGATAATAGTGAATGGGCGTAAAACTCGCTTCATAAACAGGAAAAAAGAAACCAAACCCGTCCGAGGTATAAAAGTAATTGCCAATCCGCACCAGACCCCACAGATGCTGATCGCAATCCCAAAACGTCGAGTCGACCTGAATCGAATCCGGAGTAAAAGGATTTTCCGTATCGATCTCGCTATAAAGGGAATCATCTTTCCAATAAAGTGTATCGATACCGACCAGACAATAATCGGTCTCCAGCTGACCGATGTGTGGTGAGGTCTGGAGGATGTTCATCTGTTCATCGAGTTTTAAGATGGTTCCGCCTGAATCGTCATAGCTGGTTACAAAAAGAGTCTGATTTTCCCACCAGATACCGGACAGATTGGGAATTGGCACCTCGAACATCTGTTTGATCTGCAGCAGTTTGAGCATACGAATATTCCGGACTGTCTCATATTGATCGTACTCAAACTCGACTTCCAGGGTTTGGTAGAGATAGTTGGACGCCGTCGCTCTAACGATGCGCCGGCCTACAGGTATACCGCGCAATTCATACCACCCCTCGGCATCGACGCTGTCGATCAACCCCAGGGATTCGATTTGTACCACCGCATCCCGCACCGGCCGAGCGTTATCGCGGTCGACAACCTGCCCGCGAAGGGTGAATTCGGGATTACCGGCGCCCATCACATCGCGTTCCTGTTTTTGAAAACAGCCGAATGCAAAAAAACAGCAAATCGGAGCAATGTTAAACAATCGTTTCCAAAGTTGCATGCCACACCTCGAAAAGGTTCACAACAAGCGTCCGGGGGTGTCTCTTCCGAACGCTCAATCGCTCCAGACCAGGCCCAGATGGACACGTCTGCCCACGTCATAGGCTCCCGGATCGGCCAATAAACCGCCGATCCGGCCGTCCACATCCCGCCACAGCAGGTTTTTATTATCCAAAAGATTGCGGACCTCGACCTGCAGGGTCAGAACGCTCGGCCCCAATCGAAAATGCCGCTTGAGTTTGAGATCCAGATATCGGGTCCAATCCAATCGGCGATTGTTGGGGACAATAATCTTTTCGCCCAGAGTGGTCAGGCCCTCGTCCAGGGTGTAAGGTTTGGGACTGTTGATGCGCCAGACCAGATTGGCGCCCCACTTTAGATTTTTTTGATAATCGATATTGAGAATCAGGGTATGGCGTTGGTCCCAGCTGAGATAAAATTCACCTTCTTGTACCACGCCTCCGTATTGCAGGATATTCGCCGCGTCGCCCATCGCAAAACTGGAGCCTTTGGCCTCCATCAGAGTGTAGCTGATATGACCCCGGAGATGATCGCCGTACTTTTTGCGCATAAAAAACTCGATGCCTTTGGCCGATCCATATGCCAGATTGACGTAGCGGGTATAGACACCGCTGGTATAGAGGCCGGTCTGATCGACTGGAATCTGGAAATATTGCACATCGACCAGGTTGGAAATGTCCTTGTTGAATGCTGTGATGCTGACCAAAAGATCGTGGGTGAGTTTGTATTCATAGCCGATTTCCAGCGCTTCGGTTTTTTCGGGCGACAGGTCCGGATTGCCCACCAACGGATTATAGCCGCTGAAATTGTAATCGAGGTTGGTATAGAGATACTCGAACAGCGGCACCTGAAAAAAATGGCCATAATTGATGTGGAATTTGTCTTGGCTGCTCAGCGGGAAGGAAATCCCGACCCGTGGACTCCACTGGGCCTTGATACTCGAGGATGAAAAGCTGGTAAAGACCTGAACCTCGTTGCTGTTGGTTTTCTCGAAGGATTCGATCGCCGGCCGTTGGCCTGCCGGATCGATAAAGTCGAAACGCAGTCCGGCGTTGATCGAAGTGGTTTTTAGATCATATTTATCCTGCACATAGAACGATCCCATTTTGGGAAAATAGCGATATTTCGTGTTGTAGACATTAAACCGGTATTCCGGCGGCAGCTCGGGATGAAAATTGGGTGGAAAGGGTTCGATCTGGACGTTGTCCATATAGAGATCATAATAGACCATTTCCACCCCTGATTTCAGCTGGTGAGCGTGATCGATCTGGCTGGTGATGTCGATTTTAGCGGTCAAGGCGATTTCGTGGGAATCCTGCCACCAGGCCTTGTCACCGTCGAGCACAAAGAGGCCCTGCGGATCAAAAGTCAGGTGCACATCATAGAGTTCGGGATCTCTGCCAAAGACGCTTTTCAACACATTGTTGTGGCTCAGGCGAAGGGTGTAAAAGGTCTTATCGCTCAGCAGATGGGTCCAGCCGAGGTTGAAACGAAAGCTGTCTTTTGCCCGGGCGGGCAAACCCTGGAGGTTGTGCACCCACCGGTGTTCATAGGGGTGCCAGTCAGCCAGGGTCAGCAAACCCTGCAACACGAGTTTGCGGGTCGGATGAAAATCGACCGACAATTTGGCGTTTCCGTGGAGTTTTTGTTCCACGGGTCCGCTAAAAACGCCCTCGAAAGCGCGTCGCCGCGGCGTATCGTCGGCGGTCAGTTGTGTCGATACGTAATAGCGCAGACCGCGCTTCAACGGGCCACCGAGAGCGACCTCGAGGTTGTGAAAGCGATCGAAATGGATACCGTCCCATGAACCTGGACGGCGGCCAAAGTGATCGCTGCTGCTCTCAACATAGAACCGGTGACGGTCGCCGCCTTCGTGGGTGATGATATTGACGACGCCCGACATGGCGTTGCCGTACTCGGCGTTAAAACCACCGGTTTGGATGGTGAGATCAGCAATGGAGATATTGGGAACCAGAATGGCGCGTTCGCCAGTTGTCGCCTCTTGTACAGGCATTCCGTCCACGAGATAGAGAACCTCGCTTTTACGGCCGCCACGGATATGGCCTTCGACGACGCCGGGTTGTAGATTGAGCGCCTCTTCCGGCGTGGTAACCGGCAGAGATTTGTAGAGATCGCCGCTGAGATCGTGCTGAGTACCGGTAACGTCCATGCGGATCAGTTCACGCGGCGCGGTGACCACGATTTCTCGGTCGATAGAGAGCGCTTCGGGAACCAGTTCGAAATCGATGACCGTGCGGCTGTCCGGGCGAACGCGCACCTGGGTTTGGGTCAGAAGCGCATAACCGATCATGCGAGCATTGATGCGATAAATACCGGGTTTGATGTTGTGGAGCAGATATCGGCCATGAGCATCGGTGGCGGCACCATAGGGAGTATTCACTACCAGCACATTGACGCCCGGCAGGGGCTCGCCGGTGGTGCTGTCGACCACACGTCCGGCAATCGTGCCGGTTATACCGGCCAGAGCATCGTCGCTGAACCAGGCCAAAAGGATAAAAAAACCGATTCCTAAAATCCTGCTGCGCATCGATTCCTCCCTATCAATCCAGCCGCCGGAAAAGACGGCTGTGAATAAAATCGACCAGAGCCGAATCGGCGGAAATCGATTGCTTGTCCGGTTTTTGCAGAGCCGGAAAAAGGTGTTCGACGCGATCCGGCGAAAGCGGCTTTTTCATCGCGTCCAGGGGGCGGACAAGAACTGCCGGCCGGTCGACTGCCGCGAGCAGATCCGGAATATCATAGTGTTGCAGCACTCCGGGGAAAAAGGCTTCCGGAGACCAGCGGTATTCCGGTGCAACGGCCAACAGCTCAAAGGCCGCGAGTCCGTTACGGCAAAAGACACCGGCGAGATCGGGTTCGAGAACGGCGATATGCAGGGCGACGATACCGCCCATGCCGGTACCGCCGACGACGATGCGATCGGGGTCGATTTCGGCGCGGCTGCGCAGATAATCGAGAGCAGCCAGACCATCGCGCAGCCGCATGGCAAAGATGGGATCTCCCATAGCGGCGGAGACATAGGCAATCCAGCGTTCACGATGTCCCCAGGAAGCGATTTCATAGGGCCCATTGGCGGGTGTGCCGTCACCCCAGCCACGCAGATCGACGGACAGCACCGCGTTCCAGGGTGGCTGGCGGTCGAGAAAGCGCACCACATCAGCGAGAAAACCCTGCTGCTGCAGATCGGTCCAACGGCCGCGGTCATCGAAATAGAGCAAACAACCCGAAGGCTCATCAGCCATGGGATAGACGAACGTGGCGGGCAATTCGATACCGCTTTCCGGGATCAGGGCGACTTCCTCCACCCAGTGAACCCATGCTTGTTGTGGAACGCCCACCCGGCTTTGAATCGTCGCCTGGCGTTTCTCCAGGCGAGCAAGTTTCCCTATGGCCTGCGACAAATCGACCTGTTGCCGGCTCTTGCCCAGCTTGTGGGCGATTTCCGCATTGAGGCTATAAATGTTGCCATCGAGATTCGGATAACAAAAAAGAAGCGAATCCGGGAGCATTTCAAAATCGTCTTCTCTCCACTCGGGCAATTGCCGCGCTCGATCCGAGGGAATCCAGCGATCCATCCAGGCGGCAAAGCGTTCGACCATTGCCAGGGTGTAATCATGACCACCCGGATCTGCATAAAAATCAAACCGATCGCCGACCCCGGCCATAGCATAGGCCTGTCGCACTTGATCGGCGATTTCGTAGCCCCACTCGATTTTAAACACTTCATCTTTTTCGCCGGCCATCAGCAAAACCGGTGTGGGAAGGGCCGCGGAAAGCAAATCGATCTGATCGCCGCCCTGGGAATACTTGCTCGCAGCCAGGGTCTCGGCGCAGGGCGAATAGGCATCCTGAAGCGGATGATAAGCCGCCGGCACCGCACAACAGGCCGGTGCCGCGGCGCGAATACGGGAATCGAGGAGCGTTGCGGCTATGGTGGTCGTTCCCCCACCGCTGACGCCGGTCATGCCCACACCGCCGCTCAGATCGATGTCGCTGCGTTGGGCCAGATAATCGATGCAGCGGATGGCATCCATGACAAAATAGCGGTTAGCCGAATAGCCGGTAAGATAGGTGCGGACACCATCGACAAAATGGTCATTTCCCCCCTGTTTTTCACCCGCCATGCCTGGCGGATCGAAAAGAATGGCGGCAAATCCCATGCGCGCAAACGCCTGGGCTGGTATCTGATAATGACGGCGCGTTTTGGAACTGTGCCCCACCGGGATGACAATGGCGCGCCACGGCGGCGGAAAACGCTCGGGATTGGGCAAAAACAGCGAACCGTTGACGTCCCAGCCGGGAAAGGACTCGAATAAAACATTTTCCACCACAAAATCGTCGAAAATATGGGTGGAAACCGGACGGACATTTAATGGCGGAGCGTCCGCTCCCCAGCGCATCTCGCCATAGCGGTCATGCAGCGCCTGTCGAACCCCGGCTTGCCATTCATGCCATGCGTGGTCAATAAAAGCCTGTTGCCGTCGAGCAAAAGAGAGATCGAGTTCCCGACAGCTCTCACGAAAAATCTTTTCCCGCACCATGCTGCGGAGATCGACCTTCGGCACCACCGGCCCGACAGTGAAAGAGAGTTCCGAATAGGTTCGAGCCGACTCGGGAGATATTTGTGCGATCGACACTGAAACTTGCATCAGGGTCAGAAACAAAGCAAAGACCCAATCCCTCTTGACACTTTCTTTCATCATACATCTCTCCGGTTTAGCAGACTGTGCACCTGTTCGGCAAGTCCGATCTCGATCGGGGTAGCGGGCATCTCGACACAAGCACCGCGGAGTTTGCGCAAGTCATAGAACCGATGACAGAGAAAAGGCAACCACTCCGGATGTGCCTGCAGCGCGGCTTGCACTGGTGTCTCCTCAATGTGCACCGGCAAACCGAGAATATCACCAATGATCTCATAGTAGCGACGCGATTCGATCACGTCCGGACCTGCAGCACAAAAGACCTGGCGAAAACACCTTTCATTGCCGACCAGGCTGAGAATCAGTTGGCTCAGATCCGGAGCATAGATCGGCTGCTGCAAAAAATGGCCGCCTCCGACCAGTCGCAGCGGTTTGCGGCCACGCAGGTGGGCGATCAAATTCTCGTCCCGGCTGTGTTCAGGTAAGCAACCCAGGGCGGATCCGGGACCGTAAATATGCCCGGGCCGAAGGACACTCCAGGCCAGAGATGATGCGGTTTCGATAAAAAGCTCTTCGCATCGCCGTTTCTTGCCGCCATAACCGCTGGACAAATAAGCTGCACCGTCCTCGTTCTGTGGAAATCGGCGGGCTGCAGGATCATAGACAAAATCTGTGGAGACGAAAATCAAATGACCAGCGAGCGTAGAAAAAACCTCGATATCCTGAATAGCATCCTCGGGTTCATAACCGATGCAATCGATTACCGCATCCCAGTAAACCTGTTGTTCAGCGATCAGACGGCTGAATGATTCACGATCCAGACGATCGATGGTGAGGGGTATCGCCCCTGGCGGTACAGGCCGGATACCGCGTGTGACAACCCACACCCGGTGCCCCTGTGCCAGTGCAACCTGCGCCAGGGTACCGCTCAGAAAGCCACTACCGCCGATCACCAACAAGGTGTATTTTTCCATAGCTCCCTCCCTCTCTCATTCGATCTCGATCCCTGTCGGATCATAGTCGGGATCGGGAAAGCGGATATCGAGTTGGCGTAACCGCTCGACCACGATGCGCGCGATGGTCAGGTTGCGGTACCACTTTTTATTGGCGGGGATAATGTGCCAAGGTGCCCAATCGGTACTGGTTTGACTGAGCATGACGTTGTAGGCAGTCAAGTATTCGTCCCATTTTTTCCGCTCCACCAGATCCCCGCTGTTGAATTTCCAACGTTTGAGCGGCTCATCCAGACGCGCTTGCAAGCGTTTCTTTTGTTCGTCCTTGTCGATAAATAAAAAGAATTTCAGACAGATCGTTCCCTCGTCCACCAGCATGCGTTCGAAATCATTGATGTGGTCATACCGCTTTTTCCACACCGATTTCGGTGCCAGTTCGTTGACGCGTACCACCAAAACGTCTTCATAATGGCTGCGGTTGAAAATGGAAATGACGCCATTGCCCGGCACATGCGGGTGGATACGCCACAGATAATCGTGGGCGCGTTCGCGTGGGCTGGGAACCTTGAAATTCGTGACCTGCACGCCCTGCGGATTCAGGCGGCCGAAAACATGGCGGATGGTACCGTCCTTTCCGCCTGTGTCCATTCCCTGCAGCACGATGAGGATCCGATGTTTTTGCTGGGCATAGAGC
>JAFGJN010000250.1 GCA_016929055.1 Candidatus Zhuqueibacterota bacterium
GAGGCAACGGGCTGCCCCAACAGAATCCAACAGAAATTATCTTATTAATTTTAAATTAATTACAGCAGTCATCTATTCCGCTTGTTTGGTGCAAATATCCTGTTGGATTCATTGGGGAATCGGTGCTTTGCACCAAATCCAAGTCGGAGAAATTTGCACGAGCGGGAAATCGCTGGTGTCCGGTTTATCAACCGGACATCACGGGCGGAAAATGGGGACTAAAAGAGAGCGGAGCAAAGAATCCCGCTTTCCAAGCGAACCATCGGGGAAGAAATGCGACAGGGCCGGAGGGCCGGCCCTGTCGAAAAAGGGAATGTAAACCCGGTTCCTCTGCACGGCAAATGCGGATTCACCGCCATCGTCGAACACTCTGCAATGAAGTGACGACGACAGCTTTACCGCCGAGGAGCATCGGCGATTATTTGATCAGGGTCACCTTGCGCAGCTGAGCCTGTGTCGGCGTCTTGAGCTGCACCAGATAGACACCGGAGGGCAAATCCGCTCCAGCAGTGTCGGTTCCGTTCCAGTAGACCGAATAGGTATCGGCCTGCTGGTAATCCTGAACCAGCAGTCGCACCCGGGTTCCGAGCAGAGTAAAAACCGCCAGTTCCACCTCAGCCGCTTCGGGCAGATCATAGGCGAACCAGGTACCGGGATTGAACGGATTGGGAAAATTCGGGTGTAAGGCAAACATATCCGGCGGTTTGGCACCGGGTGTGAGCAGGGGCGTCGCCTCTACCGGGCCGTGCAAAGCAGTGGTACCGCTAAAGGACTGATCTTCCAGCCAATAATAATAGGTCGAGCCGTTGCTGACATCGGAATCGACATAGGCGTAATCGTTTGGCCGGGTCGAGGTACCGGCTCCCTCGATCAATCGAGGATTGATGCGCGCGCGCGCACCATCATAAACCGAGCTGCGATAGAGATTGAAACCGGCGCATTCGATTTCGTTCTGGGTGCGCCAGACGAGACGCACGCGGCCGTCACTGGCATGGGCAGCAAAGGATTCCAGCTCGACCGGCAGGGAATAATCACCGCCGCCAAAGGTCCAGGTCTCGGAATTGTTGCCGTTGGAGGTTATACCGCCGTACAACACCAGATAGCTCGAGCCGTCCAAACTGGTTTCCGCCAGACCGTGAAACGTCCGCCCCGACGGATTGGAACCGTTCAGGTCTTTTACCCATATATTGGCGCTGAGGTCATAGACCCAGGATTCGTTGTCCAGAAACCCCGTGTTGCCGCCAAAGAGAAAGACTTTATCATCGCCCATATAGGCCATGGCATGGGTCGTGCGCATCGAAGGCCGAGTGGCGGGCGTTTTCTGCGTCCAGCTGTTATCCGAGAGATCGAAAACCCAGGTGTCGTCGAGATATGCATCACCGTCAAAGCCGCCAAAAAGCAAAACCCGATCGCCGCCGATATAGGCCATGGCGTGTCCCTCCCGGCCCGAGGGTTGAGTCGACAGCGAAAGCTGGGTCCAGCTGTTGGCGCTGCCGTCATAGAGCCAAGTTTCGTTATTAAAGCTGCCGGAAACCGAACCGCCGAACATCAATACTTTGTTGCCGCCGATAAAAGCCATGGCATGACGTTGGCGCGCACTCGGTTTGGTTGTCGGATTGGTATCGACCCAATTATTGAGGCTGAAATCGTATTCCCAGGTGTCGTTGCGATCGGAACCATCAGAGCCGCCAAAAAGCACCGCCTGATCCCCTCCGATATAGGCCATGGCGTGCAGATTGCGTGCAGCGGGCGGAGCCGAAGGATTGCGGTTCAACCAGGCGTCGGAACCGATGTCGTATACCCAGGTCTCGGCGTTCACCGCCGAAACGAGCCCGCCAAAAACGACGACCCGATCGCTGCCCACATAGCAAAGCGCGTGTTGGCTTCGCAGTCCGGGATTTGGAGACGGCGATTTCTGCGTCCAGTCATCTGCCGCCTGTGCCAGGCCGATCGCCATCACCCAAATGATTAAAAACCCGTAGCCCATTCGATTCATTCGCTATCCTCCCAATTGAACAGACCAGTCAAAATCATTACACTGCAATTCAGCAACGGCATAAAGCGTTTAAAACAGGATCAAATCAGGCTGGGCAAAAGTTGCGGAATTCAAAGGATGGCGACAGAGATGCAGTTTCAGGGCTGAATTCGTGTTCCGTTTCTTGAGGTTGTGGATCGAAACTCGATCGAATCCAGGACTGGTAATAGCCAATTAAATATACAAAAAACTTGTTCAAATCACAACACTTTTATGCATTTTTAACGACTTATCTCCAGGTCAGACAGACGGGTGAAGGCACGGCACAGCGAGAGCCGGTATCGCGCAGCAGACCGCTGGGTCGATCCTGATGAAAAACAGCGATTTCATCGGAATCCTGGTTGGCGACCAGAAAAAATCCCTTGGCCGGTGTCGGAACAAAATTGCGCGGCGTGCGGCCGCCACAGGCCACGATTTGCAGCAGGTGCAGCCGATCGTCCGGCAGCAGTTGAAAAACAGCCAGACTGTCGTGACCGCGATTGGATGCCAGGACAAAGCCGCCGCAAGCGGAAACGCGAATATCGGCGGCGCTATTCGGGCCGATGAAATCGGCCGGCAGGGTCGATACGATCTGGGCAAGGCTCAGGGACGCATCAGCGGCATCGAAGCGCAGAACCGCCACAGTGGAGCTCAGCTCGTTGATGCAAAAAGCCAGGCGGCCGTTGGGGTGGAAAACCAGAGATCGGGGACCGGAACCGGCAGGCAGCGCGATTGCGGCCGACTTGTCCGGCACCAGCCGGCCGTTTTGCCCACCGCAGCGATAGGCAAAAATCCGGTCGACGCCCAGATCGACGGCATAGAGATAGCGGCCGTCGGGAGAAAAGACAACCGCGTGGCTATGCGCTCCCTCCTGTCGCTTAGGATGCGGGCCGCGTCCCCGGTGGTGAATACAGCCGGAAAAGCGGGCCAATCGCCCGTCCGGCCGAATCGGCAAAACTGCGATCGATCCGCTCGTATAGTTGGCCGCCACCACGAATCGGTTTGCAGGATCGACAGCCACATGGCACGGC
>JAFGJN010000251.1 GCA_016929055.1 Candidatus Zhuqueibacterota bacterium
AAGACATCGCCGACCTTGTTGAAGCTAACGGAGAGGTCTCTCTGCCACTCGCTGTTGGATGGGTCAGCCGCCGCCAGTTTTTCTGCTATTTGGAGCGAATTTTGATAGGCCTTTATCGCCTGTGCCAGGTCTCCCTGGGCTCTGAAGACATCGCCCATTTTTTCAAAGCTAACGGAGAGGTCTCTCTGCCAGGAGCTGTTGGATGGGTCAGCCGCCGCCAGTTTTTCCATTCCCATCTGATATTTTTTATAAGAATTTAAAGATTCTTCGAGTTTGCCTTGTTGCTGTAAAACCATTCCTATAAAACAATGCGCAGCAGCAAGGTCTCTCTGCCAGGAGCTGTTGGATGGGTCAGCCGCCGCCAGTTTTTCAAAAACATTTCCGGCAGCGAGCAAAAGCTCTTGCCGCACCTTCAACGGCGCTTGATTCTCTAACCTATCGTTCAAGTCAAAGTTGAAGTGGCGGCTGATCATCACTCTTTGGCCGTCGGTTAGGCTATCGTCCTCCAGCCAGCCTAAAATCCAGCGCAGCACCGGGTTGGGCTCATTAGACACCTGTTCGAGGATGTGGCCGGCCAGCGCCCGGGTGGCGCCAGCCAATTCATCCTCCTGCAGATCTGCGGCATAATAGCGCGCCGCTGCCGAAGAATTGTCGGCCGCGATGAGATGAACCATGCGTTCGTTCTGGCGCAGCGGATCTGTGGACGCTAGAGTGGACAGATAGTCGGCGATTTGATTGTGCCACTGTTTCACCTGCTCGCGGTCGTCCAGATAGCGCTGTTCGACAGCCAGGCGCATCTGCTGGTGAAAGAAATCGTACCGCGCCAGCGCCCCACGCCGCACCAGATGGGCGCGAAAGCTGCGCCGCAGCACGGCAAAACGCAGCTCGTCCCACGGCTCGTTGCTGAACAGCGGCACCAACTCGCGCAGATCGCTCTCCCGCCAGCCGCTGCGGCTCAGAGCGATGGCGACGCTCAAACCCCGGCACCAGTCAACTCCCTGTATCTCTTCGGCGCGCTGCAGCATCCAGTCGTACAGGTTTTCCACTGTAGGGGGCAAACTCTCTGCCGTATCCACCAACAGACGATGCAACTTTTCTTCGGGAGTGCCGCGGTATTCGCGTTCGGCACGGCTGAAATCGTCGGCATCGAGCAGATTGAGTTCCTCCACCGCCAGTTCCAGCCACAGCGGGTTGCCGCAGGAGGGGTGACCGGCATCGGTTTTCTTTTGCAGCAACACCTCCGCAACCTGCGGGTGAAGGGTGCGGTGGTAGCGCCGGCAGATGGTGTCGATGATATCTCGCGCTTCGGCCTGCTGCAGGGGCGGCAGTGTTTTAACCGCCGTTCCCGGAATGGCGCTCAGCGCATCAGTCTCCTCACCGGGCAGGGCGGTGGCGAGGAGGCGGGTGTTTTCCGGCCAGAGTTTGGGCAGCAAGGTAAGCCGGCGCGCCCGCGGCGTTTGTTCGAGCTGGTTGAGGGCATCCAGCAGGACGACAACGCGTTTCTTCACAGCAGCGCGACCGAGCAGAAGGGTAAACTGCTCCAGCAGATCATCCGAGGACGGCTTTTCCGGCAGGGGAGAAGCGATTTTGAGGAATTGGGCCAGCTCTTCGATCCAGCGCTGCAGAATGGCATCGACCTCAGCCGAGCGCAGGCTGATGCCTGCGGCACTGGCGAGCAGCAGGACATCCTGTTTTTGCAGCTGCAGGTAAAGATGGCTAAAGAGCGCGCTCTTGCCAGATCCGGGTTCGCCGATCAGACATAGCTGTTTGGGGCCTCCGGCATCCTTGTCAGACAGCGCGTGCTGCACGAGTTCATCCGTGATCTCCTGGCGGCCGACAAAGCCGCGGCTGCGGTTGTGGACAAACTCTTCCAATGCCCAGCGTTCCTGCTCCTGCCAGCTCGGGATCGGAGCGTGCAGAAAAGCGCGCGTCTCCTCTTCCAGGTCGCGCCACAGATCCTCCAGCACCAATCGACCCCACTCTTCTAGTCCCGTGACCTGCAGTTTTTGTTCGTCCCACTGCGCGCTATAGTCGCGCACCCGGTCTTTGAGCTGTCGGTCCTTTCGGATTCGATGCTTGAGCGCCTGCAGGCGCTGATGCGACTCTTCGCCGCCTGACAGAGGGCTGTGGCGGTCGCTGTAGATCGCTGCGATTTCGGCCGGCATGGAATCGTAGGGCAGGGGCTGGCGAATGTAAAAGGTGCTGCGCTGGCGCTGGCCGGGCATCTGCAAGATGCCATATTCGATCTCCAGGGCTGTGATGCTTTTGCCGATCAAATCACCTGCAAAATCCGCCTCCTTTGCTGCGGCGGCCATTCGTTCCGGCGGCGGTATCCAGCCGTAGCGGTCGCCGATCAGGACGATGAGAAAGGGCCGGCTGCGTTCGATTTTAGCCAGACAGACCTTGAGCACCAGGAGTTCTTTGGATTGCTCTTCGTCGATGCTCACCGTTTCCACGCCTCAGCGCAGGTCGATGGGCTCGAGCAGATGGCGCCGTTCTTCAGGCGTTCCTCCAGTTCGGGAAAGACCACGGTGCGCAGATGGTCGCGCTCGGCATCCATATCGCGAAAGGTGGAGGTGATAAAGATAGGACGGGAATACCAGAGTTTGGCAGTGGACATGTCGAATCCCCGTGATTGGTCAAAGTGATTTGAAAAAATACTCGCCAATTGAATGGAGCGATACAATATGAGTAGAAACCTATAGTCAAGAACGAGATGCCAATTAAATCATCTATTGACAAATAATAAAATGAATTTGCACAAGATTAACGTTGGTTCATGCTCCAAACACATTTTATTTTAACCTTTTATGGTCACTATATTTGCTCATGAGCTTATCCAGCTATCCAGTCCAGTTTTTATATTCGAGATTAAAAATCGTAAACTCCTGCATCTTCAATTCTTACATCTTGTTCATCCAGTAGACTGTCTTTTTTACTAGCTGTTCCTTTTACCAGTACCCAGAAAGCCTGGTGTTTATCCTCCAATATTCTGGATGGTAATGCTATCTGTATTTTACGGATCAGACTGGAGCGTGTTGCTGCAAGACAGGCGGCTCCAGATCCCAGACTGTGTGCTCCTGCTAGGATCAGAACCAGGCGATCATCCGAATGAAGGGGGTTGGGACTGCGGATAATCAGACCATAATCTGATTTCCAGATCAGGTTTTTTTTACTGTCCGGCCCGCATTGCACAAGTTCCCCCATGATCAAATCCTTTTTTCCATTTTCGTACCTGTAGAGTGCGACTGACCAATCACCCTCTTCAGAAGAACCGTCCGGCCAGGGATCAAAAGCCCAACGGACTTTTTGCCCGCGCTGAATTTTTTCCATCATATACTTTGTTACGGGATTGACTTTACGCGAGCCGATGAGATATAAATTGACATCCCATTCCTCCAATTTTTGTGGTGAATATTGGGCGGAAATCAATTCGATACCTTGTTTTTCGCCGAAAATCGAACCAAAAGCCGAAATTAATCCTAAAATTCCGAGATTATCGCCAAAAGTTCGTTCATCATAGACCTGACCTTTGAGACGGCTTTGGGGTCCTGGATATTTGGGGCTGGATACAATGAACGCTGGCGTTGCTTTGGGGGCCAGTAACATGTCGCGTAAAAGTGCTGTCTCGGTGTTCAGACGCAACCTTAATTCGTCTCGGATGCTTTGCTGAAAATTCTTGACCCCACCGATATCGTTGTGATATTCGATCACTTCGAGTCCTTTAAGGTCAGTTGGTACCTTTTGGTTGTGTTCGATCAGCAAAAGCGGCCGCGAACGTTCATTGCCCAACCCCATTGCATAACCGATCTCATAAAAAACATTGGGAGACTCTATACTGATTTCGGCGATCACCAATTCCGCCTGGGCAATCAATCGGTGTATCTTTTCTAAAAGCTGGTAACCTGATCCTTTGACATGGTCGGCTCGAATGCAAGCCAGACCGAATTCAGTAAGGCCTATATTTTCGACGATTTCAAAGATAGCTTTTCGGTTCGTCTCGTAGGACATGATCATAAAAATATAAGGTTTTCCTCCCGTAAGGTGTTGCACAGAATCACGGATAAATAATTCGTTCGATGACTCTTTTTTTTCTTTCATCAAGAGTTCCTCTGTTTAATAAATAAGCTAAAGGCAGGTTTGGATCTTGATGCAGTCGGTGATATCTGCCCGATAAAATTTATTTGTTTTGGAATGATTGATTATATATGAGCCCTTGTCTTATGTTCAATGCCCTTCAAATTTCCCCACTCTTTGTCTGGACTCTCTAGAGTCCTTTTGTATTATATATCTCCTCCCGCAGCGCCTCTTTCAGCTCGTCCTGAAAGGGAAACAAGAGGATATCCCGCTGTTCGTTGCGGGTGATTTGGTTTTCGAGAATGTCGCTCATCGCTTTCACGGTTTTGCTGTAAATTCGGCAGATGATGGTCGACCGCTGCAATGGAGAGGAGGGGCCGGTCTTTATCGATATGGCGGTTTCCAGATTGGCAATGTCGTCGTCGCGGCAGAGGATCAAAAATATCTTTTTGTTTTTACCGTTCTGCTGGCGGTTCAGTTGCGTCCAAACCGCTGGATTGCGGGCATTTTCGATCAGAGGTTCATCTATTTTCACTTGCGGATTCAAATCCGCCGGCCAGTCGTGTTTCAGCCGCGCCACATCGTAATTCGGGTTGAGCGTGACGATGGCGATCTCGTCCTCCTGGCTCAGAGTTGCATCAGCCAAAATGTTGTGCAGCAAGAGCCGGCCGAACCGGCCCAGCCCGACGAGTATAAACGTACAGGGACGCTGGTTTTCGCCGGGTTTTTGCAGCCATCTTTGCGCCAGACGCCGGGTGACGACGTCGTAAGCGTTAAAGAATCTGACCGGATTGGAGAGATCTTTGTCCAGAATGGTGTTTTTAAATGTCGAAAGCAGCTTGGGATCGCCGATGTGGCAAAAGATACGCGGTTGCTGCTGGGGGGCAAACAAGGCTTTCATGGTAAAGAGCGCCTTGAGATTGGCAAAATCGCTGTTGGTGGTGATGATGATTTCCTGCGCCTGGCAGACTCGCGCCTTTTTTAGCACCGCTTCGTCGGTGAAATTCCCTCGAATCCACCAGACGGTCGGGTCTTTTTCGATCTCGGCGCTGTGCGGATTGTTTGGATTGATCTCGACAATCACGATTTTGTGTTTTTTGGGGTGATGGGCTTTGGCCAGCTCGAAGACCAGCTTGCCGCTTCTTCCCATACCGCAGATCACGGTGTGATTGCGATAGTGCGGGCTCAGTTTTTTCAGCAATCTTTCCTGGACAAATGAATAGAGAAAGCTGGCGGTCAGAAGCGGAGCCAGAAAATAGCAGATCCACAAAAGAAGATTGGGCAACGAGGAGGCATTTGCCGGAAAACCGATGTCGAGGGCTCCGAGGATAAACAGCGCCAGCGAGAAATAAAACGCTTGCAGGATTTTCATCAAACCGGCGGATGGGACCAGAGCGGAATGCAAAAAACTCAGGAACGCGCACAACAGCGTCAGCAGCACGAGTGTGTGTTTCCAGAACCGAATCACCATTCGCAGCATGTTTGCCTCCGGGTCTACAAATCGGTTGCTGTGCAGCTCGGCAATCCCGGCGCACGCTATTACGTGCCATTGGATTTATTCGAGCCGAGCGTATTCCCGCCAATATTTTTGCGCGATTTTGTCGTTTTCAAAAGCAGACGCCAGGGTGGCGATACGATCCGGCCCAACCCAGAGATGCGCATCCGATTCGCTGTTTAAACGGATAGAGCCCCGAGTCAGGCAATGAAAGACCAGGCTGATGTAATGGGTATTCAGCGTTGCCGTCGGCAAGGTCTCCCAACAGAACAAGAATCTCTGTTCGGTGCAGATCAGTCCGGTTTCTTCTTTGACTTCGTTATCAACCGTCTCGGCCAGGGTGCGGCCAAAATCGACTTTGCCGCCCGGCAGGCACCAATAGCCCTTCATGAACTCTGTGTTGGCCCGCCTGAGAAACAGGATCTCTTTTTTATTGTTTTCGATAAGGACTCGAACCGCCGCTTTTGGGATTTCGTCCACCGTCGTCTCCATCGGTTTGTGGCTCAAGCGTTCGGCTTGAGTATTTCGTATCCGGCATCGTCCAAAATTTTTGGATATTTTTGTATCGCTTCGATATCATATGTCTTGATATCATCGGGCAGCTTGGCCCAGGGAACGAGATAGGGACTGATCTTATTATCCACATCCTTGACTGCCCCATAGCGCCAGCCGGAGGCGAGGCGTTCGATGATCCAGCGGGCATGCTCCCGTTTGGCCATATGAACAAGCTCGGGCTCTTTGAATTCGACGACGCCATCACCTTGTTTGGCTCGAATGATAAACCCGCTCTGGTGCAGTACCTGTTCGATAAAAGCGACCTGGCGTCGATTGGACTCTTTGAGGCCATCGGGCAGACTATCCCAGGGCAACAACGATGGGTCGTTGGTCGATCCCAATCGGAACCTCTCTTGGCGATAGTATTCATGGACTTTGGGGGCGGCTTGTTCGATCTGGTGTTTGGACAAGCCGGAAGGTTTTTTCTGATTCATAAAGGCCCAGATTGTCTCTGCTTCCTCGGGCAACACGAGCAGCCGCTCGTGATTTTTCCAGTCGTCATCCATCAATAGGCCGGTTGCCGCGCGTCCGCTGGATTCAATCAGCCCGACCGTGGCGCCGCTCATCAGCGCGAACTTGTATTCTATTTCGGCAATCGATCCGCCGTTGATGCCGAGTACGATCACCTCGGCGGGATCGATCCCCTTTATGACCAGATCGATCCAGTATTGCAAGAGTTCCAGAATGCCGAAATCCTGACCGTCGGTGACAACCAGCTCGTCATAATTTTGATCTTTTCTTATCCCTCTTGGCATTTTTTTCGGAATATAACCGATGAGCCTGTAATGGCCATTTCCGCCGCGCCTGGCCAGTTCGGTGTTGCCGCCCACCAGTCCGGGAATGCCGGAAGTCGTTCCGCCGGAAATAATCGTCCCTTGATAGGTTTTCAACGCTTCAAGAAGAAAACCGCTGTACAAGGGGAATTTTGTCTTTTCCATCTCTGTGGCACCTCCGGCGATGATAGCGACCGGCTGGAAAAACTCATTTGTGCGTTTGACCCGTCCCTGAAGATGTTTTTCAGACTTTTGCTCCTTGAACAGCAGATATTTCGCCAGATGCAGTATGTCTGTCACCATCGCAAGAGTTTTATCATTGTTTTGTGCTAGGATAGGTTTCAGGCGGGTAAGCGATTCGAGTTCGTTGTCAAAGGTCTCATCTCGAAAGACAACTTTGTTGCTGATACACAGATCGATGGCCTTGGCATAAGCGCTGAGACTGTTTTGCCTGTCTCGCAGGAGCAGATACAATCTTCCCAACACAAAATAGGCTTTGGGCAATTCCAATTCCATGCCGATGTGCTCCCGGCAGCGTTCGATAGCGTTGAGCACAGCGGGCAGCACCAAATCCAGATCCGCTGGATTCATGTGGTGCGCGATGTCGTATTCCAGAAAGGCAGCGAAATAATAGGGGTTCAGCGGCCGCAACTGGTAGGCTTGGGTAAAACAGCGATAAGCTGCCTCGGCGTCTTGTTTGCGTCGGGAATAGGAATAGCCCAAAAGATAGAGGGCGCGGGCCCGGCATTTGCGCTGTTTGATCTCGTTCAAATCGGGATCCGTCAACGTCAAGGTCATCTTTGCGTCGGGTTCGGCAACGCTTTGCAGGTATTTCTGACCTTGCTGATACTCGGCACTGCCGGGATTTTTGCGGTTGAGCCGGCAAAGTGCGTGTCCCAGTTCGATCTGGATTAGATCGTGCAACTCGGATTTTGTTGTGATAAAAGGGGAAAGAAGATCGACGATCGCTTGCCATTCACAGTCAACCTTGTAGACCTGAGCGAGACGCAGCGCAATGTGTGGTTTGTTTCTTTCATCTGTCTCGTTGTCGAGTATGGTTTTCAACAGTTCTGTTTCTTGTTTCAACTGTTTCTGGCTCATTTTGGCGGCAAAATTTTGCGCATAGGCATCCAGAACCTGCGCCATGCGGGCGAATGCGCGATCCGAGTTTTCCATGATCGCGGCCAATCTGGCGCATTCGCGTTTCCAGACATCCGGAACCTGAATCGCACTTTTATAGATCCGATCGTGGCTCATGTCCGCCCAGGCATGCTGCAAAAGGGTGCGGATCTGAATTTCCGCTTTTTTGTCCCTGAGTTCGTTCGGAATGGGTACGCCCAGAATTTCTTTCTTTTTTGGAGTGACGATATAGTGAATCGATAGGTAGCCGAATTCAGCGACGTTCAAACGCGAACGCACATCCAGGCTGTTGGCTTCGTCGATTTCGAATTCTTTGCGGATCAGCCGACAGATCCAGTCGGCCTGTTCCTGGAAATGGACAATTACCCGGGCACCGCAGAGATCGGTGATCTGCTCGACCGGATTCGGGTATTTGTGCGCTTTGCGAATGGCCTTTTCGGCAAAACTCGACACGGACTTTGACCGCGCCTGTACAATGGCCAGGGGCGCATAGAGGTCGGCTGCCGCTGTCAGGATCTCGATCAGCTTTTGGGCATATCGGTCGTAAATCGGCTTTTGCTGGCGAAATTTCTCGACCTGTTTTTTATGCCATTCGGAGTCTATTGCCGGTTTATTTGACATGGTACACCTCCATGACGGATAGAATTCGGGCATCTAATGAACATTTGTCATGTTTCATTTTTGTTTTCCTGGCCCTAAAAAAACGGCTCGAATTGCCCGAGCATTTTCAAAAATCTGGGTTCGATTTGAATTGGGAAAGCCATTGTCCCCCGTTGGGACGCACGGATTCAGGATGAGATTGAATTGCCGTCGGTTCTACCTTAAATAAACTGGATCAGGACAACAAACGCAAGGGAAATTTGATTGGTCATAACTGAACATTTAGGAAATTATTCAGACAAAAGGATCAGAAAACAGCAGTCCTGCAAAACGAGTAGGTTGGGAATACAATGGCCAATAAATCGGTGTCAAACGATTCAGAATTTCCTGTTTTTTTTATTTGAAAGATATGGCAAAAATCGATATACTAGGTTATCGATTATTTTTACTCAAAATTTATACAGGAGCACGCTTTACCTGTTGATAATAAAGACTTTTATATCAACATCTAAATTTCAAAATTTAATCTGTCGTAAATGAACAAAATAGATCTGTTGTTCGCGCAATTCGCCTCCCTGCTGTCTCTAGTTTGATATTATTGATAGGACGTTCTTTACAAAGTAAAAGATACCAAGCTCTATTGTTCGAGAATTCGCAGTCCCTTCAAGCGAACCCAAATACTGGAAAGGGGGCAAAGGTAATGCCAACTGAAACCACTCCCAAAGTATTCATTTCTTACAAAAGTACGATCAAAGAATTCGTCAGCAGTGTCTGTCACTGTCTTGATCGAATGTCCAGAATCGAATATTATTTTTATGGAGAAAAGCGGCACTCGGGAAGTTTCCCTCCGCAGATTAAAAATGCATTGAAGGAATCAAACAAATTTGTACTGTTTTTAACTGAGGAGACACAAAACAGTACTTGGCAGCTTGAGGAACTCGAAGAATGGTTGAGACTCCAGGAAGGGAATACGGATGGATTGGTTATTGTCAATATGAGCGAAAAAATATTGCCTGTCCACCGTGAAGGAATCAAGCAGGTTGAACGGATCATGATTGAAGATTATAAAAACCCTCAGGCACATGTAGTTTGTGCCAACGAAATATTGTTTTTGCTTCGAATCGCCTCTGTTCCGTTCGATGATCTTCCAACTGTGATTGATGCGAAATACGAGAAGGATATTATCAAACTCTACAAAGAACATTTTGGATTGTTACCCAATGAGTATATTCGGAAAGGTTACCCTTCTCAATGGCCTGTTGTTGCCTCTTTTCGAGGAAATGATCGACTCATACCCAACCCACTCGATCCCAAGTTGTATGGAAGTTATCGAAGAGATGATTCTTTTATTAGTGTCGATGCCCGTTGCAAACTTGGGAACGAAACCAATTCCGCGCAGGAATTGTCTGTTGATGAAACTTTTTCTTTTCCAGAGGCGGGTCCACGGAGTACAATCTTGAATCTTCCGAACACGCTAAAAGCAGCGATTTTGGTTTCAGGAGGAATTGCTCCAGGAATTAATGCCGTCATTTCTGCTATTATCGATCGCCATCGAACCTATGAACAAGAATTTCGAAATAAGGACAGAGGAAATCGCTTGCATCGAGTAGAGATCAAGGGCTGTGTCGAAGGTTTTAAATCACTATCCCTTCCGGGAGGAAGAATCATTCCTTTGGAAGACGATGTGATTAAAAACTCGGTCAATCGGGGAGGCTCAATACTACCGACCTCGCGAGCTGATCAGCTGATGAGTGGGGATCCTGTAAAACGCTCTGAGGCGATCGACAATGTGGCGCGTACCTTGTCCAATTATGAAATCGATATACTCTATGTCATCGGTGGCGAAGGAAGTATGAGGGCAGCTCATGCGATATCGACTGTATTTCAAAAAATGTATCCAACCCACCGTTTATCCATAATCGGTATACCCAAAACGATGGATAATGATATCTTGTGGGTATGGCAATCTTTTGGGTTTCTTTCCGCGGTTGAAAAAGCTCGTAAAGATATCATTCAGCTTTCAACTGAAGTCATTTCAAATCCGCGCGTCGGAATCATGCAATTGTTTGGTTCATCTTCAGGATTTGTCGTCAGTCATGCGGCTTTGGGCAGCAATGTGTGTGATTTGGCGTTGATACCCGAATTGGATTTTACAATGAAAGATGTATGCAGATATATGGGAGGTCGGTTAAGAGAACGTCGAAACACAAGCGGCAACGAAATGAATCGCAGCCCGTTTGGTTTGATTGTCATGTCCGAAACAGCCATTCCAAAGGATTTTAAGGATTATATCGATGAATCCTATGTCGGTTTGACCAGGGAAGAAAAAGAAGCTTTGCTAAATTTTGAAAAAAATGAACGGAAGGTCATGGGGCAAACACCGGATGCATTGCGCAATGCCTGTTTGAAAATTGTGTCCCGAGTCCTGCAACAATATATTCAAGGCGTTTTGGGGCGTGGTGACAACAATGCATTGGGAGCAAACCTGGATTTTCAACTTGATGGAGCACCTGATCATTATTGGCAAGATTTCAGGGTGTTTACCAATGAACCTCGTCACCTGATACGATCGATGGAACCGACTGTCAGCGACGTAGCCTATGGAATTCGTCTCGCAACAATGGCTGTCGATATGGCACTTGCAGGATATACGGATTGCATGGTCAGTCAATGGTTGACCGAGTATGTTGTTGTCCCCCTAAATCTTGTTGTGCTGGGAAGAAAACAATTGCCCAAGGAAGGCATTTTTTGGAAAACAGTCGTGTCAAAAACAGGGCAGATAGAGTATGATTCATTGACTTAAAGTTCGAAGGTGATATTGGTATATCCCTATCGGGGGGTGCCAATGATTTTAAACAAGAGTTGTACAAGTCAAATCGATTGCGTTTTTATTGATCTGTTTCTATCTCAAAAAAATTATCCCTTCCCCTTGACCAACCCCATCAGCTCTTCCACCGTGGTCTCGGCTGCGCCGACGGAGCGGTCGGCGGCGCCGTAATAGATGCGCACGCGGTCGTCCGGCAGGCGAACCCAGCCATTGCAAAAGACCACGTTGGGGAAAAATCCCTGCTTTTCGAACGGCTCTTGCGGCCACAGGATTGGCTCGCGGGTGCGGTGCAAAACCCGGAATGGATTTTCCAGATCCAGCAGCGCCAGGTGCAGGCTGTAGACCGAGTCGCGGTTGCAGCCGTGATACAAAACCAGCCAGCCTTCGGGTGTTTCCAGGGGCTCGGGGCCGGTTCCGATTTTGTCGTCCTCCCAGTCGTTTTGCTGTGGACGCAGCAGACAGCGGTGGTTTCCCCAGTTCAGGCGATCCGGCGATTCCGCCAGCCAGATCGACGGTTTGCCGAGCAAGCTGCTGCCCGGCCGATGCAAGGCGTAATAGCGCCCGTCGATCGGGCGCGGAAAAAGGGCGGCATCCTTGTTCTCGGGCGGCAGAATCATGCCCAATCGCTCGACCTTGCGCATGTCTGTGCTGCGAGCCAGGCAAACCCCCACGCCATCCGGCGATACACCGGTATAGGTCAGGTAACAGCCGTCATCGAAGATCGTGCAGCGCACATCCTCCACGCCATAGGACTCGAGCGGCAGCTGAGG
Organism: Candidatus Zhuqueibacterota bacterium; assembly: GCA_016929055.1. Lineage (GTDB taxonomy): Bacteria > Zhuqueibacterota > Zhuqueibacteria > Residuimicrobiales > Oceaniaggregativiventaceae > Sulfursilanivivens. The sequence goes on from JAFGJN010000251.1 coordinate 12,238, forward strand.
AAGCAGAAACGGCTGTGCCTCGACGCTGAAATGGACGCCGTCCCGGCTTTTGGCCAGGCGCAGATGGCTGAGCGATGTGAGGAGAATGTGCCCCTCATGCTCGATCTCACGCGGATCCGCCAGCGCTGCGAATTCTTTTTCATCGACAGCGATAAAATCGATTCCATCGGGTTTCACCACCGGAATGTGCATTCGGCCGTTGTGCACCCGGCCGGTCTCCGCCACCCGCAGAACCAGCACGGTTTCGTCTCCCCACAAACAGGCGCCGGGATTGAACACGCCGATGACGCGCAGGTCGGGATGAGAAGGGTGAACATCGTCGATATCGAGAATCGGTTCAGAACGCAAACGTGTGATCATTCGGATTGTCCATCCTTAAGCAATTCATCCACCAGCTCCTGCCACGCCAGGCGCAAAAACCCGCTGCGGGTATCGGATTGCGCATAGGGCAGGAGCACCCACTTGCCGAACAGGGCGCCGCCGCAGCTATAGACCACGTTCGGGACATAACCCTGGCGTTCAGCGCCTTCGGATACCACCAGGGGGCGCTTTGAACGGCCGATGATTCGTGTCGGATCGTCCAGATCAAGCAGCAGCGCACCGATTGCGTATTCCCGCACCAATCCGACGCCATGGGTGAACACCAGCCAGCCGGCCGGAGTCTCGATCGGCGATCCGCAGTTGCCGATCTGCAACGCTTCCCAGACATAACGAGGCTCGGCCAACAGCTGTCTGTCTGTCCAGTGCATAACCGAATCCGAATGCATGATCCAAAGGTTTTCGCCATCCTGGCGCGACACCATCCAATAGCGGCCGCCGATGCGCCGCGGAAAAAGGGCAAAGCCCTTGTTCTCCACCGCTTTTCCGGAAAGGGTGTGGCTGCGAAAACACTGAAAATCCCGCGTCTCGAGCATCTGCGGTTGAATGTGAAATCCGTCATAGGCGGTGACGGTGGCGTAATAGATCGATTCCCCCGATTCGCGAAACTCGACGAAACGCGCATCCTCGAGTCCGTGACTCTCGGCCGGCGCGCGGGGAAAGAGCACCCGTTCGGACAGATCACTTGCTGCTGCGAACGATACGCAATAGTTGCTGCGGATCAGCTGGTCGATGCGCCTCTGCTGATATTCGCCTTCGGCCGGGTCGCCGAACAGATCCGGCAACCGCTCCTGCGCATGCTGTCTCAGTTCGGCCGCGGTGAATTCCGGGCCGAGATCGGCGAGCAGCCGTTGCGCGACCTCGATCGGCAACAGATCGGTCAATTTGTGCAGCCATTCCCGGGCCCGGTACACGGCTTCTGTGCAAGACTCGGGCAAGACCGAAAAGGGCGACCGGTGTTCGATCTGCACCTCTCCATCCGCATCGATGATGCCGTTGCAAAAAACGATCGAGGAAATATGCCCTTCACCGACGGCGCGCAGGGAGAGAATAAAACGCTCACACCCGGGCGCTGTGCCGCTCTGTTCCGGATGCCGGACCAGCGATGGATTGAACAGCGCTGCCGCTTCATAGGTGTATTCCATGGAAAAACACGCGCCGATCAGCTGTTTCTCTTCTGCTGTCAGACCCTTTCGGCCGCCCGCCAGCCGTTCGCCCTGCTTTTGCAATCGGGACTGGAAATCGCGGTGCCGGCCGGAGAAAAGAATGACCGATCGACCAAGCTCATTTTGCACCGCTTTTCGATCCAAGGCGAGCAGGCGATCGATGGTGCACTCGAGACGCGCGGCATCGCCGATTTCCAGGGGGCGCAGGATCGAACGATTCGAATCCGGGTGCAGTGTTGGTTTGAGCCGCTCAACTCGCATGGCTGTTTCTCCTTATCAAAACATCGGGCTCGTGTACGGCTATTCGGCAGTCAGCCCGAACAACCCGATTTAAAAAATTGATTGATCATGCCATGGGTGTTCGGCAAACGGACATCCGTGATTGATTTTTTTCGACTCGAATCAAGCGGTGTCCCTTGTTGGGACACCGCTGAGGCTAGTGCAAATAGAGAAATTTGAGGACGGCGGACTCGTCGGTGCCCTGTAAAACCGCCCAATAGATGCCGCCGCCGATTGTTTCCGGCGGCCGCCACTGTTTCATGTGGGTGCCGGCGGCATGGGGTGCATCGACCAAAATCTCGACGCACTGTCCCAACACATTATAAATGGCCAGGGAAACAGGCTCTCCATTCCTCGACACTCGATAGCAAAACGTTGTGCCGCCGTTAAAGGGGTTGGGAAAATTCGCCAGGTGCCAGTCTTGCGGCTCTTTCGGCTGCGGTTGTCGCACCGCTGTCGCCTGCTCGGCCGCCATCACCAGCGCCGCTCCGGCGCCGTAGATCTGCTGGCCGAGGATGCCGGATTTTTGCCAGCCTTCACGCAGGTCTTCCAGCGGAATCATCAGCGACCGGTCGTTCCAGGAATCATAGAGGGTCGGCCCGCTGATCACCGCTCCCGCCGGCAGGTGGGGGGCAAGGGTGTAATAGAGCACCTGCGGCGTCTGCCGCAGATACCGCTCCACCAACTCTATCGCCGCCTGGGGCAGAACATCGCGTCCGAGCTGCAAATACTCGCAGAGATAAGTGTAACTGTGGTGCTGCTCCATGGCTGTGATCACGTTCGCCTCGGCCATGGGCAAAAGCCCCATCGTGGTTTGGTAGTGTTCAGCATAACCGTAATCGCATTCCCACCACCAGACCAGCCGCATCAGATTCGCCAACGGCATCAG
>JAFGJN010000252.1 GCA_016929055.1 Candidatus Zhuqueibacterota bacterium
CCCTATCTGACAGCGGCCGGAATCAATTCCGAAAAGCGAGTCTTTTTTGGCACATCGGATGGCCGGATTATCGGCGGCGATATGGGCACTGCGGTGATCGATCGCCCGGCAGCCCGGCCCGTGCGCTTTAACCTGGAACAAAACTATCCCAATCCGTTCAATGCATCGACGCTGATCCGCTTCGAGATCTATCAGAACAGCCCGGTCAAACTGCAGATCTTTGATACCCTGGGCCGGGAAATCGCGACTCTGGTGGACAAACCGATGAACGCCGGCGCGCACAGCGTCACCTACGAAGCAAACGATCTGGCCAGCGGTGTCTATTTCTATCGCCTGCAGGCTGGAGCGGGCGTTCAACTGCGCAAGATGATTCTGGTCAAGTAATCCGCTTTTCATCGCAACTCGACGCCGGATGCCGCCGCTGCGGTATCCGGCGTTTTTTACTCTATCGTTCAGGAGATCCAACACATCATGAAAAAACGCACCCTCCTTCTCGGCGCGCTGGTGTCGGCCTGTGGCGCCGCAATCGCCGCACCGACGGTCAAAGCCCCGAAAACTATTCATTCATCCGCTTTTGCCGTGATCGTCGACAGCGAAACCTACAATCGGACGGGCAAAGCCGTTGATCGCTATCGCGATGCCGTGGAAAAAAACGGCCTTTCCGCTTACATCGTCATCGATGAATGGGAGCGACCGGAAGCGGTTCGACAGAGCATTCTCGATCTGGCTAAAAACCAGCCGCCCCTTGAAGGTGTGGTCCTGGTGGGCGATATTCCCATCGCCATGATCCGCGACGCTCAGCACCTGACATCGGCCTTTAAGATGGATCAGGACAATCCCAAACGCTTTCCCCCGATCCGCTCCTCGGTGCCGTCCGATCGTTTTTACGATGATTGGGATTTGCAATTCACGTTTATCGAGCAGGATTCAGCCAATCCGTTGTTGTTTTATTATTCTCTGGATGCCGCCGGTCCCCAGCATATCGCCAAAGAGATCTATTCGGCGCGTATTCATCCTCCGGTCAAGGATGAAAGCAAGTACCAGGCGATCGCCGATTTTCTGCTGCGCGCAGCCGTTGAAAAGGAACAGAAAAATCCACTGGATCAGATTCTGACCTTTGCCGGCCATGGCTACAATTCAGAATCACTTTCCGCCTGGGAAAGCGAACTCTTGAGCCTTCGGGAACAGTTTCCCCGTCTGTATCGACCCGACGCGATGATCAAAAATCTCTATCACACCATGAACAGCGAGCTCAAAGAGATCGTGTTGCTCGAACTCTCGAATCCTGAACTCGATCTGGCGATCTTTCATGCCCATGGCGCCGAGGATATGCAATACCTGCTGGGCGAAACACCCGCTGTTTCTCTGGGCCAACGTGTCGAATCGATTCGCTCGTTTCTGCGCAGCAAATTGCGCTCGGCCAAACGCCGCAAACAGTCGACCGCCGAGGCCCAACTGCACTATATGCGGGATCACGATATCCCCCTCTCCTGGTTTGCCGGCGCTTTTGTGGATTCGGTACAACAGGCGGATTCGCTGGCCGAGGTCAAACTCGACATTTATATTTCGGATATCGAATCGATCTCTCCCGGTGCTCGAGTCATGGTCTTTGACCAGTGTTTCAACGGCGCCTTTATCAACCATCCCTATGTCGCCGGCTCCTATCTTTTCAATGACGGCCGAACGCTGGTGGGCATGGCCAACTCGGTCAATGTGGCGCAGGATATCTGGGCTAACGAATTGATGGGCTTGTTCGCCCATGGCGTGCGCATCGGCTTGTGGCACCGGACGCGTTCGTATCTCGAATCGCACCTATTCGGCGATCCGACGTTTCAATTTGCCGCCCCCGGCACAGTCGACTGGAACCGGCAGTGGCTGGAGCACGATGACGACAGCGCTTTCTGGCGCTCGCAACTCGAGTCGCCGGAACCCGAGCTGCGCAACCTGGCGATCTATATGCTCGACCGAATCGAGGGAGAATCCTTTACCGAAGAGCTCGTGCGCATCTATCGATCCGATCCCGCTTTTGTCGTCCGGCTTCAGGCGATCAGGCGTCTGGCCCATCACCGCAATGCGGCTTTTATGGATCTCTTGCCGACCGCAATCGGCGATCCCTGCGAATTCATCCGCCGCTGCAGCGTGGCCTGGATGGGCGACGTCGGTCGCGACGATTATCTGCCGCTGCTGGTGCGCCAATTGATCATGGATCCTTCCACCCGCGTCTCGTTTCGCGGCAAATTCGCCATGGAAAAGATCGATATTCAAAAGGCGACCGAGCTCTATGCATCGAAAATCGACGCTTTGCCGGAGGTCGCCTCCAAAGATAAATTGAAAGAGATTCTCATTCACTCGGCAGAGCGCTCGCAACAGTGGCTGACGGACGATCTGCTGAAGCGGCTCCACGACGATTCACTTGAGGTGCGCAAACGCATCGGTTCGGTGCGCACATTTCGCAATTATCGTTTTCAGAGCGTACCGCAGCACCTGATTCAGGTTGCCGGAGATGCAAAAGAGCCGGAAGCGCTGCGCGTTGCCTGCCTGGAAGCCCTGGGCTGGTACACCCTGTCGGCGGCGCGACAGTCCCTGATCGATTTCTGCGAAAACCTGTCGCAGGATGCCGCCGCTCCCGAAGCGGTGCGCCAGGAAGCGCTGAAAACCCACAATCGCCTGATCCAGGGCCCGAACAATTCGATCACGCCCTGAGAGCTTTACCTCCCGCGTGTCGCCCGACACGCGGGGGGGGCGAGGTAGAGAAAGTGGCAGAAGCGCGACCCCGCAGACCGCCGCTCTTGCGGCCGAGGAGGCGTGCGCAGCTGCCGAAGTTCCTATAATTAAATAGCCCCCTCGCTGCAAATGTCGTATATTGACATTAAATCGGAAATTAATCCACGCAGTCAAGGAG
>JAFGJN010000253.1 GCA_016929055.1 Candidatus Zhuqueibacterota bacterium
CCCATAGGCGGCGACTTGGAGGTTTGCCCCATGCCGAGACGGATTTGGGTTTTGGGCAAAAGGCTCATGGAAAAATTGAGACGCGGATTCAAAAAACTGCCGTTGTGCGATGAGAGAAATGATTCGGATGACCACAGACCGGAAAAATCGATTCCGGTCGGGCGATAGGATTCATAGCGCGCACCGAGCTGCAGAGTAAAAGGCTTCCACACCCGTCCGGTGATTTTGTCTTCGAAATAGAAATTGACAACAGGATAGACCGGCAGTTCGTCGTATCGCCGCAACCGCGGTGTCGTCACCGACAGCGAGGGCGGAAACAGCGGATCGAAGACGATGCCTTCGCCATTATTGAGGTCGATTTTCCCGGTCAGGCCGGCGCTTAAACTATGGATCAATCGGCCTCTTTCGAGACGATGCTGGTATTGCAGGTCGCTATAGACATTCCAAACATTTCCTTTGATCCATTTCTTGCCCAGATAGCTGCCGAAAACGATGCGGCCTTCCTGCGTGCCTTCGCTGGTGCGGTCGGACATGACCAGATTGTCGCGCGAGACGAGCTGCTGTTTATACGAGTTTTGCCGGATATAGTTGGCCGATGCGGTCACCGAAAGCCGGCGCTGCGGCGAATAATTGCGGCGATAGGTGGTGGTCCATTTCAGGTTCACATCCCGATTGTACCAGGCTTCGCGCAACGCATAACCCGGTTTTTCCTTGCTCTCGTCCAGCGTGCGAGTGACATAGAAGCGATTTTTGAGTTCGAAACGTTCGTTGCCGCGTGACAAACCGATTTCGCCGGCCAAACGCGTATAACCATCGCCCTCGACGCGAACATCGTGTTCAGAAAAAGCGACGTTGAAATTGCCGTTTACAATCCAGGTGCCCAGCCGTTTTCCGGCGCTGACATTGGTTTCATAGAGATGAGGATTGTATTTGAATTTGATGCGCAGCGGATCGGCCGTTTCTTTGGTGGTGACCACCATGACGCCGTCGGCGAGATCGCCGTACTGGGCGGAAGGAATACCGCGGATCACCCGCACTTCCTGTACATTTTCGGCCGGAATCGAGCGCAGATCATAGCCGCTGTTGGCGGTGGAATAGCCAATGCCGATCTGCATGTTGGCTGTATTGGATACCGGAACCCCGTTGACGATCACCTGCGCGCCGATGGCGTCGCCGCCACGGATCGAAAGCTGCTCCGGCGTGTTGAGCGTCGGATTGCTGGTCTCCACCCCCGGGGTGAGTTCCATGATATCGTTCAAGCTCGAGGCCTGCATGTGTTCGATCTCGCCCGAATGGATACGCGATTGCGTTTCCGGCGAGATGGGCAAGAGCTCTTCATCGGCGATCACCTGGATACCGCCGATCTGTAGCGCCGTACTCGGCAGCACATACCGGCGTTCGATGGTGCGGTCAGGCAGAATGCTCAGACTGTCGACAGCGCTTTTATGGCCGATGTAGCTGATGCGCACGCTGAATCGGCCAGGCGGCAGGCGCAGGGTAAAGCGGCCGTTGATGTCGCTTGTACAACCGATGTTCAGCTCCTGGATCAATATATTGGTGTAGGGAAGCGGATCGCCGTTTTCATCGACCACAATTCCCTGATAGACACCGCGCATCGGTGCGCCGGAGCCGGGCGCTGCCAGGGCCAGTAGAGCGAATAATAGAATCAGTGTGAATGAGCGCATGCACATTTTCATCAGAATATCCCGATTGACAGCGGAATTCAAGAGTGGGCTAAAGTGTGAGAATGGTGCAGATCGACCGAGTCGGTGAGTGCCGATCAGCTCCTTCCCAAGCTGGATGTTCAGCAGAATTTTGCTTTTTTAAATAGTAAAGAAAAATCACAAAAAGAACAAGCGAAATATGTCTCGAATGGTGATAAAATTAATTAACTAAACTTTGCGCGCCATTCGATAAGCTGGCGCGCAAAGTTGCCGGTCAAACCGGGTGTGATCGAACGAGGTTATTTCACTTCCAGATAATCTTTGTCGGGCAGCGGGGGAAAGGGGGCGTGGGGTTCTTTTTGATACCAAAAGGCCACGGAAGCGATATCGTCCTGCAGGGGCAGGTAGCGGCTTCCGGAACGCCAACCCAGCGCCTGAATGGTCACGCGCAGATCTTTTTCAAATCGGATCGGATCCATGATATGCCAGCGATAGAGGCCGAATCGCTGTTGCGTATTTTCCGTTCCATCGGGTTCGATGACCTGTGGCATGCCGGCATAGGCTGTGGAATAGTCCTGGTATTGCCTGGTATAGGGATTATGAAAGCCGTATGATCCGCAGAAATAGTCCTCGAGACCGGTACCGCAGATGGTGGGAAAATCGTGGTCGCCGTCCATAAAGAATTTGATCTCCCCCTCTCCCCACCAACCGTTGTTGTTGACACCCCAGGCGAGATAGGTGCCTACATAGTGGCCCCAGCCTTTGATGCCATCGACGATGGTATAGACATCTTTGTAAGGCAGGGGATTGACGCGACGAAACTGGGCGTGCAGATAGGCGGCGTCGCTCGGGACATCGGTCAGGGTATAGTTGATCTGGTAATAGAG
>JAFGJN010000254.1 GCA_016929055.1 Candidatus Zhuqueibacterota bacterium
ATCAGGTTTGCAATTCCAGCGTTTGTTGCAAGCTCCTATTTATTTGAAGATAAGTCATGCCAATATAATCTTTTTTGGACAGTAGTGGCAAACAATATAAAATTATTCAGTTAATTTCCATGAAATTCTGTTAACGCAGAATCCGGATCAAAACAAGACGGTGGCTAAAACAATTGACATTCGCAGAAAATTTCCCTATACTTTCTTGCTAATTTCCGCACTGGAGATGACGACTCTTTCGGATCGCATCGGTTGTCGCGAATCATCCCATTTATCTGGCCGCAGCCCTTCCGAGCTTGTCCGATCATCGATTCATCATCATCCCGCATACGCGTGAAGCAAAATCGCCACCGCGATGCATTGAACAATGGATAGAGTCTGACGCAAGGAGGTCGGTATGGTCTTTTTAGGCTTGCATATTCTCGATATCATCGTCATTCTGCTCTATGTCGGCATTGTGCTTTGGCTGGGAAAAAAAGCCGGTGAAAATACCGTAGATACGGATGATTTTTATCTCGCCGGTCGTTCTCTGGGTAAATTTTATCAGTTTTTTCTCAATTTCGGCGCTTCGACCAATTCGGATCAGGCCGTGGCGGTTTCGCGGGAAACCTATCGCCAGGGCGTGGGGGGTATGTGGATTCAGTTTCTCGTTTTGTTCATCACGCCGTTTTACTGGTTCACCACACTCTTTTTTCGACGGGTGCGGTTGACCACTATCGGCGATTTTTTTACCGAGCGGTTTGACAGCAAATTTCTCGGCGGCAGTTTTGCTGTCTTTACTCTGCTGATGGCATTCATCGGTGGCGGTGTCGGCTATATGGTTGCCGCCAAAACCATGATGGCCCTGACGCCGATTCCCCACGAAAACCTCTCTGTCGAGCAACAGCAAGTGATCCAGGATTTCCAACGATTCAAAGAGCTTGAGAGTCTCCTGGATAGCGGTATTGAGCTCGAGCTCGAAGAGAAAATCGAACATGATATTTTGAACGAGCGCAACAAACTCGGCGAGCTGAAATCTTTTTATTCTTATGTCAAACCCTTGCATTTTTATCTGATATATGGATTGGTGGTGGCGATCTATACCATGATGGGCGGTTTTCGCGCCGCCGCCATCACCGACGCCATACAGGGATTTCTCATCATTACCTTTTCCGTCATCCTCATACCGGTGGGGCTGGCCAGAATAGGAGGGTTTGCAGGCTTACATGCCTCGGTTCCGGACTTTATGTTTGAGTTGTTCGGATCCGCCACACTTTCCGAGTATGCCTGGTACACAATTTTCGGTATGGTGATGGCCAATCTGGTGTCGATCATTGCCAGTGCACCGATGATGCAGACCGCCGGATCGGCGAAAAACGAAATCACTGCACGTATCGGCATGATCGGCGGTATGTTTTTCAAACGTTTCCTGATGATTTTCTGGGTTTTGGCCGGTTTGATCGCCATCGCCCTCTATGCCAATCAAATTCATGATCCCGACCTGGTCTGGGGACTGATGACACGCGACCTCCTGCTCCCCGGAGCCATCGGTCTGATGCTGGTCGGAATTCTCGCCGCCAACATGTCGACCCTCGATGCCGGATCGGTGGCCAATTCCGCCCTGTTTATCCGCAATCTCTATCAACCGCTGGTGCCGAACAAATCGGAAAAGCATTACATCAATGTCGGCCGCGTGGCAATCGGCGTCACGCTGTTCGGCGGCATCGTTACAGCCCTGTACATCGACAGCCTGTTGGATCTCTACAAATACTTCATCTCTATTCCAGCCATTTTTGGCGCACCAATCTGGCTCGGCTTTGTCTGGCGTCGATTGAGCCGCTGGGCTGTGATCATCGAGGTCATCATTTGCCTGGTGATTTATGCGCTCATTCCCAATCTCTTCACCGGACTGGAATGGGCACGCACCAATCCGGCTTTCCTGACAGAAACCCAGACGCAAATCATCACCTATGAGACGACTGCCACCAACGATGACGTACAAAACCAGCGCGCCGAATATCCGGGACAGCCAATCATCAAAACAAAAACCATCCCCTCGGCCGGTGTCTTTTACGAAAGAGTCGCGCGTCAAAATCCGGATGATTCCAATTCCCCCCGTATCGGTGTCGGACGTTTTCATGCCGAGATTTGGGTTCTTTCCTGGTTGGGAATCGATTTTTCCGTTTTTCAAAAATCGCAACTGGTGGCAACCCGTTTCTTTTTCGATGCGCTTTTTCCGTTTGTCCTCCTCTTTATTATTTCATTTTTTACACCAGCGGTAAAAAAGCCCTTGCTCGATCGCTTTTTCGGAAAAATGCACACCCCGATTCAAAAAACTCCTGAGGAAGAACTCGCCGCACTCGAAAAGGCTTACAGAGATCCTGAACAGTTTGAAAAAAACAAATTGTTCCCTGGCAGCACATGGGAAATCATGAAACCCTCTAAAATGGACTATATTGGCTTTTTCGGCAGCTGGGCCATGGTCGGCGTCATCATTCTGATGCTGGTATTTGTGCTGGGGCTCGGCAAATAGTTCGCTCGCCAGAAATGCAAAAAGGCCGCCTTGGAATAGAGTCCAAGGCGGCCTTTTTTTTTACCGAAATGGGGTGTTGTCAGGATAGGGACGGGAAATGGGTATAGCTGCTGAGATCGATCGGTTTTCCGGCGGAGGCCCAGTCGATATCGCGTTCGCTGAGCAATTGATTGTTCTGATAACAAGCGGTGAGTTCTTTTTCCAGACCGGCGCAAATCGTCAGAGTTTTTCCCGGTTCGCCGCTGGTGTGGATCAGGTGTGAAGGAAAATCGACTATAACGGCCATGGATTCCTGGGCACCGTTCATCACTCGGGTTTGCTCGCGCGCCGCTTCCGGTCCGCAGGCGATTTCCTCGCCGGTTCTCACGGCGCGTATACAGTCCCACATTTTTTTGATCTGTTGCGGATCGGGAGATCCGTAATCCTTTTTGTCGCCGTTTCTGAATTCGGCGACAAAATGGGAAAACAATCCGTCGAAACGGAGTACGGCGTTTTCGAATTCGTATTCCTTGATCGGACCAGTCATTTCCGGCACCGCATGGGAAACGACGAAGAGGATTTCGACGTTGCTGTCAGTAAAGACGCGCAATGTGGCGGTGTCGTAATTTTCGATGGCATTGGCGCGATAGAGTTCGGCCAGAACTGTTTTGGGTCGGGCGCTGAGATTAAAACGATCGCCGATAACAAAGAGCATATTGTGCAGATAATGGGCCACAGCATTGTTGACCGGACTGTCCAGCACCCAGCGTCCGTCCGCCCCTTTTTTCCTGCCAGCCCAATTGTTGCGTTTGTAATAACTTTCATCCCGAGGCCAAAGCGCCAGGGTTTTCAAACGAATCGGCCGGCCGAAACGGCCTTCGAGGTAGTCGTGTTTCAACGCTTGAATTGTATCGGTAAACGACCATTGGTAGCCGATGGCCACGAATTTGCCGCTGCGGTCGCGTACATCGATCATCTCCTGCGCTTCCTGAATCGACCCGGCCAGGGGTTTCTCGCAGAGCACGTTGCTGCCGTTTTCAAGAGCCAACCGGGTATGAATGCTGTGCAGTTGAATGGGGGACGAAAGAATGACCAGGTCGGCTTCCCCCCCCTTTTCATAAAACGATTCTAGACTGTCAAAGAGCGGAATTTTCAGCTCGTTCAGCATCGGCAACCGGGAACAGCGCTGAGGCTGCGGATCGATGCCGGCGACGACCTGAAAGCACTGATCCTGCGGTTTTTCGAGCAGCCCTTCGAGATAGACCTCTCCATATCCCCCCAAACCGACGACGGCGATGCCCACGTTTTTTTTCAAATCAAGCTCCTTGTGATTTGCGGTTTGTATGGACCTGGATCAGCTCGATGTTTTCCGGAGGCGTATCATAGGCCAAAACGCCAGTGCCCAGGCAGACTTTATCCCGATCTTCGGCTATGCCGAAAATTCGGTCGATTTCATCGCCGATCTCCGTCGGCGTGCCATAGGAAACGACACGCGGATCCATGTTGATGCGTACCATGATTTCTGGATGCGATTCGAGTTTTTTCATAAAAGAAGTCTGATCGGTTTCGGAGGGACAGATCAGATAGGTGCTGCCGATGCCGATCAGATCATCCAAAATTGAACAGGTATCGCCGCCGATTACCAGAGCTATGGGTTCGCCCGAAATTTCTACAATGCGTTTATTCATCAGATGTAAAACCGGGAGCAAAACCTGACGGAATTGAGTGGGCGAAACCAGGGGCGGCGTGGCGGCGGATTCAAAAAAAGTGATTTTTAGACGCGATTCGAGTATGGCGCGACTGAAGAGAATTTGATTGTCCACGAGATAAGAAAGCGCCTGCTGGGCGAGTTCCGGAAAAAAAGCCAATCCCAGCAACAGGTTTTCCATTCCGAGCAGATTGGAGGCAATTGAAAAGGGCCCGCTCACTGGAATCCGCACGTCCGCTTCTGGAAACAATTTTATCAGCTCTTTGCCGGCCTGCAAAACCAGCGGCAATCGACCGCTTTGCAGCGGATCGAAAGGTTTCAAATCCAAAAGATCCTGGAGCTCCTGGCAAATCGGCCTGGAAATGGTCGGAATATCATTTTGGGTGGGCTCAGCAACAACCGCGCCGTATGCTTCGGCTTCGAGATTGTAAATATCGATGCCAACAGTTATCGGCTGATGATGGTAGCGTCTATAGGCAGTGGCATGCGCCTGAACCATCAGATCAACGCTGCGAGAAACTTGATAAGGCGATTCAGAAACAAATCGAGCAGCGTGTTCATAGACAGAAGGAGAAAAATGCATTCAAGAACCTCGGTTTTCTTGAGCAGGGAAATCGGCACAAAAAAAGTACCGTTTCCTCAATAGGTGCACAAGTTGTGATATTCATCCAGCATGGCCATATAGTTTTCATAATTGGTTCCAACGGCGATCGAATGGCTGGCACCGAGAATAAACCGACCGCCCTTTTTGGCGCAGGTCATGGCTCGGCGTACATCGGCGCGTACGTCATCGGGGCTACCGCTCACCAGGTTTTCCAGCGAAACTCCGCCCCAGAGGGTAATGCGGTCGCCGATCGACGATTTGAGACGACAGATATCCATATCCGCTGAAGCCTGAATCGATTGATAGGCGTCATAGCCGATTTCGAGGAAAGAGTTCAAAAGCGCCTGAATGTTGCCGCAGCAGTGCTTCATGACCTTTTTGTCGAATAGGTTGTGGATTCGCTCGACGCGCAAGCGATTGGCTTGGAGAAAAAAATCGTCAAACATCGCTGGACTGATCAAGGGAGCGGTTTTAAAGCCGAAATCCGCTCCCCATAACACGGAATCGCTGTCAGGATGGATAAAAAAAGAGTCGGCAGCGTTTTGTTGTTTAAGATAAAAGTCAGTGGCCTGTCGGACAACATCGGGATTGGTGAGCAATTCCATGCACCCGCGTTCGATGCCGCCGAGAAACAGGATGCCGATCTCTCCGCCCGACGGCCCGCAGATGAATTTTTCGTCTTTAAAAGTTCGGATCAACGTGTCGAGAATCTTCCAGGAACGCGCATCGGGTTGAGGGATGACGGGATCGGCCTCAAACTCTTTACGCGTGTAAACACGAGATTCAGCGACAGGGTCGACGATACAGGTTATGTCAGCGGTGAGATCGCTGTATTTGTAAATGCGCCCCCACCGATCCTCCCAGGTGGTATCATCGATACGCTTGGGTGGCGGATCATCGGTCTCGGGTGGAATTTCCCAGGTCGCCATGGGAAAAGTGATGATATCGATATCGATTTTGCGATAGAGTTCGAGTTGATCGTTGAGATAGCTTTCCGCGACCTCGTCATGTCGCCCTTCCCAGAAGGCGATCTGGGATTTGGCCTTGGCGCGAACATAGGTTTCGTGGCCGATGATTTTTTCTACCGTATCAAAATCAATGGCGAATTCGCCAATCGGGACCCGGTCGGGTTCCTCGCCACGCATGGTCATCAAGACGCGTTGTTTGCCAGTCATTGGGGTCTCGCAAGGGGTTAACTGTTGCCTAGTTTTTATAGAAATTAATGTAATCAAGAA
>JAFGJN010000255.1 GCA_016929055.1 Candidatus Zhuqueibacterota bacterium
CGGGATTGTGCCGCATAAAAAATTGTTTGGTTTTTCAGTTAAAAATCATATACTTTTATAGAGCTCTTCCGTTTGGCATAAATCCTGCAACTTTGAACGCAACCTTGTTATGTTTTTAAAGTACGGCACACAAATCGCTTCCCATGAGGAGGAGTTTGGAGATGATTAAAGTGTTACGCGTGCTGGTTTTGACCGCTGCGATTCCGATGTTTTTTGGTTCCCTGGGGATTGTCGAAGCGGCGGACCTCCATCGCCCTTACGAACCGGTGATCATTTCTGGCAGTGATATTCCTGCTGCCGATCTGCCCATCGATGAGCTTTTTGTTTATGCCTACCGAACGGGGGGGTGGCATCAGATTCCCTTTCAGATCGATGAAAGAGACGGTCGCGGCTATTTCTTTGGTGCCAAAAATGGTATACTCGATGCGACGGACGAGATCTGTTTCATGAACGCCGATCTTGGCGACAGCGTCGGCAGCACCGTCTGGATCGCCGACGCCGAGTCTCGCGCCTATACCCGTTTTCAAATCACTCTGGTCGATACCAGCGTCATACCGGCTCGTCGAGCTCACGCCTATCTCTATCGCTCCTCAACTCTGTCGCGCACACACACATCGTATATGACCTATACAGCACCCACCGGTGAAGCGCTGGCGCCGCCCACTCGTTATACCAATTTTGTCGGTGACGACGAAATTCAAGCGGTTAGCTATGCTTTCAAGCACGACCAAAACGGCATTCCCGTCGACCTCAGGATCCTCGCCTCTGTCGGAGGCAATCCAGCGATCGATCTATTGGATCGCTGGAAAGTTTTCGCCAAAGGCACACTTTTTGTCGGCGAATATACCGCCACTGAAGAAACCGGATTGGATTCTTTGCGACTCGATGTGGTTGCCGGACCTGTCCGGGTGCTTCGCCGTGCCACCTATTCGCTCTCGTTTGAAATTCGACCTTCGGGAATGGATCCCTTTATCGCCGCAATACCGGATTCCGTTTCTTTTGTGGCTCAGTTTTATCCCTATACCTATTATGTCAACAGCTTTGCTCGCAAGATTGAAGAAACATATGGCATGGAAATCCTTCGGGAAACTATGGATTTCAGCTCCGAGATATCCGGTTCCAAATTTTACAGCGAATTTAATCCGGCCGAGGGTTTTACCGTCGAAGGGTTCAGCGCTGCAGGGTCGGATGAAGAGGATTACATCAAAACATTTACAGTGCCGGATTACAATTGGTATCTGTTGAACGGCGATCGCGGTACCATCGCCGCTGTGACCTGGGTCCCGAATATCGGAGAGGCTCAGGAACTCTATTACCGCGACTCGTTGATTCCCCGACTCTATGATACCGGCGATGCCGGCAATTACGGCGAATGCGGCCTGACTATCAAATCGACTGGATCTCCCATCGTCGTCACTCAGGATAGCATGCAAGTCTGGCGCTATTTTCTCGGTCCTCAGCACACGCGCGAATTAGGCGACACGCTTTTGGCTCTACGCAAAAATCCGCTCATGACTCAGGCCACAGCCAAAACGTTTGTCGTACCGGTCGAACTCGCCGCTTTTTCCGCTGCGGTCGTCGGCAACACCGTTGAACTCGCATGGCGCACCCAGTCCGAATCCAAGAACTATGGTTTTGAAATTCTTCGGGCCGACGAGGCCTCGGACTGGCAGGTCATCAGTTTTGTCCGGGGCAAGGGCACCACGAATCGGCCCCAATCCTATTCTTTCACCGATCAGACGTTGGCGGTCGGGCTTTATCGCTATCGCCTTAAACAAATCGATACCGACGGCACTTTCGAGTTGTCTCACAGTGTCCAAGCCTCGATTCAGGCACCATCTCTCTTTGCTCTCGAACAGAATTTTCCCAATCCCTTCAACCCGGCGACGGAAATCGCTTTTCAGATTCCCGATGATCATCAGGGACAGGTTGTGTTGCGCATTCACAATCTTATCGGCCAGGTGATTCGAACCCTGGTGGATAGCGAATTGACCCCCGGTTATTATCGCTTCAAATGGGACGGTACGTCCGACAACGGCGAGATGACGGGCTCCGGCGCCTATTTTTATCGCTTACAAGCAGGAGAGTATACGGCGACCAGAAAATTGGTCAAACTGCAATAGCTCGTCACAGGCTGTTTGCCATACCCAACTTTTCAGTGCAAAGCTGAATCGCTTGATGCGGTTGATTTTACGTTTGGAACGGGTTTTGCAAACAGCCTGCTCTTTACCTATCGATTTGCGCGGCCTGGCCTCGCCGCTTTTTCATTTCCTTCGGTCCCGCATCGGTTTTTTCCGCTATAAAATTCCGAGGTTGCCATGGATGCTCGCTATCGAGTCGCCTCCCTGCACAAATTTGCCCGTAACCCTCTCTATAAACCGCTGTATACAGCGGTCTTTTATGACCCGATCGATATCGCTCTGCAACGACCTGATAACGAACCCTGTGATCAACGCCATGATCGCATTCGGGATTCTCTCCTGGCCCGCAACATTCGCCATGCCCGCGAGCTGTTTCTTACACCTGAAATTCGCCTTCACAATGCGAACACGGGTATCGTTTTTCATTCCGCCTTTACCATCGAGCTGGAAACGACGGACGGAAGCGACAAAACCGGCCGGGATCAATTGGAGGATATCTTAACTGAATTCGAAGCTATTCGCCAGGCAAAGGGTTGTGTTCTGGTTGTCCACAATTCCGCCCCTGCTGATTCGCCGTCAGCCTTTGCCGCCGTTTGGGGTGGGATTATGGGGAATTCCACTGCAGCGCTTGGAGCCGTTGGCGTGATTACTGACGGCTTCGTTCGTGACTCGGCTCAGCTTTATGAACTGGCCCAGCGGGATAATTATCTGGTTTTTTCTCGAGGTGCCTGCCCGTTGGATGCGCGCGGACATTTACAGATTAAAGCCTATTTACAACCGATATCGATGCTTGGCGTGCCTTTCCGTTCGGAGCGCCCGCATCGTGTCGTGATTCATCCCGGAGATTTGGTGGTGGCCGACAGCGACGGTGTGATTTGTATACCTCAGGATATCGCCCAGGATGTCATCGATCTGTCCATCGAACGGCATCTCGCCGAGGGGGATGTGATCAGTGGGATTCGTCGACAATCCCGCGATCAGGTGATTCCCCATATCCGCAAACACGGTATTTTATAGACAAGGAAACCGAATGAAAATCATCGATCTCAAAGCACAAACGGCTGCAATTCCGATAGAAGCGCCGACACGTCACTCCTATGCCTCCCCCTCGCATTATATCCGCACCATGATCGAATTGTGCACCGATGAAGGTTTGACCGGAGTTGGGGAAACCTATAGCACAATTCCTCCGGCGGCGTTCGATGCATTAAAAGAGCTTTTGATCGGTCAAGATCCGTTTCAACTCGAACAGATCCGCATCCAGATTTCCCAGCGGGGTTATTTCTCCCGGCAGCCCTTGCTGCTTACCCCTGTGGAAATGGCTTGCTACGATCTGCAGGGCAAATTTGTCGGTCTGCCCGTCTATCAATTGTTGGGCGGCCGTGTTCGGGAGCAGGTGCCCGTTTCAGCCTATCTTTTTTATCGCTACCCCAATGCCGACGGCACCGGAGAAATTTCTAATCCGGATCACATGACCGCCTATTGCCAATCGCTGGTCGATCGCTATGGATTTCAAACCCTGAAGCTCAAAGGCGGTGTTTTGGATCCGGAAATCGAAGTGGAAACAATTGCCGCTTTACGGAAAAAATTTGATTCGAGTTACCGTTTAAGATTCGACCCCAATGCCATCTGGTCGCCAGCAACGGCAATCCGAATGGGGCTCAAACTCGCGCCCTATGACCTGGAATACTATGAAGATCCGACCTGGGGAATTTCGGGCCTGGCGCGTGTGCGGGAAAAGGTGCCGATTCCCATTTCGACCAATATGAGCGTAATCGAATTCGAACACCTCGCTCCGGCGGTGGAGATGAAGGCCATCGATTGCATACTGACCGATCCCTGGTATTGGGGCGGATTGTATCATACCAAGGTGCTGGATCTGGTCGCCAAGCATATGGGACTGGCTGTCAGCATGCACAGCGGTGTTGAATTCGGCGTCGGCTTGGCTGCCATGTTGCATGTGGCGGTTACCATGCCCAATCTTGTTCATGCCATCGATTCACACTATCACCATCTCTGCGATGATGTGATCGCTCAACCTCGTTTTGTTTATGACCAGGGCTGTCTCCACCCGAGTTCAGCCCCCGGATTGGGTGTGACACTGGATGAGGACAAAATGCAGCGTTATACCGAGTTGCACCGGCAGCTTGCCGAGAATGATTATGGCTATCCCCCGGATCCGCGACGACCGGAATGGTATGCGCGTGTGCCGATGTGGTGAATCCTGAATTTCGCGTGGTGACGGAGGAGTTATGCGGTTGCAAAACAAAATCGTTTTGGTGACCGGCGCCAGCCGCGGAATCGGCCGGGCCGTGTCTTTGGCTTTTGCCCGTGAAGGGGCGGATGTTTTTGTTCATTATCGAAGCGACTCTGTTGCAGCAGAACGAGTTGCAGACGACATCCATGGTCTCGGGCGACAGGCCTGGCTTCTTCAGGCTGATCTCTCCGAACCCGATCAAATCGAAACCTTGTTCACCAATCTTTACAAAAATTGTGACGTCCTCGATATCCTGGTCAACAATGCCGGCTTTGAATTTGGCAAACCGTTCGATGAATTCACTACTCGGGAGTGGGACGACATTTTGAACGTCAATTTGCGCGCAGTTTTTCTCTGCATGAAGCATGCGGTCAAACGGATGAGGGCTCGGGGAAGCGGTTCGATTATCAACATATCATCCATCCATGATACGGTTCCCCGGCCCAACTTTGCCCCCTATTGCGTTTCCAAAGCGGGACTTTTGATGCTGACAAAAAC
>JAFGJN010000256.1 GCA_016929055.1 Candidatus Zhuqueibacterota bacterium
ATGTCCATGATGCTGATAATGGTGAGATAGGCCTGGACAGCGCCTCCGAGTTTGGGTACAATAAACGCGACACCAACGACCAGAAATCCGGCCGCCAGGGTTGTCAGCCGTGCCACTCGCAAGACGGTTTTGGGCGATGCCTCGCGGTGGAAAACGTTTTTGTAGAGATCGCTGGTGAAAAGTGTGGCGACGGCATTGAGGTTGGAATCAACGGTGGAAAGATGGGACGACATCAACCCGCAGACCATCAATCCCAAAATAAAGGGCATGAGCACCTGCGACATAAGCAAGGGCATGGCGTGATCGGGGTTGGTTAAGCCAGGCTGGCGAACCACGGCGACCAGTCCTGGAAATAGAACGATCAGGATAAACGGGGTAGTGATGATTCCGGCCCAGACCATGCCGCGCGCCAACGAACGAACACTGTCGGAACCGAATGCGCGCTGCATCATACCCTGGTCGGTGCAGGCCCATTGAATGGCAAGAAACGAGATCGCCAGGATGAACAACCAGTTGTACTGGCCGTCGAGTTTGACAAAATCGAAATGTCCGGTGGGCAATTGCTGCAACAATCCGGGCAGCCAGCCGACGCTTCGCATAGCCAGCGGCAGGAGGATGAGGGCACCACCGAGCATCAGAACGAATTGCAGCGCATCGGTCAACGCCACCGACCAGGCACCGCCCAGAGTGGTAAAGATGACGGCGATAAAAGTGAAAACGACGATCCACAGCATGAACGAATGCACACCGGTGAGCATCTCGGCCGCAATCGCTCCGGTATACATGGTCACCCCAAGCCAAAAAATAAGGCGGAAAACCCAGATAAACCCGACCAGAGAACGAACCGAGCGCGAATACCGGATCTCCAGGTATTCCGGGATGGTTCGAATGCGGAGACGGCGAAAGACCGGCAGGATAAAGAGGCCGGCAGCGACCAGGGCCATGTTTCCGGTCCAGGCCTGCCAGACAATGGAAATCCCTTCTTGATAGGCGGCGCCGCATTGACCGATAAAACTGTAGAGATTGACGTTGGTGGCCACCAATGTAGCGGCAAGGATAAAGGGCGGCAAACGGCGACCTGCGACGAAAAAATCGTCCGGCTCGCCAACCCATTTGTAAAGAATCGATCCAATGATAAATATTCCGGCGAGAAAAGCGATAAAAACCGCATAGTCGATGGGCGTCATGGGCGAGTCCTGTGTTCCTTTTTGCGTCTTGCGCTAAATGAAAGGATGGATCAATCGGCTCGGTCGGTTTTTTCTTTTGTTCGTTTGCGCATCAAATTCTTAAATTCCCGTATCGGCAGGATGAGCCAGGCTACGAGAATTAACAATCCGATGGCGAAAAGCCCCCATGTTACCCAATCGAACATCAGCAAGTCTCCTTCAATAATCAGATGTTCAGTTCGTTTATGGCATCGTAAAGTGCGACGATGTTTTCCGGCGGACTGATAACCTGTATTTTGTGACAGGGGCCGACAATATAACCGCCGCTGGTTCCGAGCAATTGAACAGTGTCCCGCACTTCCTGCCGCACCTCTTTGGGTGAACCAAAGGCCAGGGTATATTGGTTGTCGATTCCGCCATGAAAAACTACCCGGCCGGCAAAATCCCGTGCCAATCCTTCACGATCCATGCAGGCACAGCGCCACTGGATCGGATTCAACACGTCGATACCGAGGTCGATCAATTCGGGTATGATCGGCCGAATGGCGCCGTCGCTGTGGTGAAGAACCACGCCTCCATATCCATGCACCAGATCGATCATCCGTTTCATATGCGGGAAAAAGAATTCGCGGATCTGGCTCGGAGAATAGAGCAGGCTCTCCTGGCTGCCCATGTCCTCGGCTACCCAGGAGCCAAAAATCCGTCCGGGCAAACTCTCGTAGAGCCGTTGAGTGTTTTCGTAGCACAGATCATAAAGTTTTTTGAGACAGTGGTGGACGATTTCCGGATTTTCGATCAGATCGATAAAGGCCTGTTCCGGACTGCGCAGCTGCTCTTTATAGTCCATAAAGGGTTCGGAGCCGCCGGCGATGATTACCCATCCGTCCTTGTCCTCAATCTGACGGGCTAGATCGCTGTAATCCCACCAATCCGGATCGGGCCAGGTATAGGTGTCCTCGATTTCGTCTATCGAAGAACAGGCGGCCAACGGGTGGTGAACCATCAGTCCGTCGATTCCGGAATAGACACCCCCATCATAGGTGATACTGCGGTAACGAGCGCCGAATACCGTGGTGTCGGGAGGCAGCGGCGGACCGACATAGCACGGGGTGACCGTCGCGACGCGATCGATCTCTAACCGCTCCAGCAACGCCTCGTGGCTGCCAATACCGAGGTGGCGCAGGAGCTGCACTTCCGCTTCTGCGGTTGCGCTGAAAAAGCAGGGGAGGCGATCGGGCGTTTTTCCGCGCAAAACGGCTTGCCAGCGTTCAAGTGAGGTCATCGGAATACCCTGAATTGGCGAACTGCAGTGTCATTCGTCAAGTTTATGCTCTGACGAGGTTGTCGATAACAAATTTGGCTGATTCCACTATTCGATAAAAACCGATATTTTCGAACATAGGAAAAAGGGATTTCAATATCAAGAACAAATCATAAAAAAATGACAGTCCTGACCAAAATAAATTTCCAGAGTTGTCGCTGTATTGATATCATTTAGATTGGGTGGTGTCCTCGCAAGGGACAGCTGTGAAAAAAAAAGAGTGTTTTCAGCAATTCCATAGAGGCGGGCGGAAAGTTCAAACAAAGGCCTGAAGCCAGGAGGGGAAAATTCGACTCCATTGCGGCAACAATTTCGAGTCGGGTGGGTGGCCATCCACAATCGCGCGCGCTGCCATCAGGCCGCTGCACACAGCGGGCAAAATACCTTCGGCCATGTCCCGCGTCGCCAGACCGGCGGCATCACCGACGATATAGGCTCGATCCCGCTGCAAAACCGGATCTCCCTGCCGGCGGTAATAGATCGCCGATCCGGTGTTGTGCATCGGCTTCTCGAGCCACCCCCGGCGCATCAATTCCTTTTGCCATTCATCCCACGCACGGCGAATTCGAACCCCGCGCCGGCTCATTTCGACCTGAAGGGCTCCGATACCGATATTGAGGACAGTTTCGCCTTTGGGCACATACCATGCATAGCCCGGCAGTTTTTTTGGGGTGAAACGCAGATGGCACTGCGATTCGCGGACCGGATGTTCGATTTCAGCCTCCAGAGTGACGATCAACTCTTTTGGATCACGGGGAAAATGCGGTGCAAAGAGGTGGCGGTAAACCGGACATCGCGTGCCTGCCGCACCCACCAGATAGCGACAGGTAAATCGTTCGTCAAGGGTGAATCCCTGGTTCCGCACCTCGATTCGGCGCACCTCATGCCGCTGCACCGGTGCGCCACTGCGCTCGAGCAGCCAGGCGTCGAATTCGGACCGGCGCAGAGCGTACTGTTTGCCGCGCAGGGGCAACGTCAGCGGCCCCAAATGGATCAGCAGCCGATCCATGTCGACAAGGGTATGGGGATAGGCTTCCGGTGTAATTGCCAATGCCTGCCAGAGCGGCGGCGATACCCATCCGGCACAGAGTTTGGGACGTGGAAAGGCCTGCTTGTCCAGTACCAGGCACTCGATTCCCTTTCGAAGCAGCTCGCTGGCGCAGGCCGCACCTGCCGGTCCGCCGCCGATGATGATCACCTCGTGTTGCATGATGGACTCGTTTTGGGTCAACTGATACGGCAATCGGGCTGCTTTTGCGCCTGCCGAGTGAGAACGATCTGCCAGACCTGGGTATAACGCGATCGAAATCCACCCGCCGCGCTGAGCAAATAATAGCGCCACATTCGGTAGAACCGTTCATCAAAGTTTTTGCACAGCTCCGGCCAGGCCGCCTCGAAATTGCGCCACCAGGCCATGAGCGTTGGATCGTAATGCGGACCGATATTGTGAACATCCTCGACGACAAAAAAACCCTCCATGGCTGCCGTCAATTGCTGCAGCGACGGCAACTGGCCGTTGGGAAAGATATATTTTTCCGTCCAGATGTTCGTCTTGGTAGTGCTCACATCGCTTCCGATGGTGTGCACAAACGCCACTCCACCGGGCTTTAGACAGCGATCGACCTGGCGAAAATAGGTGCCATAGTTTTTGTATCCCACATGTTCCATAATGCCGATCGAGATCACCCGGTCGAATTGTCCGGATACCCGACGATAATCCTGCAGACGCAACTCGACCGGCAAACCACGGCAGAGTTCCGTACCCAGTTCCACCTGTTGTTTCGAAACGGTAACGCCGACCACGCTGACACCATAGTGTTCTGCTGCAAATTTGGCAAAGGCGCCCCAACCGCATCCAAAGTCCAGTACAGTCATTCCGGGTTCAAGCCCGATCTTGCGGCATACGAGTTCGAGCTTGGCTTCCTGAGCGCTGTCGAGATCCTCCGCATTTTTCCAATAGGCGCAGGTGTAATTGAGTCGCTTGTCGAGCATGGCGCGATAGAGGTCGTTGCCCCGGTCATAATGTTTTTGTCCGATGATAAAAGCGCGACCGCTTCTCTGACGGTTTATAAGACGGCTCTTGAGAGCCAACCACAGCGCCCCTCGGTTGTGGAGAAGTTTTTTGTTCAAGTGATTTGTTAACAGTCGATCGATCAGCTGATCGACGGCACTGGCGTCCCACCAGCCATCCATGTAGGATTCGCCCAGCCCAAGCTCGCCATCGCGAAAAATCCGCTGAAAGAAGCGATCGTCGTGAACCTGGAGATCCCACGGATTTTCTCCGTTGATTTGGACCTCCGCTTGCTTTAACAGTTCTTCGACGGTTTGTCGATAGACATTTGCCATACAACCCCCTTTCCGCTGTTTTTAATAGGCCCCGAATTCGGTATGAAATACCGAATCTACTTAAAAATAACCGCTTTTGCAGCAAAAGTCAAAGACCAATTCACTCTGTGGGCTGATCCATGTAATTCACGTTTCGTCGCTCGCCGGCTTGGGGTTAACTCGAATGGAGACGATTTCCGGTCGATTGCCGAGGCGCATCGGCGGCCCCCAGGTGCCGAGACCGCTTGAAACATAGATGAACGTCGCATTCTTTTTCAACAAACCCCAGCTTTTTTCGTACATTTGGCCGGTGATCCAGTTAAAGGGAACAAGCTGGCCGTGATGGGTATGGCCGGAGACCTGCAGATCGACTTGAGCCGTTACAATCTCGTTGAGATCGAATGGTTGGTGATCGAGAACGATGATCGGCAATGCGGGATCGATATTTTTCAGCAATTCAGAGATCCTTTTGCGCGCCTGCCCAAAAGAGGATCGGGTGCGGTCATCCCGACCTGCCAGTACAAATGCTTCATCGATGACGACAGCCGTGTCGCGAAGGGCCGTGATACCTGCGGAACGAAAAAAGGCCAACGCCGAGTCGATACCCACATAGTACTCATGGTTACCTGGAACGGCAAAAACACCTGTCCTGCTCTGCAATTGCCGCAGCGATTCAGCGAAACGGGAATCGAGTCGGTGTGGCTGATGGCCGTCGAGAATGTCACCCACCAGCAGAACCGCATCCGCCTTTTGCCGGTTTATGAGCGAGACCCATTTTTGCACCCGTTTGGGCGAAACGCTTTCATCGATGTGCAGATCCGTTGCCACTACCAGATGCAGAGGGTAGCGCAAAGCGGACGAACGACTGAGGGTCAGGTCAAGGCGGACGATGTCTGGATGAGCCGCGTTCCACCAGCCGAGTGCAGCGATAACCGCCGCTAATAAAGCGAGGAATACCAGAGTTTTCGGGTGCATGTTTGGCATTTTGGGGATTCGATGCAGGGCCAGTCGTACTGCCTGAAACAGATCGCGCAGGACCAGACCTGCCAGCATATAGACCAACCATCCTGCATAGACAGCTCCCATCCACAGCAACCAGCCGCTCAATCCAGGTAAAAGTACTCCCGCCATTGTTCGGCTGAGTGGATATAAAAGAGCGAAAAAAACGAGTACTGCGGCAATCCCCAAACGCAGATGCATGGACAGGCCGCGGAGAGCGCCCAGGGTGTGCCGCAGCAAGTAGTAATGAATCAAAACATAGATCGACAGTATTGAGGTGAAAAAGATCAGCAGTGTGGATGACGGCATGGGTCAAGCTCCCGAATTTTGATTGTGTAGAGGTGCTATTTTCTCGATTTTATACTGGAATCGGATTATAAAAGTTCTATATTCAAAGAGTCTCAGCCGGTTGTCGGAATGCAAATAATCGAGTCGATAGCCGGCGCATCGTTCAGAAAGCTTGTGCCGGTTGCCGAGCGATTATTCGGTGCAACCTTTGAAACTCGGAGCGATTTGCTCGAGTCGAAACGGATGTTTCGTATTCGGACATCCGCAGATGAGAACAATCTCTCGCCTTCTGTTATGCCTATGGATTGCGCTGGTTAAGGAAAGGAAGAGCTGATGCTGACAAAAATCGATATAGGTGTTGTTGTTTTCTATGGTGTTTTGATGGGTTTTATCGGTTACTATGCCAAGCGTCTGGTTCATAATTCGAATGATTATTTTGCCGGAGGCAAACGGGTACCCTGGTGGCTGGCTGCCATTTCCCACCATGTTTCAGGCTATAGCGCTTTTGCCTTTGTCGGTTTGGGAACGCTGGCCTACGGCAGCGGATTGAGCGCCTGGACGTTTTTCGCACCGCCCATTGTCATCGCCATGATCGCAGGAGCTTTTATCTGGGCTCCACGCTGGTCGCGTATGCAGATTCTGACGCCAGTCGAATATCTGGAAACACGATACAACAATATCATTCGTCAATTGTTCGGGTGGAGCGGTATCGGCCTCAAATTTATCGATGAAGGCGTCAAACTCTATTCACTCGCGATCATCGTCCATGTGGCCACCGGCTGGCCGTTGCCTCAGGTGATCGTCGTCTGCGGCGTGGTCACCATCGCCTATCTTTTCTTCGGCGGCCTTTGGGCAACCATGCTCACCGATTTTGCCCAATTCATCATCCAGTTCACCATTACTCTTTTGCTCGTTCCCATGGTGCTCTCGAGGGTTGGAGGCATGAGCGGTCTCTATTATCAACTTCCGGTCGATCAGCGCGGATTGTTCAGTCCGGAGGTGTCACCTTCTTTTCTTTTTGTCTATCTGTTTGTTATTATTCTCAGTTACAACGGCGGAACCTGGGGTTTGGCTCAGCGCTTTTACAGCATCGGCAAACCACGTCAGGCGCGCAAGGCGGCATTGCTCTCGGCATCGCTCTATTTGTTCTATCCGTTGGCGGTATTCATTCCGATGTGGGCCGCCCATTCGCTGATCGGTCCGATCGACAATCCCGAACAGACCTATATGCTGGTCGCGCAAAAGATTTTGCCAAGCATCGCTCCGGGCTTGCTGGGTTTGCTGATCGCTTCCATGTTTGCATCCACCATGTCGATGATCGACACGGATATCAATGCTCTGTCGGCCGTTTTTACCCAGGATATCTACCACCGCAATTTCCACCGCACCGCGAGCGAAAAACACCTGTTGCGGGTCGGTATGTGTGCCACGGTTGTACTCGGGGCATTGACCATTGCTTCAGCCCTGCTCACCATACATTTGCAAGGCGCTTTTAAAGCGATGGTCGAATGGTTTGCCGCCATAATGGGACCGGTTTCGCTGCCGCTTTTGCTCGGTATGGTTTTGCGCAAACCCACCTGGCGCGGTGCTTTACTGGCCTGGTTATCCGGCTTTGCCGCCTTTATTTTTTTCAAATATGGCTGGCCTCTCGTAACCGGATTGCAATCGACTTTTGCGCTCTATACCGGAATGGAACTCTTGATCAGCTTGGTCGTTTTTCTGGCAGAAGGAATGATCGGCAAGCGTTCTCCGGAAAAAGAGCGACAGGTACAAGAGTTTTTTGCCCAATTCGAGGATTTCGATAGTTAAAGGGGGCGGACAGCTTTTCGCCCGTTTTTCGACGGGCTTAAAAAGAAGGATGGTATGACGGTATCGACTCGATATGACCTGGCGTTGGCTTTTGACTGGGAATATGATCGGGATTTTATCGAGCTGCTCGCCAGCGAAGCGGAAAACCTCGGATTGAGGAGTTTTACCATCGATCCTGATTCTCTGGAGACGTTCTTTTACCGTCTCAAAGGAGGTGAATTCTTTGCTAAAGTATTGGTCGACCGAGCCTCTGATACTGATCCGCGATTTTTTGATCTGCAGCGTGAATTACAAAGCCGCGGTTGTCGTATCATCGATCCGCTTGCCGCGTTGCATTGGGCTTCCGATAAAGCGACCATGCATCTGGAATTCATTCAAAAGGGTCTGAACACGCCCTATACCCACATCCTGCCGCCGTTTTCTCAAAAACCGCACTGTCAACTGGATGAAACACAGTTGACGCCTCTGGGAGAGCCCTTTGTTATCAAACCTGCAAATACCACCGGGGGCGGTCAGGGTGTCATCCTCTCCGCTGTTTCCCTGGATGATGTCAATCGTGCCAGGAGCCAATATCCAAACGATAAATATCTTATCCAGGAACGCGTCCGAGCCAAGACGAACGAAGGCAGGCTCTTTTGGTTCCGCGTTTTCTATGCCGCGGGCTTGACCCTCTTTTGCTGGTGGAATCCCGAAACCCATCTCTACCGCCAGATTCTTTCTTCTGAATCGAATCGGGACGAATTTTCATCGCTGATCAGAAATATGGAACAAATCGCCCGAATCTGCGGTTTGACTTTTTTTTCCAGCGAAATGGCGATCACGGAAAATGATCGACTGGTTGTGGTTGATTATGTAAACGAGATTTGTGACATGCGACTACAGTCTCACCATCGCGACGGCGTTCCCGATCTGGTTGTGGAGGCGATCTGCAAGCGCCTGGCACATCATTGTCTCGATCTTTGCGAAACTTGCGACGGTGGACATCCGCTTTGAAAAAGATCATTAAAAAACTGCAGGATCATCGTGACGAGTGGATCGAGAGCACCTGGCAAGATTGGCTTAGCTCTCCCGTTGTCTCTCGGTGGACCCCGCAGCAACAGAAAAAATTGCTTCAGGGTCTGGCCAATCATTTGCTTCAGGATGTCAAATCCACTGACCCGGCGCGGAGAGGTGCTTTGTGCCGTTATTGCCGACAAAACATTCAACGCCGGGGAGATGAAAAACCCGAGATTGGGCTGCAATTGAATCTGCTTACCCGGCTGCGGTTGCATGTCGATCGGTTTGTTGATGAACAGGTCGGTGTCATCAGCAATGAATTCCACACCATCCTGCAGGAAATTTTCGATTCCGCACTTTTGACCATCAGCGAGGTCTGGGGCGATGTGTTGCGCCAGGAGCGCCGTCAGGATCTCGAGCTCATCGAACAGTTGAAACGGGTAAAAAACGATCTGCAGCAGCAGGTCAATGTCCATTATCAGATGATTCGCGAATCACCCGTGGCCACGATGAATTGCGACGCCGAACTTTTAGTGACGCACTGGAACCCCATGGCGACACGCATGACAGGCTATCAACCATCCGAGATGTTGCGCCAGAGCGTTTTGCATCTTTTCGGCGTCAATTCGCGGGATTTGTTTCTGCAAAGAATCCGCAGCAAAAGCGAGCGTATTTCCCGGCTGCATCTCAATATCGTAAAAAAAAGCGGCGAGACGGCGTTGGCCTTGGTTTCCGTATCGCGCATCAAATACCCTTATCCCGATCATCTGTTTTATATCATCAGTCTCCAGGATCTCAGCGCTCACGAACAACTTTCCTCAAAAAGCAAAAAAATCGATCAGCTGCTCACTCTGTCGCGCATCACCGGCGCCATGATGCATGATATTCGCAATCCGATCAACACGATCGGCCTCTATGCCGATCTGCTGAGCGAAAAATTGGCCGGTCAAGGCTCGTCGGATTTCAAGCGGGAAAACCTCGAGCTGTTGGACAAAATAACCGGTCAGATCGACCAGGTCAGTCATCACCTCAACCACTATCTAGCCTATCAGCATCTTGCGGAATTGCATTTTTCCGCTGTGGATATCGATATCAATCTGCGCAGTATGGCAGAAGAGATGAACTTCGAGGCTTCCCTGAAAAAAATACAGATCCTTTATACATCGCGCCGTTCCGCCTGGATCCTGGCCGATTGGCCGCAGCTCAAACGGGCATTTATGAATATCCTGCAAAATTCGTTGCAGGCGATCGGCGAAAACGGTCAGATTCAGATCGATCTCCGGATCGAGCGATCTCGCTTGATCATTCGAATCCGAGACAACGGACCCGGTATCGCCGCCTCGGATCTGCAACACATTTTCGAACCCTTTTTTACCACCAAATCCAATGGAGAAGGATTGGGCTTGTTCATCACTCGGGAACTGATCCGCGCCAGCGGGGGGCGGATTCGCTGTTGGTCGCGTCCGGGTCGAGGAACGGTTTTTTCCATCTCTTTTCCGATTGTCGATCAAGGAAGAGTCGAATGATTACTCGTGTTTTATTGATAGATGATGACGTCGATGCATTGCAGGCTCTGCGAATGGGTATCGAGAGTGAGTATGCGCTCCTCACCGCGACCAGCTATAAAGAGGCTGTTTATCTCCTTGGAACTCAGGACATCGATATCGTCGTCACGGATCTCAAACTCAAGGATGGTTCCGGATTACAGATCCTCACTTATGTCCATGAACATCTGGCGCATATTTCTGTGATCGTCATAACCGCCTATGGTACCGTGGAAACAGCAATCCAGAGCATTCGCAGTGGCGCATACGAATATCTCGTCAAACCATTTCGCCTGGCTGATTTAAAACGGTTGCTGACGCGTCTGGCCGAAACGCAGAATCTGCGCAAGGAAAACAGTCGCTTACGGCAGGTATTGCAGCTCGAAAAGCGAAATATCCAGTTTGTTACGGTCAGCAACCGTATGAAACGCATTTATGAGCTCGCCCAGCAGATCGCTGAATCCAAAACAACGGTGCTCATATCCGGCGAAACCGGAACCGGAAAGGATGTACTGGCCAATCTCCTCCATTCCTTCAGTCAGCGGTATCAGAGTTCCTTTGTCAAAATCGATTGTGCCTCGATACCGGAAAATTTGCTGGAAGCCGAGCTGTTCGGATATGAAAAAGGCGCCTTTACCGGTGCGTCGAGTCAAAAGCGCGGCAAACTGGAAATGGCACACCAGGGAACCGCTTTTCTGGATGAGATCGGCGAATTGACGCCATTTATGCAAAGCAAGCTGCTGCGTTTTTTACAGGACGGAGAATTCGAACGCCTGGGCGGCACCCACACCCTCAACGTCGATGTCCGTGTCCTGGCTGCCACCAACGCCGATCTAGAGAAAAAGGTCAAGGACGGAAGCTTTCGCAGCGATTTGTTTTATCGTCTCAATGTCATCGCCATTCACATGCCGCCATTGCGCGAACATGTCCAAGACATCCCTTTTCTCATCCAGTCTTTTATCGAAAAATATAACGCTTTGAACAACAAGCAAGTCCAGAGTGTCGATCCGCAGGTGATCAAACACGCTCAGCGCTATAGCTGGCCCGGCAATATCCGCGAATTGGAAAACATGGTCGAGCGCGCCGTGGTTCTGTCCAGGGAACCCGTGCTCTCTCTGATCCATTTTCCGGGGCTTGCTGTCGGCCCCGAAGCGGCTGAACGCACCATCGGCGTCACCGTCGGAATGTCGCTGGCAGAAATAGAAAAACTGGCCATCGAAAAGAATCTCATCTATTACAACAATGACAAGAACCGGGTAGCACAGGTTCTGCAAACCGGGCTTGCCACCCTTTACCGCAAGATCAAAGAATACCGGATAGGTGAACCCTAGACGATCCAGGCTCCTATCTTTGAGCCATTGACTGCCTTTTCATTCCGATAAAATTCACCCCCTTTTTTCTGCGCTTTTCTCATTTTGAAAAATATTTCCCCTTTAAACGAGTGATATTTTTCAAAACAAGAATATTCCCCCTTCCAGCGTCATTTGTGTCTTTATGATGACCTATAACTCTAATAATAACATATCTAGTAAGAGACCAAAAAGATGGCATGATATTTGTTTGAATGGGTGGTGAATTTTGCAATCCGATTCGTCGTTGTGGAAATGATAATCCAGGCGGCGGTAGAGTGAAACAATCACGCGAATCATGAGTGTTCGGTAACCTGACACCAGTGAGTGCGAATATCAAAAGGAATCCAACAAGAGATGAAAATCGCCGTAACCTTCAGCAGCAAAGCCGGTTTGGAAGCGGAACACAGAAACCACCACCGGTCAGGCGAAGAATGCGAGGTCAGTGCGGACTTTTTCGCCGAAGGCGACAGTCCGGAAACAATCGCTGCCGTTCTCGATGCTTTGCAGCAGCAGGGCCACCAAACCATTGGTGTCGAGGCCGACGAACATGCCGCCGAGGCTTTGCGCCGCAATCGACCGGATCTGGTTTTCAATATGGCAGAGGGCCTTTATGGAGATTTTCGCGAGTCCTATATACCCATGCTATGCGAACGACTGGCTTTGCCCTATACCGGTTCTGATCCTTTGACCTTGGCCCTGTGTCTGAACAAGGCGCGGACCAAAGAGATTCTTCGTTACTATTTGCTGCCCACTGCCGATTTCCGCATGATCCAGCATACGAGTCAGATCGATAGTCTGGATCTGGAAGGCCCGGTGATCATCAAACCCCTCGCTGAAGGTAGCAGCAAAGGGATTTTTAACGATTCAGTGGTTTTTGATCCCATTGAGGCGCGTCAGCGTATTGCAGAAAAATTGAAGATATATCGCCAGCCCGTGATAGTTGAAAAGTTTCTCGGCGGTCGGGAATTCACCGCGGCTGTGTGGGGCAACGGTCCCGAAGTCACTGTATTGCCTCTGGTGGAGATTTGTTATCATCAGTTGCCCATGGGTGCACAGCCGATCTATTCCTACGAAGCCAAATGGATCTGGGATACGCCGAACCGGCCGTTGGAGATTTTTCATTGTCCTGCGCCCATCGATGAGGGCCTTGCTGGCCGAATCGAGTCCGTCGTGCTCAACACCTATCGGGTGTTGGGATTGCGGGATTGGAGCAGAATCGATATTCGTCTGGACGAAAATGACATTCCCAATGTGCTCGAAGTCAATCCGTTGCCGGGTATTCTGCCCAGACTCGAAGACAATTCCTGTTTTCCCAAAGCCGCTCGAGCGGCCGGCTACAGCTACAGCGGAATGCTGCAGAAAATCATAGCTATCGCCGCTCGCCGGCATGGCATTTCTCTTAACACGAGTGCCCAAGATGAAAATTCTGATCGCCTACAATCAACCGACAGCAGAGATGCCGGACAATCCGCTGGATCGTATTTCCGAATCAGCGGTTGAAAATGAAGTCGATGCCGTGATCGCAGCCGTACGCGATCTCGGACATCAGCCCATTTGTCTCGGCATTCGGGATCTGGAAGTCGATTTGGAAGTGATCGGACAATTGCGGCCGGATCTTGTCGTCAATCTCTGTGAAGGCTATCGCGGAATTGCCCGGCACGAAATGCATGTGGCATCCGTGTGGGAATTGCTCGGATTGCCGTATACCGGCAATCCGCCTCTGACGCTGGGTCTGGCGCAGGACAAGGTTTTGAGCAAACGCCTTTTTCGAGCATGTGGCATTCCCACACCGGATTTTCAGGTTTTCACCGATGCTGAAGAGGAGCTGCAACTGGACTTTCCCCTGATTGTCAAACCCTCGCGAGAGGATGCCAGCCTGGGGATCACCGCTTCGTCGGTGGTGGAAGATGAAGGGGGATTGCGCCGCGCCGTCATCGAGCTGTTAATCCGGTACCGGCAGCCCGTGCTGGTCGAGAGTTTTATCGACGGCCGGGAATTCAATATCTCTTTGCTCGGCGATAATCCCGTCCGCGTTTTGCCGGTTGCAGAGATTCAATTCACCGATCTGCCCGCTGGACAGCCGCGGATCACCGGTTACGAAGCAAAATGGTTTCCCGATCATCCGTCTTATCAGCAGACACCTTCGGTGTGTCCGGCCTGCGTCGATGCCGAGTTGTTGAGCCGTCTGCACGAGATCGCCTTGCAGGTGTTTGCCGTCAGTCAGGGACGGGATTATGGTCGGGTGGATGTGCGTGTCAATTCATCAGGAATAGTCTATGTATTGGAATTCAATCCCAATCCCGACATCTCCGCCGATGCCGGATTCGCCCGGGCGCTTGCGGCCGGAGGTTTCGCCTATTGTCAATTCGTCGCCTTTCTCTTTAAACAGGCCATGGCAAGGAAAACACATGATCCCTATTCGAAAAATGCTGCCGCGCGATCGCTCGGCAGTCTATGAGATCCTGCAACAAACCGACATGTTCACGCTGGATGAAATCAGCGTGGCGATGGAGCTGATCGATGTTTATTTGTTCAACAGCGAGCAAAAGGATTACCTGATCTATATCGCAACCGGAGCGTCCAATCGCATCGTCGGTTATGTCTGTTACGGCCCCACACCGGCGACGGTCGGTACTTTTGACCTTTATTGGATCGCTGTTTCTCCGGACATGCAAAACCGGGGTGTCGGCAAACAGCTGTTGCGTTTTGTGGAAGCTCAAATCGCCGAGCAGGAGGGACGCATGCTGATCATCGAGACGTCTTCCCAGGAGCGCTACAGCCCCACCCAGGAATTTTATGAAAGAAATGGTTACACGGTTGAAGCCCGAATTGGTGATTTCTATCGCATCGGCGACGACCGACTGATCTATGTCAAACGGTTCGAACCTTTAAGAGGAGGCGAAGAGTAGATGGAACGCTGGCGCAGACAATTGCAGCAAAGCGTTACCCGTGTTGATGAGCTGGCTAAGCGATTCGATGTTCCGGAGGAAACGCTCCGCAGAGTGGAACAAAAATTCAAAATAAAAATAACTCCATATTATCTTTCATTGATCGAGAAAAAAGATGATCCGATCTACAAACAGGTGGTGCCGGATCCACGCGAGCTGGAAAACCATGGTCTCTACCTCGATCCATTGGCCGAGGATGCGGATTCGCCCGTCAACAATATCGTTCATCGTTATCCTGATCGTTGTCTTTTTCTGATTTCGCCTGTTTGCGGTAGCTATTGCCGCTTTTGCACCCGTAAACGCAAAGTGGGGGATCCACAAAAGATCAACCGCAATTTCATCGACGAAGGTGTGGATTATATCCGTACCCATGCCGAAATCCGCGATGTAATTCTTTCCGGAGGCGATCCGCTCATGCTGAGCGATGCAAAATTGGAATCAATTTTGCAGAAAATTCGCGCCATTCCCCATGTGCAGATCATCCGCATCGGCACCCGCATGCCATGTTTTCTGCCCCATCGCATCACGCTCAAGTTGGTCCGCATGCTGAAAAAGTATCATCCGCTCTATATGAACGTGCATTTCAACCATCCGCGCGAATTGACTCCGCTTGCAGTCAAGGCGCTTAAAAGATTGGCCGATGCCGGCATTCCTCTGGGAAATCAGACGGTACTCCTCAAGGGAGTGAACGATGATCCGCAGGTCATGAAAACGCTGATGCAAAAACTGCTGCAAGCGCGGGTTCGTCCCTATTACATCTATCAGGCGGATATGGTGTTCGGCACCGAGCATTTCCGTACCCGGGTGGAAAAGGGATTGGAGATCATTCAGGCTCTGCGAGGCTGGACTTCAGGGTTGGGTGTGCCCCATTTTGTCATCGATGCGCCGGGTGGCGGCGGAAAAATCCCACTCTTGCCCGAGTACGTCCAATCGATCAACGACAATGAGATTGTCATGCGCAACTATGCCGGAAAAATCTTTCGCTATACCCAGCCAAAAGCGACTCTTCCAGAATCGACTGTGCACGGATATACTGAAGAGGGCGACTCGTTTTTGGCTGACCCGGAAGAGATTGTGTTGATGGACGGTCTGGGCTATTAATCATCAAAACCGTGGGCGAAAAAAATGTTTCGAATCCGGCGCATCTTTGATGCTGCGGTTCCGCAAAATCGCGCCGCTATCGATCAGGTCAAAGAGATTCTCGCAGCCCAGTTTGAGCAGATCCGTAAAAAAGAGATCGATGCCCTGCCGGACAATCTGCGCAATCCGTTCAAAATCGCTTTCCAATCCATTCTTTTTGTCGCTGAAAATCACCGCAACCGGATTTTGGGATTTGCCGTGCTGCTCCAGGAACCGGAATTGTATTTCGGTTATCTCGACTATATCTCGGCGGCTCCGCATCAGACCGGTCGCGGAATCGGCGGGGCTCTTTACCAGAGGGTCCGGCAGGAGGCGCGGTTATTGGGGGATATCGGTCTGTTTTTCGAATGTCTGCCCGATGAGCCGAATCTGTGCCGCGATCCAAAGGTTCTCAAGCAAAATGCGGCGCGTTTGAAATTCTATGAACAATACGGCGCCTATCCCATTGCGGACACCGAATACGAAACACCTGTAAACCCTGAAGACGATTGTCCCCCTTTTCTGGTCTATGATCCTCTGGGCGAGCCGCCCCGACTCCGGCGTGCAGTTGTGAAAAAAATCGTGCGCGCAATTCTTGAACGCAAATATGGTGACCTTTGTCCTCCCGACTATGTCGATAAAGTGGTTGCGTCTTTTCGCCGGGATCCGGTTCGCTTGCGCCCACCGCGCTATATCTTGATTCCGAACATCGCCCCGACCCCTCCTTTCATTCCACTGGATGAGCAAATCGTGCTCACCATCAACGACCGGCACGATATTCATCATGTCCACGAACGCGGTTATGTGGAAGCACCGATTCGTATCGACCGGATTCGGGAAAAGCTGGAGCCTACCGGACTCTTTCAGGAATTCAAGGTTCGTGCTTTTTCGGAGAAATGGTTGACCACGGTTCACGATCGGGACTATGTCGCCTATTTGCGCACCGTCTGTCTCAAGCTCGAGAACAAACGCTCGATCTATCCCTATGTTTTTCCGATCCGCAATGCCGCACGGCCGCCGAAAGATCTTCCGGTTCGCGCCGGCTATTACTGTATCGATACCTTTACACCACTCAACCGCAACGCCTATCTTGCAGCCAAGCGGGCAGTGGATTGTGTCCTGACCGCTGCCTCCAGTTTGTTGCGCGGCCGTCTTCTTGCCTATGCCTTGGTGCGCCCTCCCGGTCACCATGCCGAACGCCGCGCTTTTGGCGGATTTTGCTATTTCAATTCCAATGCCATCGCCGCCCAAATGCTCAGCCGCAATGGCCGAGTCGCCATTCTCGACATCGACTATCATCACGGCAATGGGCAACAGGATATTTTTTATCAGCGCAGCGATGTCTTGACCGTTTCTATTCACGGTCATCCGCGTTTTGCTTATCCTTATTTCAGCGGTTTTGAGGACGAGAGAGGCGAAGGGGAGGGAAAGGGATACACCGTCAATTTTCCTCTCACAGAAACGATCGACGGCTTTCGCTATCGCCAAACCCTGGAAAAAGCTCTGCGCAAAATCGAGCGTTTCAACCCCGATTTTGTCGTGGTGGCGCTTGGACTGGACACGGCCAAAGGGGACCCGACCGGTTCATGGAATCTGACCGCCCGCGATTTTTGCGAAAACGGCCGAATGATCGGCCGGCTGCATCGCCCCATGCTGGTTGTACAGGAAGGGGGCTACAACACCCGCAACATGGGGCGCAACGCACAAGAATTTTTCACCGGCCTGTGGGGTGAAATGTTGGGTGCCGCAAAGAAACGGACATCCAGACGAATTCACTCCGGCAGCGGATCCGCGTGACCGGTGCGGTGCACCTGTTCCACCGCGCGCAGAGCGGCATCCAGCGAGTCAACATGGCAGATGCGCGATAATCCTGTATGGATCTGTTCGCGGCACTCGGCAGAGAGGGGCGTGGTCCACTGCACCAGCGCCACTCCCCGATTGGCACAGGATCGGTACATGTCGGCGAGAGAGTAAAATTCGCCTTGATAGGGATTGATACCCCGCAATCCCGGCAATGAAAGTAAATCTTTCCACCATTGGTGGGCCTGCCCACAAAAATGGATCCAGCCTCCCCAGGGTTCCAGCAGCTGCCGATCGAAATCCTGAATCCAGTTTCGATAAGCATCACCACTTAGATTGACGGTGGAATCGTTGCGCACGCAGACGCCGCCGAGATGGTTCCATGCTCCGTCATGCTCTTTCAGAGCTCGGCCGTCCAACACGCGCTGGCGTTTGACCGCTTCCCGAGTCGTCTCGGTGATCAGCCGCATCAGATCGCAGACGCGGTCTGGTTGATCGATCAATGCCAGATAGATTTCCGATCCCCAGATGATGCTGGCATTGTCAAAAGGCCCCTGGATGTCGAACAGTTGAAAGCCGATTTCTTTGGACAGAAGTGGATAGGCCGTCAGCGTTTCACGAAAATAAGCGAGGGTCTCCTCGATCTGCGGCCATTGCCCCTGCTGAAAAGAGGGGAGGCCTTTTTGCAGCAAATGGTCGATCGCTGTTTCTCCGAGTGGCAGCGCGATGGGTAGGGCATGATCAAAGACGCGGATCGGACAGCCAAAGAGGGAAGCGATGATACCGGTGCCGAAATTGGCACGGATTCCGGTCAATCGATCATCTCGGATACGTGAGGAGAGATAGATCGGTCGCAGTTCGTTGAGGAGCATTTTGTCCGGATCGGCGATAAATTCATCAAAGCGAAAGGTTGGCCATTCGTGATCCGCAACCGGATAGTCGATTGCCGTGGGGATATGATCCACCGGTTGAAACGCGAATGCTCGTTTTTGCAGTTCACGCGTGCGCTCGAGATGCGCTGGATCGATGATACGTTCCAGTTTTTCAAGAAACGGATGCGGGTTTATCACGGTCACTTCCGAGTGCTAGAATTGTTTTGTTGGATCGATCAATTCGAGAACGCGACGGGCGAACCACTGGGCCGGTGGATTGTCGATGACATGGTCGGCCAGACGCACCTGGCAAATCCGCCAAGTGCCAGCGCCGTCCCTTTTTTCCGCCGCAGCCGGCATCGGCCGCCATTCGGCTTGCCAGGATCCATTGCCGCTGGTCAGGATCGGCACCCACCCGGGTGCTTCCAGAACGCTGTCGAGCAGCGGAGTCACCCGATCCAGTGCTGCAGCATACCAAAATTTGAAATCATCCGCCCTAAAGCCGGCTGTCAGCGAATGCCTGGTCTGGCGCGAGACGAAATGGCGTTCTCCCATACCGCAGGGTTCCACGCGGATTCGATCGCCTGCGATTATGTGATCGCCGCAGTCCAGCTCAAAAAAGACGGCCGTTGCACCGGTCTTGACGGCCTGTTCGATTGCTCTCCTTTGCGGATTTTCCAGCGTTTTGGAATCGAGCACCACCACGGCATTCGGCGCGATCTGATTTTCCCCATCGGTTCGATAATCGATTCCCAATGACCGCAAAAGCCGTTCAGCCGGCGCGCCGGGTTTGCCGAGACACCATACCGGCCTGTCGTTCGGTTGTGGCGTCGGCGGGAAAACCGCCAGAGGCAAAAGGGATTCGCTCAGCGCTGTCCCGGCATCGTCATGAAGCTGCAACCGGGCGAGCAGATCGCTGCGTTCCGCGCTTTCCGGCGCGGTAAAACGCACTCGGGCCGGGCATCGGCTGTCGAGTGCCGCGATCGATACACGGTTTTCACCGCTCTGGATGACCCGGCCATGCTGTTCCAGCGTATAGATCAGATGCAAATCGCTGCACCTCTCCGGCGTATCATTGCAGATCCAGGCTTCGAGTTCGATGGATGCGCCGCCGAACCAGGCGCTTCGATCGCTGCGCCAGCAGACCATCAGGGGAGCCAGAGCATCCCGATAGGCAAAGTAGGCGGGTTTAGGCCGGCGCTCGCAGTCGACCAGTGTTTTCATCCAACCGGAGGGAAAGGCGTCTATGAGGAGGTGGACGGCAAAACTGTGCATGCGATGTTCGCGGCGAAAGGCCTCGGTCATCAGTCGGGTAATCCATACCTGATGCGCCTGACTGGCATCGACCCACCCCTGCAACGAGTCCGGCGTTTCGAACCAGAGATAGTGAAACCTGCCGGTCTGCGCCAGCACAACGCGGTCCGGCGACCAGCTTTTCTCATCCGCTTCCGATTGTGGCAGCCACTCGGACGGGTAGCGACGGCGCATGAGATCGACCGGATCGAGTCCTTCGGAGCCGAATTCGCCGCAGGCGAAATTCCAGCCGGCCTTGACTTTTTGCCAATATCCTTTGTGCAACTTTCCCAGGTCGATACCGTGGCCGTTGTACCAGCCACAATAACAGTGGTTGTCGGGCAGTCCGGGCGCCGGCGGATCGTAATCGCCGTCAACCGGCTTGATGACCTGATCCGGATTTGTCTGGCGAACAACGATTTCGGCGATTGTAAAGAAATCATGCAACTCGCTGCGCAAGAGATGGCGATGCGGTTCGTCCATACCATTGGGAAACGGCTCGTTGATATAGGAAATCACGGCATTGCAGGGGTGGCCTCGCACCAGCCGGATCATCTCTGCGGTCTGGCGCACGGCCTCGATCATTTGAGGGCGGCGCAGGACACCGAATAGCGGTAAATCGGTCTGCGTCAGCATGCCCAGCTGATCGCACATCTCATAGACCTGGCGTTGAACCGGACGCTGGGTCAAGCGCAGAAAATTGAGACGGGCGATCTTGGCAAGCAGGACGTCATCGCGCAGCTGATCCCAGTCGGCTTTCATCACGCATTGCTGTTCGTGTCCCATGGTGTTGGCGCCGCGCAATTTGATCGGCCGATCGTTGAGAAAGAATCGACCTCGCGGTTTTTTATCGCTTTCGAGCCGAAAACTGCGCATGCCGAAATCGCAGACCAGGCAATCGATCGTTTGATCAGCTCCGTCGAGCAGCTCGACGTGCAGCTGGTAGAGCCAGGGCGTGTCCGGTTCCCACAGACGGGCTTGTTCCACTGCAAAGGGGAGCCGAAAGAGGTTTTCTCCAGGACCGATATCGAGACGCAGCAGCGATTCGCTGCGTTTGGCAACGTCCCCCAGGCCGGGAATGTGCAATCCGCGGGGTTCGAATCGCTGCTTTTCAAAAGCGGTGTGTTTAAAATTTAGTCCGTAAAGCGACAGCTTGAAGGCGATAGGCTGTGGTTTTTTATCGGCATTCTGAACTGTGATCCAGGCTTCGGCCGAGGTCAGATCCTGCATTGGTCGCACAAAACAATCGCTGATATGTGCATGTGGCCGGGCTTCGATTCGGACCTCCTGATAGATGCCCATTCCGGGGGGACAATGATGCCAGCCGAGTTCCGTATCGTCATAACCGGGTCCGGTTGCGGCATAGAGTTTATCGCCCTCATAGCGTTCAGGATCGTGTTCGTCCCGGCTGCCCATAAAGATGAAATCGTTTTCGACTCTAACAACCAGTGTGTTGCTGCCGGAGCGGACAACGGGTGTAATGTCAAATTCAAATGGCGCAAAGAACCCTTCGTGCGCCCCGACCAGATGGGCGTTGACAAAAATCGCTGCACGGTAATCCACGCCTTCGAAACGAAGAAAAATCGATCCGGGATCGAAAAAGAGTGGGTCGAGTTCGAATGTTGTGCGATAGATCGTTGAAGCGCGTCCCAGGGGTGGTCCGTAATGGGGGATTTCCACTGCATCCCATTTGCCGGCTCCCTGCAGGACGCGGTTGAAATCGCCGCGATCGGTTTCGTCCTCTATCCGCCAATTGAAACGCGAGAGGGCACGCGCCAAGCGCATGGTGGCCGGCGCTGGTGCCAGTCGGCGCATAAACGGGGCATACGCCTCTCTTTGGCGCGCGAGTTCTTGCTCAAGCTTTTCGGCTGTATCGAGTTTTTCCAGGGGGTGTGACGGCCGGGGTGATTCGATCGTTTCACTCTGCCATATTTCATCGGGCAGGGGAGCGGGTTCCGGTTCGACCAGCGATCGGTTGCGCTGTTGCACGCGTTCGAGTGCGATCTGTGCGAAAAAATCCAATTTATCCTGGGTCATATTCGCTCACATAATGGATTCCCACTTTCGGTGTCCAGCACCGAATTTAGGTGGATTCAGATTGTGCGGTTTCGGCTGCTGCTTTACACGCCACCGACTCCCAATTGGGCCAGACCGTAAAGCACGGCGAGAATTACAAGACCGCCGATTGTAAAGACAATCATTCCGAGGATATCCGTTTTTTCAAATTTTTCAAATTCCCAGCTCGAATTTGGAAACATTTTTTTATAGTCAAAGCGATTCGGC
The DNA here is from genome assembly GCA_016929055.1 of Candidatus Zhuqueibacterota bacterium. Lineage (GTDB taxonomy): Bacteria > Zhuqueibacterota > Zhuqueibacteria > Residuimicrobiales > Oceaniaggregativiventaceae > Sulfursilanivivens. Next base: position 22,116 of record JAFGJN010000256.1, read on the forward strand.
TGTGCATACGAGAGCGCCATTTCCTGCGCGTCGGCCTGACGATCGGCCAGGGCGGGGGTTTTCATCTTGACAAAGAATCGATCCAGTCTTTTTTTGTCGTCCGGCTGGCTCAGCAGGGAGACGATGATCAGGACCAGAAACGGCATCGATAGACGAATGATGACACGAATGGTTTCGTTGAGGGCATGAGGATTTTTGGAGAGATCGAAACCGAGGAGATCGACGACAACCAGCTCAAGTGAAAGCAATCCGCTGCCATAGAGGTTGCCGTCAGCGTCGTATTTCAATCCCTGATTCCAAAAGATGGAATTTTTCGGTGTATCATAGCTTTTGCTGAAAAATTCGCCCACCTTCAAGGGGAGCGGTCGTTCGCCGCGGACGATTCCGGCTTCGTGGAGGCAGTCCCAGCGCACGATGTCCTCCCCGCGTTGCTCGACATCGATTTGGCGTGCGCGATAGGTGCGCTCGACGTGAATGGATTCGACTGTTTTCGCCAGATAAGGATGGGTTTTAACGCCTGGTATCAGCGGTACCGTCATTTGCAGAATGCCGAAAAAAATCAGGGCGCTGACCATCGAATACCAGGCCCCAATGCGGGTGGCACCACGCCATTTGATGCCGAGCCAAAACGCCGCCGCCATGATAATGTTGAATTCCCAAAGCATTTTCAACATCTGAAAGACATTGTCAAACCAACTGGCAAACGCCACGCCGCCGAGTATGACCAAAAACCCAAAGACACGTCCGGCCCAGACATAGCCGCGCTCGCTGAGTCGGGGAAAAAGGGGGCGAAAGAAATTGTGGGTCATAAGACTCGCAGCGGTGAGCATCAAGGCGTCGGCGGTGCTCATCAGCGCCGACATCAGGCAGGCGATCATCAATCCGACCAGGCCCATACCGGCCGATCCGAGCAGGTCGCGCGAGGCATGTCCCCACAGATAGTCGGGATTTTTCACCACGCCGCTATAGAGAATAACCAAAAGAAAAGCTGAAATGCCCCACAAAAGCGTGCTGATGCGCTTGATATAGATGCCGGTGGTAAAACCGAAACGGGCGGTATATTCATCCTTGGCCGATCCACAGGCTGTCAGCTGATTGGCCTGAACAGCGACATTGATCTGGTTCATAATCAGAATGGCGATGATATAATACCAGGTAAAGTCGACCAGTGCCGGACTGCCCCAGATTTCAAACGAGACCTGGGGCAGCTGCGACCGGGCCGCGTCGACCAGACCCTGCAATCCGCTGCCGCCGGTAAGCATGTTGATCTTGACGGCGGCAAAGGGCAGCAAAAAGAGCGAGAGAATGAGGATAAAGATTCCCTGCAATGTGTCGGTCAAAAAGGCGGCTTCCAGGCCACCCATGACCGCATAGATCATGACAATGACGGCCACAATCCAGATCAGGATTTTTTCATCGATATGAGAGAACTCTTTGCGCGGATTCTCGATGCGCAGGCGGTCGAGTTGGGCTTTTTCCGCTTCGGTCAGCAGGGCAGAGTCGGTGTTTTCCAGTTTTTCCAGCTCGAGGGCCCGATCGTATACGGCGCGCTCCTCGAAGGAGAGCGCCGAAACCGGTTTGGCGGTTATTCCGGTGATGGTTTTGGCCATGGCGGTAAATCCCAGTCCGATCACCAGCATAAAGAAACCCGAGCTGATCAGCGCATAGAGCGCGGCCAATCCCCTGGAATTGAACCGATCCTCGAAAAAATCGCCCAGGGTCAGAAGCCGCATTCGGCGATACCAGATAGAGGTGATCCAGTAGATGGGCAGTCCCAGAACACTGGTGAGGTTTTGCCAGATGCCGGCCATGCCGTTGCGCGCCACCAGCACCGTGGTGCCGACGGCGCTTTCGGCCGATGTTCCCTGGCCGAAAGCGGCGAAGGTCTGGACGAATTTTCCAAAACGCCTGCCGCCGAGAAAATAATCTTCCTGGTTGGTGATCCGTCGTGAGGCATAAATACCGATCACAATAACGGCGACAAAATAGAGCAAAATGGTGGTGATGTCGATCCATGGCAGTCCAAGCATGAGTATCCTCTACACGTTTTCGATTTCGATTCCGCCAACCAGTCTTCTGGCCTGGACCAGATCATCGACACGGATCTGGTATTCGGCCGGATAGAGAATGCATTCGTCGGATTGACCGATGCGGCCCGGATCGCGGACCGACTCGAGCA
>JAFGJN010000257.1 GCA_016929055.1 Candidatus Zhuqueibacterota bacterium
CCTTTGTTTGGTGCCCAGCGGATCGCGTGAAATTGTACCCGCTATTGTCAAGGCGAACCACGATTCTATTCCGGTACTGATCGTGGATACTCGAGTAGATGCCGAAGCGTTGCGGCAGAGCGGCGGAACCTTTGCCGTTTTTATCGGTTCCGATAATTATAAGGGTGGTGCGCTGGCAGGGCAAGAGATCATTCGCCTGTTGAAAGGCAGGGGCAAGGTGGCCCTGTTGGAAGGTATTCCTGGACACGAAACCGGTGATGCGCGGAAACAGGGATTTCTCGATGCTGTGAAAAGTGCTCCGGATATCGATGGGGTTGTCTCGCTCACCGCCAACTGGGAGCGGGACCAGGGTTACACGGTCTTTCAGAACATCCTTCAGGCCCATCCGCAGGTGAAGGCTCTATTTGCCTGTAACGATCTCATGGCCCTGGGCGCCCTGGAGGCGATCTCAGCGGCGGGCCGTGAAGGAGAGATCCTGGTCATCGGATTTGATGCTGTGGATGATGCACAGCATGCGATTGCTGAGGGTAGAATGGCTGCCTCCGTCGCTCAACATCCCCGGGAGATGGGGCGGCTGGCAATTGTGAATGCCTATCGAATTCTGATGGGCGAAGCGGTTGCCCGCGAGATTCCGGTGTCCATCACTCTGGTGACGAAAGAATCGCTGTGAAAAACGGGAATTCTCAATAGAAAACGGCGAATTATAAAAAAAGAACTTGACTCGAACGATTTTTAGAGTATATTTATCTATACAAATAGACAAAAGAAATCATTCGACGATAATCCTTAATAACGATCCTGCCATTCTTTGCGTTCAGAGTGCCGCGTCGGTGCGGGTACAAGCAGGAGGGAAGCATTTATGCATATTGTCGTTTGTGTCAAACAGGTTCCGGATACCGTGGAAATATCCATCGATCCCGAAACCCATACTCTGATCCGGGAAGGCGTGGCCGCGACCCTCAATCCCTTTGATGCCTGGGCTTTGGAGACGGCGATACGAATTCGCGATGAGCGGGGAGGGTGTGTAACCGCTTTGTCCATGGGGCCGCCCCAGGCGGAAACCGTGCTGCGCCAGGCGATTGCGCTGGGAGCCGACGACGGTGTTCTGCTCAGCGACCGGGCCTTTGCCGGAGCGGATACGCTGGCCACCTCCTACACGCTCGCCAGGGCTGTTCAGGCGCTTGCACCGGTGGATCTCGTTGTCTGCGGTAAACAGGCTGTGGATGGAGACACGGCTCAGGTGGGTCCGGGTATCGCTGCTCACCTGGATTGGCCGCAAATCTGTTTCGTCAAAAAAATATATGCCACCACCAGCGATTCGCTTACGGCTGAACGGGCGGCAGAATCGGGATCGGAAATCGTGACCTCTTCGCTACCCTGTGTCCTTACCGTGGTCAAGGATACCTGTCGGTTGCGCTTTCCTACGCTCAAGCAGCAGATGCGGGCGCGGCATGCGGAAATTCCAATCTGGGGCGCTCGGGAAATCGGTGTTGATCCGGAAAAATGCGGATTGAACGGTTCTCCCACCTGGGTGGATCGGATCTTTGCGCCGCCGAAACGCTCGGGTGGCCGGGTGGTTCAGGGCGATGTAAACGCGCTGATGGCGGCATTTTTCGAGAAAATGGAAGAGAATTCGCTGCTGGACGAAGGAGGTGGCGATGGATGAAAAGACTACAAACGGGCTGGTTATTCATGGTGATCGCTGTCTGGGATGTGGGCTGTGCATTCCTGTTTGCCCCTTTGGCGCTCTGGAAATGGTCGATGGTGTTGTGCGCGTGGAAGAAACAGTCTGCACGCTGTGTGGCGCTTGTGTAGAGCACTGCCCTGTCGAAGCCCTGGAACTGATTCGCCACACTCGCAAAGTCGCGGACGCGGCTGCTTGGTCCGGTGTCTGGGTTTTCGCCGAAACCCAAGGGGAATCCTTTCACTCTGTAGTCTATGAGTTGCTGGGCGTCGGCAAGGGGCTGGCACGAGCCCGCAACGCGATTCTAACCGCCGTGGTTGTGGGCGACCGGGATGAATCGTCCATGGCACCTCTATTTATACAGGGAGCAGAGCGGGTCATTCTGGCTGCGCATTCCGATTTGGCTGCGTACAACGACGAGCCCTTTGCGCGTATCCTCGAACGGCTTGTCCGGGAATACCGGCCGGAAATCGTTTTGGCCGGGGCAACTGCGATCGGACGGGCCCTCATTCCTCGAGCAGCAACTCTGCTGGGAACAGGTCTGACCGCAGATTGTACGGGTTTGGAAATCGACCCCGAATCGGGCAATCTGCTTCAGACCCGTCCGGCATTTGGGGGCAATATCATGGCGCGTATCGTCTGTGCAAGCCACCGCCCGCAGATGGCTACCGTACGCCCTCGCGTCATGAAAGCCTTGGTAGCGGATCCGCTGCGGCGTTCGGGACAGATCATCCATTATACACCGAGCAGCGACGATCTCGTTTGCCGAACCCGAGTGGAGTCGATTATCAGCGACGCGACGGGTGATCCAGATCTGACCTCTTCAGAAATCATTGTCGCTGGCGGACGCGGTGTCGGCGGAGCGGAATCGTTTCGCCTGTTGAAAGAGCTGGCTGAGGTTCTGGGCGGAACCGTGGCGGCTTCACGCGCCGCGGTGGATGCCGGATGGATCGCTGCCGACCGGCAGGTGGGACAAACCGGCAAAACTGTGGCGCCCAAACTCTATGTGGCGGTGGGAATTTCCGGCGCCGTCCAGCACGTGGTTGGTATGTCTTCCGCCGAAACAATCATCGCTATCGATAAAAATCCATCCGCACCGATTTTTGAAATGGCTGATGTCGGTCTGGTGGGGAACCTTTTTGAAATCCTTCCGCCCCTGATTCGACGCTTCCGGGAACTCAAATCGACAGGCCATACCGGCTCGGCAAAAGAGATTTTTGGTGAAAAATCGATGGATTTTCAAAAAAACTAAAAACACTCTTGACAATGTTCCTGTTTTTTTATACGATAAAGTTATCGGTAAAGTTATCGATAAAGTGATGGGGCATTCAACAGATTATCCACTTGAGAGGTTTAGCACACATGACAAGGCCTTCACTGATCACCCTGAGCGACCTGGCTAAAGAGCTCAATGTCTCCCGGGTTACGGTCTCTAAAGCTCTGCGCGATCATCCGGATATCTCTTCGGCCACCAAAAAGCGGGTCAAAGCGCTGGCTGAAGAAAGAGGCTACTCTCCCAATCTCATGGCCCGTTCGCTCTCTTCCCGGCGATCGCGGACTATCGGACTGGTTGTGCCTAAAATAACCGACTATTTTTACCCCACGATTATCAAAGCCATCTATGATGCCCTTTACCGCAGCGACTATCAGGCCCTTCTGGCTGTTTCCTATGAGGATCCAGAACGAGAAATTCAGTATATCGAGTCCTTTTTGGCCATGCGCGTAGATGGCCTCTTGGTTTCGGTGACCGAAAACACTCACGCTCATTCTGCTTTCGACAAGGTAAAACGAATGGGGATTCCCCTGGTCATGTTCGACCGCATTCTCGATATCCCCCATGTCAGCTGTGTCCGGGTAAACGACCACCAGGCTGCGTATCGCGCAGTGGAACATGCGATCGAAAAGGGGTATAAACGAATCGCCAACCTCGCCTCGTTTGCTACCTCTCCTGTGGGGCGAGACCGGCTGCAGGGATACCTGGATGCCATGCGCGATCACGGTCTGCCCATCGAGCCGGAATGGGTCATTCAGGGTGGGTTCAGTCAGGAACACGGTTATGAAGGCTTTATGAAAATATATCGCTCCAGCAGGTTGCCCGAAATCATTTTTACCGCGGGTTTTTCCGTCGCTTTGGGTGTCTACAAAGCTGCAACGGAAATGAACGTCCAAATACCTCAGGATATCGACCTGATTTTTATCGGTGACGGAGAGGTCAATCCATTTGCATCGCAATCCCTTTCTCATATGGTTCTTCCCGTGGAGGATATGGGAGAAAAAGTGGTAGACGTACTCTTGAAAGAAATCAGCCAACCGGGCCAAGAGCCGCATCAGATCATACTCAATGCTCATCTGAAGGTATGAATATGAATGACTCGGGTCACTCGATCGATGCCCTTGTCTTTGACATCGGCGGTGTGCTTGTTAAGGATGTTTGGGAACACCTGCTCCTGGATCCGGTCACAGGTGTGGCTGCGATCTGCGGACTCGATTTCGATGAGGTAGCAGCTTTTGCGCCGGTACTCTGGCATGAATTTGAGATTCGACCCTGCTCGGATGCTGAACCAGCGGAAGTTTTGGAACGCCTCTACTGGGAACGATTCTGTTCCCGTTTTCCCGTATCGCTCTCCATCGACGATCTCATCGCCCTGACCGATGATTTCATCTCTCCTGTGAACGGCATGACCGCATTGCTGGAAAAGGCCGCAAGCCGGAACATTCCCATGGCCATCTGCTCCAACAACAATGAATTCTGGTTGCGCAAACAGGTGGACAAAGCCGGACTCGCTCCTTTTTTCCCTTCGGAACGGATCATTTCTTCCAGCTGTGTCGGCGCCATCAAAAACAGTCCGGGTTTCGAGATGTTTCGGGCGGTCACGGCTGCGTTGCAAACCTCTGGCAGTGGCACAGTTTTCATCGATGATCGATTCGAAAATATTATCCGCTGCCAGGCCTATGGCTGGACCGGTATTCTTTTTCCCCAGGCTGATCCACACGGGGCAGCTTATTTGGAGTCGCTTTTGCGAAGGATGGGGTGGTAGATCCTTCGCCGATGTGACTCTGACCTCCAAATTATAAGGGCGTACGTATGAAAAAACTGAATGTAGGGCTCGTTGGAACAGGTCGTCTGGGAATGATGTATGCAGATTTTCTCGCCAACCGTGTGCCGGCTGCCAATCTGGCTGCCGTGGCGGATCTCGTGCCGGAACGCGCCAAAAGCTGTGCCGAAAAATTTGATGTGCCGCGCTGGTATGTCGGACATCAGGATCTGAATGATGACAAGGGCCTGGATGCCGTGATCGTCACGGCAACGACTGTGAATCACAAAGAGATTGTCATCGATGCCGCTCGAAAGGGCAAGCCCGTATTTTGTGAAAAACCTCTGTCCCTGAATCTGGCCGATGCTCGGGAAATAAAATCGGTAATACGAGAAGCGGGAGTCTTTTTTCAGATGGGACATATGCGCCGATTCGACAAAGGTTTTGCCGCAGCCAAGCGGGAAATCGAGGCCGGTGCCATCGGTTCCCCCTGTGTGTTTCGCGGATCCTCCCGGGATCCCTACCGGCCCAGCCTGGAATATCTGGCGCCCGAGAGCAGCGGTGGTCAGATACTGGACATGGCCATTCATGATATCGACATCGCGCGCTGGTACATGGGCGAAATCAAGAGCGTCTATGCTGTGGGCGGCATTCTGGCCTATCCGGAGATCGAACAGGTTGGGGATACGGATAATGTCGTCATGGTTTTGACCTTCGCCAACGGACGGTTAGGGGAAATCGATATCAGCCGCAATGGGGTATACGGCTATGACATTCGGGCTGAGGTCCTGGGTAGCGGCGGGGCTGTTCAGGCGGGATATCTTCGCGATACCCCCATCACGCTCCTGACCAAAGCCGGCGTCAACCATGATGTCGTGCCCTATTTCCCCGAGCGCTTTGCCGACGCCTATGTCAACCAGTTGATCGATTTTCTCGAAAATCTGATCCATGACAAAACCCCGATGATCACCTTGGATGATGGTATTGCCGGACTTCAGGTGGCTGTTGCGGCCACGGATTCGCTCCACAAGAACCGCATCGTTCAGGTGGCGGATTATTAGTCACTCCCGCCGGTTCCACCAGCCGACGGGTTAGGTCAATGAAGGGAGAGGATATGAAAACTGTATGCAATTTTGCCGATTGGGATCCCAGACCGGGATTCACCCTTGGATCCAAAGATATCGAAGGAAAGCTGACCTACCTGGGCAGCAAGGTGTGGCGCAATCCCCATATCGAGATCGTGGAAAAGGATGTGCCTGTACCCGGTCCGACCGAGGCCCTGATCGAGGTAAAGGCCTGCGGTATTTGTGGCAGCGATGTGCATATGCTGCAGACCGATGATGACGGCTATATCTATTATCCGGGGTTGACAGCCTTTCCATGCACATTGGGTCACGAGTTCTCGGGTGTGGTGGTAAAGGCCGGCGAGCAGGCCTTGAACAAACGCACCGGAAAGCGCTATGAAAAAGGCGAGGCCGTTTGCAGCGAGGAGATGGTCTGGTGCGCCACTTGCCGGCCCTGTGCCGATGGATTTCCCAACCATTGCGAAAATTTGCAAGAGATCGGATTTTCCATCGATGGTGCGTATGCCAAATATATCAAGATGGATGCCCGCTATCTCTGGAGCCTGGAAGATCTTCGGGATCGCTATGGCGAACAAAAAATGTTCGAGCTGGGCAGCCTGGTGGAACCGACATCGGTGGCCTACAATGCGGTCATCGAACGCGGAGGCGGTATTCGGCCCGGAGATCATGTGTTGATTTTGGGCGGGGGGCCGGTTGGCATTGCTGCCTGTGCGGTGCTGCGCCGAGCGGGCGCCAGTTCGGTGATTCTTTCCGAACCCTCTGCCTCTCGAAGAAAAATGGCGGAATCCATGGGTGCCACGCATACGATTGATCCAACGCAAACGAATACAGCTGAACAGGTGCTCGAGATCACCCGGGGCATGGGCGCGGATCTCATTCTCGAGGCGACGGGTTTGCCCAGCGTTGTCTGGAACGATGTGGAAAAAGTGATCTGGGAAGGCCGAACTCTAAACGCCACGGTCGTTATTGTGGCTCGAGCCGACGATCGAATCCCCCTGAACGGCGAAGTCTTTCAGGTACGCCGAGCTCGAGTGGTGGGTGCACAGGGGCATTCAGGACACGGCACCTTTCCACGGGTTATCAGCTGCATGAGCACGGGTATGGATGTATCGGGTCTGATTACCAAAAAAATCACACTCGATGAAATCGAAGAAAATCTGATCATGTTGCAGACCGACCGCGAAGAAGTCAAAATAACCCTCATACCTTAAGCGAATAACCGGGATGAACCGGTTTCAAACGAAAGGAACAAATCATGAGTGAGTGGCTGGAAACCAACCGGGATGATATCCGTTTTGAGGATACATCTGTCGGCCGTTTAAAGAAACGCATCTGGGAAGCTTCGGAGCAGGAAATCGATGCCATTCTGGCGGATTATGGCATTCCTTCACCCTCCGAGCTGGGAAAACCCGGCACCTATATTCAGACCACTATCCGCCAAAAGGTGGTGGAGAACCGCAAGAAAAACGACATTGTCTTTGTGCCCATCGGGTGTACAGAACTGCACGGCCGTCATACTGTAACAGCGCTGGACACATTCATGGTGACCCAGATTCTGGAAGGTGTGCGCCGCTATACTGCCAAAAAGGGAGCGCCGGCGAACCTGGTCTGGACACCTCTGAATTACGGCGGCCATCCGCATCATCATATCGGCATGCCGGGCACCATCCATCTGGAAGACGAGGCGCTCAAACGGGTGCTCATCGATGTCATGGTCGGACTCTGGAACGACGGCTTTCGCAAAATCATTCTCATCAACAATCACGGCCACTCCTGGCTGTTGGAAGCTGCCATTCAGGAGCTGCAGAAAACCTGGAACCTGCCGGGTATTTTTCGCACCATCGACTGGCACCGCGCTGTGCGCGAGTTTTTTCGCACCAAGGAACGGGGCGGCGACTGGGATGACGATTTTTTTCATGCCGATGAGGCCGAAACCTCGGTGATGCTGCTTCTGGCTCCTGAATACGTCGCGATGTCGCTGGCACAAGAAACCAAAGTGCAGGGTTTTCTGCCGGACGGACACATGGACAAAGCCGTAGATCCCTTTGCCCGGCCCTGCCGGTGGTCCGAGGGTCAGGGGCATGGACCCATGGAAATCGGTTCCATCCCGGAAGGGGTTGTCGGCCGGCCCAATATCGCCAAGGCACAGAAAGCCAAACGCACCATCGCTGCGATCCTCTCTTATCTGACTCTGCTGCACGACGAGATTCTCGAGGCTTTCCCTGCAGGTGAATTTCCACCCCTGGAAAAGACGACCATGCGTAGCGAAGAGGAGATGAAACCCTATCTCAAAGAACCGTTTACCAAGGGTTGGCGGCCGATCTATGCCATCCGCAAAATGGGGCTCTAGACCATGAAACTCGCCATCGTACTCTCCACCCAGCCGGCGGCCTTTGATGCACTGGCCTACAAAGGAGCAGTCGAAGCCAACATCCGGCACATTCATTCGCTGGGATATGACGGAGTGGAACTGGCTGTGCGCGATCCCCGCAGCCTGGATCGGGAACTGTTGAAGCGCTTGTTGAGGGAAACAGGACTCGATGTGCCGGCCATAGGAACCGGACAGGCCTATGGAGAAGAGGGGCTGTCGTTTACCCATCCCGATGCATCGGTGCGACAAAAAGCCGTCGAACGCATTCGCCTGCAGATGGATTTGGCCGCGGAGCTCGGTGCTGTTGTCATCATCGGTCTGATGCGCGGAAAGACACCCACGGGTCACGATCGGCAATGGGCACTGGATCAGGTCGCTGCTTGTCTGGCAGAGTGCCTGGAACACAGCCCCGACGTCCGGATTGCTATCGAACCCATCAACCGCTATGAGACCAACCTGCTCTGTACCGTGGATGAGACCCTGGCCTTTATCGAACAAGCCGGTCTTGCCCGAACCGGACTGCTCCTCGATACTTTTCACATGAATATAGAAGAACCGTCCATTTTTCAATCGATTGAGAAAGCCGCAGGGAAAATCTTTCATTTTCATGTAGCGGATTCGAATCGCTGGTATCCCGGTGCCGGTCATATCGACTTTTCGGCTGTGCTGGATCGACTGCATCGGGCCGGGTATCAGGGAACTGTTTCAGCAGAAATTCTTCCCCTTCCGGATCCGGATACCGCTTCCCGGAAAACTATTGAACATTTAGGCAGAATGCTCCCCTGAGGGAGCCGGAGGCTGTTATGGAAACCATGCAAGCGCTGGTTTTTAAAGAACCGTGGAAACTTGAATACACAACCCTTCCCATGCCACATATCACCAAACCCAACCAGGTGATTCTCAAAGTGGCGCTGTGCGGGATCTGCGGGTCGGATGTTAAAATCGTCGAGGACAAGCACGCCTGGAAAGCTGATGTGGTTTTGGGCCACGAGTTTACGGGCACGGTCGTGCAAGTGGGCAGCGACGTCACGGCGGTGAAACCCGGTGACCGCATCGCTCTGGACAACAACTCCCGTTGCGGTCTGTGTGATTTTTGCCGGAATGGTTTCAGCTGCCAATGCACAGAGCTCAAGAACCGGACCCTGGGTGTGTTTAAAAACGGGGGCAACGCCCAATACTGCCTGGCAACCGAAGATGTCTGTTTCAAGCTGCCTGAATCCATAGACGATGTGACGGCCACTCAGGTCGAGACTCTTGCAACGGTACTGAACGGCATGAATACCGTGCAGATGCAGCCCTGGGATCAGGTTGTGGTCCTGGGATTTGGCCCCATCGGATATCTGTTCGCCTCCATGGCCAAGAATGTGGCCGCTCGCGTCATGGTGACTGAAATCGATCCGTGGCGGTTCAACCTGGCGAAAAGCATGGGATTCTCTGTCCACAATCCCGACAAAACGGATATTCAGAATGCAGTTTCGGACATGACCCAGGGCAAAAAAGCCGATGTCGTCATCGATGCTGTTGGGACGCAGTTGGCCAATGCCCTGGACTATGTCACTCCAGGCGGCAAGATTCTGGCTTTTGGCATGGATTCCAGTTGTAAAGTCCAGCTGACACCCTATCAGATCACGCGCAATGCCGTCAGAATACTGGGCACTTATATCGGTCAGAATACCATACTGCCGGCCATACGTCTTTACGAGGCGAAAAAGATCGACATGGGACCCTTTTTTACGGAAACGGTTCCTCTGAAAGATGCGCTTCAGGCCTATAAAAAGATCGGGTTGGATGTGTCAGCCCGCAAAACGCTGCCCAAGCAGGCAATGAAAATGGTTTTGAATCCCTGGACCTGAAAAATATCGGATCGTCTATGAAGAATCCGCTGCATTTCTTCACGACCGGGCCCGATATTCCGCTTTTGCAAGACCAGGGGCTCATCGATCGCCTTTTTCGCAAGAAACGGTTCTTCGTTATGGTGGCCATTACCCTGGGATACGGCTTTGCCTACACCTGCAGGCTGGCTCTTTCGGTGATCAAAAAACCGGTCATCGATTCAGGTCTTTTTTCCGCTGAACAGCTGGGCATGATCGGATCCGCGTTTTTCTATACCTATGCTTTCGGCAGGCTCACCAAC
>JAFGJN010000258.1 GCA_016929055.1 Candidatus Zhuqueibacterota bacterium
CTGTTGCGACAGATCAAAGGCGAAAACCAGGGGTTCGGTCGCCTCGTCGGGCATGATGTCGCGAACCCATTCCATGCTGTTGCGGACATCGATTTCCGCCTGGTTCATATCTGTGCCCCAACTGAATTCGAGCATCACCAGCGACAGACCTTGTGAAGTCTGGGAGGTGATGGTTTCGACATTTTCCACCGTCGCCAGAGTTTCTTCGAGGGGCCGGGTTATGGTGTTTTCGATATCAAAAGGACCCACACCTGTATACTGGGTGATTACGGCCATCATCGGGAATTCGAGTTTGGGAAAGAGGTCGAGTTTGAGTCGCATCAGGGAAAAAAGCCCAAACCCGATCGCGATCAAATAGATCATAAAAAATGTGACGCCGCGTCGAACGGAGATATGGGTTATTTTCATCAGTCATTTTCCTCCTCGATCACTGTCACCGGGCTGGACTCGACCAGTCTGTTCTGTCCTTCCACCACCACCTGTTCTCCCTGTTCGACACCGGAGGCGATCGCGATTCGTTCCTCGTCCATATATTGTATTTCGATTTCACGGCGTTTGGCTGAATCGCTTTCCACTACAAAAACAGAATAGGATTTCACGACTTGATCTTTTCCGTCAACGCGTTCCAAAGCGGTGTTTTCAATGGCGACCAGCCGGGGAATGATAAGCGCGTTTTCAATTTTTCCGGTGGTGATACGAATCGTGGCAAACATGCCGGGCTTTAGCGTGCCGTCCGTGTTGTCGATCAAGACCTCGACAGCTGCCATTCGGGTCATCGGGTCGAGAATGGGGCTGATTTTGGCAACTTTGCCCAAAAAGATCCGATCGGGAAAGCTTCGCACCCTTACCTCGGCTTCTTGCCCGAGGGCTAGTTGGCCGAGGTCATCTTCTGTGGCGTCCAAGTTGACCTTGACCCGTTTCATCTGGACGATCGAAACAAGGGGCATGGCGGGATTGGCCATGTCGCCGTCTTCATAATAGCGTTTGCCGATGATCCCGGAAATGGGGGCAGTTATCGAAGCGTCGCTCAATCCGCTTTTGGCGCTTTTGAGAGCGGCTTCCGCTTGTTCCAGAGCGGACTTGGCGCCTTCGTACTGGGTTTTGACCAGGTCATATTGCTGTTTGCTGATGGCGTTTTCCTTAAACAGGCGATCGATGCGGTTGAATTCCATCTCGGCATTGGCGTATTGGGAGCGGGCCGCCATCAGACCGGCTTCAGCCTGGCGCACCGCCTGTTCGATTGTCGTGGCATAGATTTGAGCTATTTTGTCGCCTTTGGCAACACGGTCGCTTTCATCGACATAGAATTTTTCGATACGATCCGGGATTTTGGAAAAAACCTTGACTTCAGTTTCCGCTGCAATATCGCCGCTGTAGGCCAGGCTTTTGTTCAATGTGCCGGGCTGCAACGCGCTGATTTTGACCGGAATGGTTTCCTCTTTTTCATCGGTTTCAGCTTTTTTACCGCAGCCCCAGCCGAAGAAAACCACAACAGCGGTCAAAAAAGAGAGAATGAATAATCGTTTCATCACACCTTCCTTTCGTCATTCGCTTGATTGGCGTACGGACCGGCTTGTGACCGGCGAACGCCGCTGCATCAGTTACAAGATTCCTGTCAAATCGCCGATCATTCTTCGCAGTTGATAGCGCGCCATTTGATAATCGAACAATGAAGAGATAGAGTTCAAACGAGCCTGTGTCCACGCCAGATTCGCACTCAATACGTCCAGCTGAGTGCTGGCGCCCTCTTCGTACATCAAGTTTGCCAGACGCAAGGCTTCCTGTGCCAGATCGACCGATTGCGATGCCGATCGATAGTTTTCAGCAGTTTCCTTTAACTTGTTGTGGGCGACTTCGACTTGCGCATAAATGCCGTCCTCGAGCTGCTGTTCGGTGTTGAGGACGATCTGGTGATTCAGTTTGGCGCTTTGGTAGTTTTTGCTGTTTTTAAAACCGCTGAAAAGGGGAATCTGCAGGCTGATCGCCGAGGTGAATCCTTTGCTGAAATCATCCTGTCGCACGTTGAAATCGTTTCGCATGGCCAGATAGGAATAGTCGGTCTGAAACACGACTTTGGGCATAAAACTGCTGCGGGCCAGCGCAATGCTTGCCTTGCTGATGCGTTTTTGTTGTCGCAGCGCCGCATACTCGGGGCGATTTTGCAAGGCGCGCTCTTGCAATTCGGCCAGAGAAGTGTTCTGCAGAGTATCCGGAGCGAATTCGAGTCTGCCATTGACCCTGATCTGTGTCTCCTTGGGCAGTGCCAACAGGGTGCGCAATTGGGTCAGGGCCAACTGAAGGTTGTTGCGCGCGGTGGTTACCCGCGGCTTGAGATTGGCCGCTTCGACCTCGGCGCGCATCTTGTCAAATCCCGATGCCATGCCGACATTGTATTTCTTTTCCACCATATCCAAATTGGCCTGTGCCTGTTCAAGAGCTTGTTCCTGGACCTGTACGAGTTCCTGGGCCAACAACACCTGGAAAAAGGCCTCGCTGCCGTTATAGATCAGATCCTGTGTAATCGATTCGAGCTGTTGCTCGGCCGCTTCCTGCCCGGCACGTGCCATACGGATTCCTGCGATTCCGGCACCACCGAGAAAGATCGGCTGGGTCAGGGTCAAGCCGTATTGAAAAGTGTTTTCCAACCCGAACGAGAGCTGAACAAAATCGGGCATATTGCGGATTTCAGGAATCAGATCCGCCAGAGGTCCCAGCATCGGCTTGATAAAGTTGGGGATGGTGTTGGTCTGGATGTCCCAGGCGTGTTGTACGGCTGCAGTGCCGTTGATTTGTGGTAAAATCGTCGAATAGGCCTGCCACACAGACGCCTGTGCTTTTTCGACCTCTTTCTGCGCAGTCCGTGCTTTTGGATTTTGTTCGAGCGCGATGGCAACCGTCTCTTCCAGCGTCAGAATACGCATATTCTGTGCCGAAAGGGCTGTGGCGCAAATCATCAGTGCCATCATCAAAGTGTTGCGAAGCATTCTTCCTCCATTGCCTTATTCGTTTAATCCGCGAAAATAGAGCTCGATTATTTCATGGGTTAATGTTTCGATCGGCCGCAATTCTACTCCAACAGTTACCTGGCGGATGAAATGCATCAGAATGCCGGCAAAGATATCTACCGCCAGTTCGGGGTCGACCTGGGGACCGAATTCTCCCCGACTGATGCCTTCGCGAATCAAATCTACCATTTTTGTCCGGCTTTTATCAAAAAAAGTCGTCGTCTCATGACGAAAGGGCAGCGGTTCCCAGGCGGTTGCCAGGCGGACGAAAAAACGTGAAATATCCGGATGTGTCCGACTGAGGTTTAAGCGGAAAAGCATGATCTGTTTCAGTTTTTCTTTAACCGGGAGATCGGATTTGACCAGATTTTCAAACTCCTCGTTCCCGCTTTGCATTCCGACCTCGATCAGACGGCGATAGATACCTTCTTTGTTGCCGAAATAGTAATAGATTGTCGGTTTGCTTACTCCCGACTGTTCAGATATTTCGCGCATAGAGACGCCGTCGTAACCTTTAAGAGCGAAAAGATGAGCCGCAACTTTGAAAATCTTTAACTGTGTCGAATTGGTGTCAGGATGAGCTGTTGGCATGATTGTCTCGTGTTTTTTTACCTACCGTTCGGTATAAACTCGGTTTCATCGTATACTGGATTGGGTGAAAAAAGTTTCGAAAAAGATTAAATTTTTTTAAAAAAAATCAGGTAAAAACATTCCTGTCCAAAATAGATTTTAGC
>JAFGJN010000259.1 GCA_016929055.1 Candidatus Zhuqueibacterota bacterium
GATGATGATCAATACCAGCGGCAACAGTGCCATATAATTTTGATGGTTTATAAACAAAAAGGGCGGGAAAAAATTCCATTGCATGATGGGGCGCATCAGGAATACGAGACCCAACATCAGTAAAAGCAATCCAAGGGTCAATTCAGCCGAACGATTCGAGCTTTTTTCCTGCTTTTTCCGGAGCGGTGTCGGGTCAACGGGAACAATGATCACACAGGCGATATAAAGCAGAATTCCGAGACCATTGAACAAGGACAAAACAGCCCACAACACTCGAATAAGCGCGACATCGATAGAAAAATAGTCGGCGAAACCGCCGCAGACACCGGCGATAATGCGCTCGCGTTGCGATCGATAGAGTTTTCCGGATCTTGTCTCTTGCATTTTCTGCCTCCGTTTAAGGTCGTCTATCCCCTAAAACGGAAAAGCGAAAAAAAGGTTTCACCGGGAGCAGCGTAAACTGTGAGCGCCGCCAAGCGATCTTAAGCCCAGAAGAAAATGCCTTCACTGCGGAGTCGTGTTTTCAGGGTTTTCAGCGCGGCCAGTCATGGGAACAAAACGAACCGGCAGCAACTTGCGCTGGTGAAATTGCGACTCGCTTGTTTTGTGCACCAGAATCAAGTCCTGAAAAGCCTCTCCGATGGGGGAGATGAGACGTCCCCCCACAGCCAGCTGTTCAAGAAGGGGTTGAGGAATATGGGGAGGGGCGGCAGTAATCATGATAGCGTCAAAGGGTGCCTTTTCCGGCCAGCCGTTATAGCCGTCGCCACACGCCGCCTTGACGTGGGAATAACCCAAAGAGTCGAGTCGTTCGATCCCCTCGCGGCACAACGGTTCGACAATCTCGATGGTAAAAACGCTGTCGGCCAATTCTGCCAAAACTGCTGCCTGGTAGGCGGATCCGGTGCCAATTTCCAGCACCCTTTCCTTTCCGGACAACTGCAGTTGCTCGGTCATAAACGCGACGATATAGGGTTGCGAGATGGTCTGGCCATAACCAATCGGCAGTGGATAATCTTCATAAGCAAATCGCGCCTGGCTGCGCGGCACGAAAGCATGGCGCGGCACACGGCTCATGGCCTCAAGGACGCGTTCATCCGAAATGCCACGTGACTTTATTTGTCGCTGGACCATTTCTTGGCGCTTGCTCTGCCAATCTTTTTCTTTCGATGGGCGATTTGTCTGGCTTATCATCACTGAAGCTCCCGTGACGATCAAAAAGCCGATGATAGCGATTCCCCGCATTTTGCACCTCCGGGTGAACTCGCTCTATTGATAGGCATATTCGATCAGGCTGTGGGAATCGGCCAGCGAATTCATCCACTGTTCGTTCATTTTGCGCAACCGCCGGCTGATAATCAGGGCTAAATTGCGCATGACTTTATAACCCAAATGAGAGTTTCGGTCGAGCAGTTTTTCAAATTCTGCAGCGGTCAGTGCGATCACCAGGATATTACCTTTGGCACGCGCCGTTGCGGATCGCTGGCGTTTTTCCAGAAAAGCCATTTCTCCAAAAATCTGTCCGCGTTTGACGGTGATCAGCTGTTTCGGTGTGATATGCTTTTTCGCTTTGCGGCGGCGTTCGATGCAAACACGTCCTTCAGCCAGAATAAAAATCGTTTCGTCCCGATCATTCTCGTCAAAAATCATGTCATTTTTGTAAAACCGCCTGGCTGTGCAGATTTCGGCAAGTTGTTGCAGCTCTTGCTCTTCCAACCCCGAGGTTATCGGCGATTGGCGCAAAGCTTCCACCAGTTCCATAGCTTCTCCAAAGATCCATAAACCGCCGAATCGTTGGCGGACACGGGTGTCCCTCACGGCAACACCACAAAACCTACCTGTTTTGAACAGGGGCGATTCGCATCTCAGTCAATCTTGAACATCTGCAGAACCGACCGATCCGGGTCGCCCTGGCGAATCCGATAATCCAGGTGCTTTTCAACTCCCTGGACTTTGCAGAGATGTTCAAAGGGTACGTTCATCTGAATGACAATTTTTTTCGGATCATGGCTCGCCCATGGAATGACAACGATTTCGTCGCCTTCGACCCAAGTCTCGACATGATGAATTTCATAAGCTGGATTTGGCAGATAGCCATAAATCCGCAATTCCGCTGTTTTTTTTCTGTCAATATAGTTGTGAAGGCTTACCGAATCGACCTGTACAACCGTCAAATCGCTTTTTTTGCTCATCGTTTCCCTCCCCTTGCAGCTGCTGCCGAGGGACAAAGCCGCAATCGGCATCAAAAAAAGAGCCGTCAACCGGTTTTTATTCATCCCTCTGCTCCTTCGGGTTGTTTTTACTGTGGGTATGTTGCCGAATTTTCTGCAGCGCCATTCGATGGTTGGAAAAGGCGATATTCTCCGGCAATTCCTCCAGTGGAAAAAACCGCACTTCCTGCGCATCATCTCCTGCTGCAAGAGTGCTATCGAGAAAATCGACTCTGCAGACGATCAACACGACGCAAGACTGTTCAGGGTTGCAGCTCCCATAAACACTCTGCAAAGATCGAATGCGCACACGCAGACCGGTTTCCTCGGCCGTTTCCCGTACAGCTGCTTGTTCAGGAGATTCGTCGGCTTCGACGAATCCGGTCGGCATGGTCCAATCCCCGGCAAACGGGGGATATTTGCGCCGAACCAGCAAAATTTTGTCCGATTGAACCAGGGCCGCAGCGACGGCTGGTATCGGATTTTCATATCGAACGAATCCGCAGTGGGGACAGATTTTTCGAATCCGCCCGTCGATATTTCGTTGAGCAAGAGCAGTTGCGCACGACGGGCAAAAGCGATACTTTACCCGACCTCCCTTTCACTGCCAAAACCGCCAGATTGTTCCGAGCGGCTGGATATCGAATCCGACGAACAGAACCTAGACTTTGCGCAGCTTTCGCACTGTTGACTGTGCCTGTCGATAATATTGATGCTGCGCTGCATAAAAATTGAGCCGCATATAGATCTTGGCTGTGATAAAAACCTGCTGCAGCGTAAATACGATCAAAAAAACCAGCACTTGTTTGGGATGCAACCAGGTGATCAATGCAGCAAAACCCGCAGATAGAGCGAATGCCATGCCAGAGAGCAACAGGTAAAGCCCAAGGCTTCCACCCGGATGAGCCAGGATAAAGCGCACCGCCTTGTAAATGGCCATCCACGCTGATTCTTGCTTTTCGACCACCAAAACGATCTTGGCATAGTCCATTACCATATTGATCAGGAGAACCAGGCCTAGAATAACAAAAAAAGCGGCGAAATTCATCCACCAAACGGCGCGAAAGGAACTCCAGGAACCGGTCCAGGTTTCCACCAGGCCGTATAGTGCTGGAAAGAGCAGGAAATAAAGTGCGGAATAGATCAACATGGCCGTCATCGTGATGGCAATAAAATGATGAAAATAAAATCCCGCAAATGAAAAAAAACGGCTGGTGGAAAAGGTCCGCTTTTCATCGGCATAGAGGCCGATGACACCGCCATTGAGAAATGAAGACACAACCAGGTAAAGCAGGCCAAAAGCGAACAGCCACCAGCCGAAGGCGGTAAATTCGCCGGTCAACAGCAGCTGCAGATTGTCGAACAACGCGGCGAATCCGGAAGCCAATGCCGGCCGAAGCGAAGTGAGAATCGAGTCGCCACCGAGTTCAAGAGTGCTCCACCATTCCACGCTGAATCCTCGCAAAAGGTCATCGCGCACACCCAGACGAGCTGTCTGTTCGAACAGGTTGAAAAAAAACGGAACGGCCAGAGCCAGAGCGAAAAAGAAATTGACCGCATAGATCAGCGGTACGATTTTTATATGTTTTTGATTGAGCGCCAAACCCTCTCGTAATGCCGATAAAATGCTCATCATCCGTGCTCCTGTTAATCTCGATCGAAAACCTATCAGCGACCGCTCGTTTTGGGCATTTCCAACGGTCGCTGCGCCAATCAGGAAAAGAAAGCCATGACTTCAAACAGATGTTGCAGCCATCCCATCCACAAACCACTCCATTTGAGAGCGGCGCTCGAGTCCGATTTGCGATACCGGGCATTGTTGCTCAGATTGGCGTCGAGCATTATTTTGCGTTCCGGATCGATCTCGACTTTTTGTATGGCAACCGAACTGGACCACTCGATGCGGTGCCACAGTTCTTTTCCGTCCCAGGTTTGGCGAAGGATCTCACCGTTTTCCAAAGATATCTCGATATCGACCGGAAGTGTCAGCTCCCCTTTTCTCTGCAGTACAACGCGATTGATAAAACTTTCATCGGCTGTCTTTTCGGTTTTCAGAATCCGATCTTTTCCCGAACCATAAAAGCCCTTTTCGCCGAGCGGTGTGCGAGAGGTAACTTCAGCAACGGCATAATCGCAACGGGCGCCGGAGCGAAAGGCTTGCTCTAAAAAATGATCGAGCTCGATGGGACTCTTTTCCCGCACGATATCAAAAATATCTTTGGGTTTTGGGTGGGCGAATTGGTAACGCTGGCTAAAAGTTTTGATGATCTCGGTAAAGATTTCTTCCCCGATGACCCCTTCCAGCGTCCAAAAGACGAGTGCGGCTTTGGAATAGCTGTTTTTCATATAGCTGGAATGATCGATAAAGCGGTCAGCAGGCTGATCGATGATATCGCGGCCGTTTGCCGGCAGAAAACTCTGCCATTGCTGCAGGCGTGGTGCGAAACGGACATCCGCGAGGTCGAACGAAATACCGAAACCGCTTTTTTTGAGTACCGTATGCCGCCAGGTACGAGGACCATAAGCGGCGTTCATCACCCGCGACTCGGAATAGGAATTCAAACCTTCGTCGAGCCAGGGAAATCGCCCTTCATCATTGGCGACCATGCCATACCAAAATTGATGGCCGCATTCATGTACGATCAGGGATTCCAAATCGAGGGTGCCGATGTTGTTCTCTGTGACCTCGATGGTAAAGAGTGTGGGATATTCCATACCGCCGATCTGAGAGCGCCACGGGGCATCGACAATAGTCAATGTCGGATAGGGATAAGGAACGGTCCAAAGCCCATAGTATTTGAGCGCGTTTTCCGTCGCCTGGAAAATCCGATCCGCTAGCGATCGATTGGCGGATTGGACAAGCAAAATCAACTCCACGGAAGGCAATTCGTTGAATGTAAACTGCCGGCGCATCACCTGATAGTCCGCTCCGGCGGTCCAGGCAAAATCGTGAACACAATCCTGCTGATAGGTGTAGCGGGTGATTCCATCGCTGGAAACCGAATCCACCAGCACGCCGGTCGCAGCGACCGTCAAGTCGTCAGGGACAATCAATTCGACGGTAAAGGAGCCAAAATTGCCGAAAAACTCTCCATCCCGATGATAGGGTCGACAATGCCAGGCGTCCGCCTCGAGGAAACCAATTTTCGGATACCACTGAGAGACGAAAAAGGTGCGGTTATGGTAACCGGATCGCAGGATACTTTTCGGCAACTTTGTGGTGAAATCCATATTCACATCGATCGTCGCGCCTGGAGAGACCGGTTGCGGCAGTTCGAGAACAAAAACCGTCTGATCGCCGTCCGGCTCCACGCCCGGTGCGCGATAGTCCAGACTGGGGAGCAGATCGGTCGACTCGGAGCTGCCATGCCGACGAAGGATACACGAATGAATTTCCATATATCCCAGCTCTTCGGCCGGAAGAATATCGATCAAGGCTTTTCCGTCTGGTTGCCAGCGCGCTTCATCGCGAAAAAAATGGCTCGAAGCGTTTTTAAAAGCGTTGGGATAGGCGTGAAAATAGAGTTCTGAAACCGGCTGGGAACCGGTGTGAATCCAGCGCAGCGTCATTTTACCCTGGACCGTCTGTTCTGACGGATTCAATGTTGCCGCGATTCGGTAATCGACGACCGAAAGACAGGATTGGGGTGTTACCTGAGAACTCGCCGTTGCCGCAAGCAAGGCCAATAAAAGCAGAACCACGGTCTGTTTCATAGCCACTCCCTGTATAGGTTGTCCGATTCGATAGGCCGGCGGGGTGGAGTCAATTGCATAGAAACAACGAGCTCCCGCGCGGCCGAAAAGCAAGGCCGAAGGATCAAGGATCTTAAAACCTGCATTTGTTTGAAATTGATGGACGAATCAACGATCGACCATTTGGATGATGTGATAACCGAGATCAAAATGCTGTCGATGACGGTGAGCAAAAGCTTCCGCATCCCGACGATCGGCGAACCGGCCGATCAACACCACATACAGGCTTTCCTTGGCGTGGATCTCGGCGTCGAATCGACGTTCTGCGAATCTTTCGGCTACCTGTTTGGCATTGTCGTAATAACGAAACGCTCCGACCTGGATGCGATAGGAGCCGAGCAAAGGTGATGGATCGCCGGTCTTCCACATGTGAGCGGATTCCAGATCGAGTATGGCAAGATCGACGAATGGCGACCGAGGATATTTTTTGATAAAACTCTGCAGAAAAAGCCGTGCCGAATCGCGTTCGCCTTTTGCCATCAATGCCTGACTGAAAAGATAGATAGCGTCGTCAATCAGCTCCGACTGGGGAAAACGCTTGATCAATTCCGCAAAGTCCTGCTGACAGCGATCATAATGTCCGAGGTGGTAGCGATACTGGGCCAGCCGAAACAGGGCGTCGTCGGCATAAGGTGTCTGCAGTGTGACGACGCGTGCGAACAAATTGGCAGCCCGCCCGGCATCCTGATTTAGCAAAGCCTGGGCATAGAGAATTGTGGGGTTTGTGGGGTAGCGATCGGCGACCCGAGGCAGCAATTCGGCTAATTCGGAAAATTCCTGGGCTGCGAGAAGTTTTTCGACCCATTCGATCGAATTGGCTCTGGCTGCCGGAGCGAAGGCCCAACAAACGCTGAATACAAAGAGCCAGGGAAAAATGCGGGTCCATTTGCAGAAGCGGTTTGATTCCTGTCGGCCGTCCATGAATCCATCAATCACGGCTGATCTCCAGGGCATTCCATCGCCCGCAGGATGCACAACGATAGCGATACTCGTCATAGACGGAGCCGCACGCGGTGCAAACGATGCGTTTCTTGGCTTCGATCAGAGTGTTGGCCAATTCGTTGGCGAGTTCGGCGGCCGCGTCCTGGCGTGAAAGCTTGTTGTAAAGGCGGATCAGCACCAGCTTGTGGTCGATACGTGCCGGATCGACGGCAATCGCTCGTTTACACGCGTCGACGGCGCGGAGGAATTCGCCCTTTTTCTCGTAGATCTCTGCCAGTCCCAGATGTCCCTCGACGATCTCGGGATGATCGCGCGTCAGCTCAAAAAAGACGGTTTGAATATCGCTGAAATGGCCCAATTCGAACAAGACCTGGCGCAGCCGGGAAAAAATGAGCACAGAATTTTTCGGGTCGATGCGAATATACTTTTTTAAAACCACCAACGCATCCTGGGCGCGTTGCTCGCGAATATAGCTGTCCGCCAGCTGCAGATAAGCAGGAAGAAAAGTCGCATCTTCCTTTATGGATTCGCGAAAGCGCAACCGGGCGTCGTGCTCGCGTTTCAGATGCGTCAGCTGAACCCCCTGCTCAAGTTTATAGGCGGCCATTCGAAACTTTCTTTCCGTCTTGCCGAGACGATTGGATTTTTTGACGATATCATAAGCGCCTTGCCAGTCGCCCATCTCTTCATATACAGTCAGTTGACGTCCCAACGCCCATTCGTTTTTGTGATCGATATCGAGAATCTGCTCCAGCACCAGCAATGCGTTTTTCCATCCGTGATCGGAAATATAGTCCGACGCCAGTGATCGCAAAATCTCAAATCGTTGTTTGGCAGAAAGAGTGGGACGAATAAGTAAATCGCGGTGAATCTTGACCGCTTTCTCCGCTTCGCCCTCGTCGCGTAAAATATCGCCAATCTTGATATAGGCATCGACAAAATCGGTATCCAATCGAACTGTGTTGCGCAGTTTTGCCAGAGCCTGCTTTTTGTCGCCCGAGATCATACTGTTGAGCCCACTCAGGTATTCTGCCTGTGCCTCGGTCTGGTGTCGATTTTTGCGCCGAATGGAATAAATTAAGAGAAATAGAACAAACGCTGCGGCAATTCCGGTCAACAACGCCAGGTTGATTTGACTCATTCCCTACTCCTCGACCGTTTGATTCTCTTTCGTCGTCTTGCCGGTATCGCTCGGCTGAGGTATGACCGAATCATCGATGGATACATTGCGCAATGTATCCAGTTCGTGTTTCAAATTTTTGATCTCTTTTCTCTGTTTGCGCAAATTATTTTTCAGCGAAGCGATCTGCGCGATCGAAACGATCAGCCAGAACAAGAGACCGGCGGTAAATGAAGCGTACATGACCACCCAAAGTGGCAAGGCAACCGTTTCATATTGAATAAATTTTACCGTCACCAGTTGGGTTGTGTTTTGCATGGCAAAACCGATCACCCCAATCACAACCACCGCCATTAAAATCCATTTCAAGACCCACATCACTCCTCCGGCCAGATTGGTCATTTTATCGATAGATCTCGTATCCCGGGTTTAGAAAGATTTATACCTTTTCAACATAAGCAAATAATTCAACGATTTCAACAAAATAAATCAATCGCTGATCTGATCCCCTAAACAAAAAGAGCTGTCTTGTCCCCAATCGGGAACAAGACAGCTCGTTGGTTTTGAACGACGAAAAACTATTCGTCTTTTTTCTCTTCTTCCGGCTTCTCTTCTTCCGGCTTCTCTTCTTCCGGCTTCTCTTCTTCCGGTTTCTCTTCTTCCGGTTCGGCCGAGGCAGCATCCGCATCTTTTGCCGCCGCCTCTTCCGGAATGTCTTCGGTTCCTTCAGACACCTCCTGGGCTTCAGGGGCGTTCTTGCCGACCGCGTCTTTTTCCGAGAGAACGATCTTTTTGCTGTCCTTGTTGAACTCGATGACGGAGAGAGTCAAAACGTCATCGATTTGATAGGAATCGGCCGGTTTGCTGATGTTTTCTTTGGCCAACTGGGACAGAGGCACAAAACCGTCCACAATCTCAGGCAATTCGACGATCAATCCTTTTTCGATCAACCGCACCACTTTACCTTCGGTCAATATTCCGGGTTTGTAGGTATCCTCGAGCACATCCCACGGATTGTCCTTGGTTTGTTTGAAACCGAGAGAAATCCGGCGGTTGTTCTTGTCGACATTGAGAATGACGACTTCGACCTCTTCGCCCTTTTTCACCACTTCACCTGGGTGGCGAATCTTTTTCGTCCAGGAGAGATCGGAAATATGAATAAGCCCGTCGATACCTTCCTCCAACTCGACAAAGGCGCCAAAGTTGGTCAGGTTGCGAACCACTCCCTTGTGGGTAGTGCCGACCGGATACTTGTCCGAGAGGGTTTCCCACGGATCCGGCTCAAGCTGCTTGAGACCCAGGGAAATTTTTCGCTCTTCTTTTTGAATATTCAACACTTTGACCTCGATGATCTCGCCGACGCTGAGAATCTTGGAGGGATGTTTGATATGCTGAGTCCAGGACATTTCCGAGATGTGGATCAGACCTTCAACGCCCTTTTCCAATTCGATAAAAGCGCCGTAATCGGAAATGCTGACCACTTTGCC
>JAFGJN010000260.1 GCA_016929055.1 Candidatus Zhuqueibacterota bacterium
ACCGCTCTTGCGCCGGAATTGGTCGATCGTCTGCTGGGTCGCCCGCTGGAACAGGTCGCGCGAGAAATCGAAAGTTGGAAATCCCGGCAAAACCCCGCGTCCCAGGGCGGTTTGCTGAACCGTATTGATCTGGATCAGGCTTTGCAAACGGCATTGGATCTAACGCCGAATGCCGCCACGAGCATCAGTGCCGAATATGAATCCCTGATGCGGATTGACAGCCAGGTGCGGCAATTGTTTGATGCGCTGGGCAAAGCGGAACTCGGCGACTATGAAAAACGACGTCTGCTGCAACGGCTCTTTGTCGTCGAGGAGGGGAAGGACGGTATCCCGGTCGGAGCGGATGCGAGATGGCGGGTCAGCGGTATTTCCGCCGCCGGCTATCGCCGGTTGGCAGGCAACAGCCACAATCGGGCTCAGGTGGCCGAGCGGTTTGTCGAATTGCTTCAGGATTCGGATATCGAATCCGATACACTTTTCGTCCTCGATGCCCAGGGCAATCCGCAGCGTTTCAATCCCGCTGCACGCAGCGCTTTGATCGACAACCTGCCCTTTTTCGACTATGATCAGGAATATACCCAGTTTCGCGAAGAAGTGATCCGATTGATGAGCAAAAAAGTGCAATCGCGCAGCGAATTGGAGAGCCTGATGTCCCGCGATCGTGTGCACCTGCAGAGCAAGGGCTATCTTTTTGACGATCGCGAAATGGCGGAGCTCATCGAAAAGTGCCACGCACCGCGCTATGTGTTCAACAACGACGAGATCGAATTCTGGTTTCGTATCCATTTTGACCGCAAGCCCCGGCGCATCTTGGAGAGCCAGCGCGATCGATACTGGCGCGAATACAACGAAATCGAAGAGCGCATTCAAAACATCTCACAATTGCTCAAAGCCTATACACTATTTCATCGAGATGTTGATTACGTAGTCAAGACCCTGGAAGAGAGCGACATGCGGGGGCGCGGGCGTTTTACTCCCGGACAAAAAGCGGTGGTTATCGTGGATCAGTTTACCGGGCGACAAATGCCCGGCAGACGATTCAGCGACGGTCTGCACGAAGCCCTTGAAGCCAAAGAGGGCGTACAGGTCCAGGCAGAGAGCCAGACACTGGCAACCATCACGCTGCAGAATTTTTTCCGCATCTACAAGAAACTCGCCGGCATGACCGGTACCGCAGAAACCGAATCGCAGGAATTTTTCAGCACCTACAAGATGGAGGTGGTGGTCATCCCCTCCAATCGGCCCGTGATTCGCTCCGACCATAACGATGTCATTTTTCGTACCAAGCAGGAAAAATACGAAGCGCTTTTAGATGAAGCGCTGGAAATGCACGAACAAGGTCGACCGATCTTGATCGGCACCGTGTCGGTGGATGTTTCTCAGCGTCTCAGCGAGATGTTGACGCGCCGCGGGATTCCGGTAGCCAATTGGTTGAAAAAGGGCGATGTCAGCAAAGAAGTGGAATCAGGCCGATTTCATACGGTTTTAAATGCCAAATTCCACAAGCAGGAAGCGGAGATTGTCAGCAAAGCCGGTTTGGGTGGTGCGATCACTATCGCTACCAACATGGCCGGCCGTGGAACCGATATCAAACTGCCGCCCGAGGTGATTGAACGTGGCGGTTTGCATATCATCGGTTCCGAGAAACACGAAGCAAGGCGTATCGATCGCCAGCTGCGCGGCCGCGCTGGCCGCCAGGGCGATCCGGGATCCTCCCGGTTTTATCTCTCTCTTGAGGACGACCTGATGCGCCTGTTCGGCTCCGACCGCATCGCCGGCATGATGAGCCGCATGGGTCCGGCTGAAGAGGGGGAGCGTATCGAACACCCGCTGATCACCCGCTCTATCGAGCGGGCGCAGAAAAAGGTGGAGGATCGCAATTTCGAAATCCGAAAAAATCTGCTCGAGTATGACAATGTGCTGAATGAGCAGCGTAAAATCATCTATAAAAGACGGCAAAATCTGCTCGGATTTGCTCAACCCGAGGATTTTGTCGAATCCAAAGCCAAACGGTTTTTCAACGAGGAGGATCCGCGGGAAAAATGGCAGCTGG
Source organism: Candidatus Zhuqueibacterota bacterium (assembly GCA_016929055.1). GTDB lineage: Bacteria > Zhuqueibacterota > Zhuqueibacteria > Residuimicrobiales > Oceaniaggregativiventaceae > Sulfursilanivivens. Next base: position 2,054 of record JAFGJN010000260.1, read on the forward strand.
ACAAGCTGGCTCAAAATCTCGAGACTTTTTTCAACCGCAGCTTTGGCCCGGATTCGGCGGAATTGCAGGAACTGAAACCCGATGCCATTAGGCAAATCATGCGGGATTGGGTTTTGGAGCAGGTGGAACTCGATCGCCATTTAAAAGAGATGCAGATTCGCCATCGTGTTTTAGGTTATTGTCCGGTCGAGAAAATCATCGGCGAACTGGTCCACCTCAAGATTCGTCTCCATAACGCCGGCTCGGATGATCCGGAACGGTGGAATTGGGAAGGGATCGGCCACGAATTGGAGCGTATTTTTACCATGCGCCCCGATTTTCTCGGTTCGGCGGAGATCGGCAGTGCGGCACAGTGGGAATCCAGGCTGACAGACTGGGCTGTAGACATTTATCGTTCGCGCCTGCAGGAACACGGCGAAAAGGCCCGGTTGCCGTTGTTTGTCTCCCTGGATCGGCATGAATTTTTCAAGGTCTATCTGATCGGTCTGATGAACCAGTTTTTGCGCCTGACAGCTTCGCCCGTTTCCTGGCGAACCGACGAATTCGTGGCGGCCCTGGAAAAAACCTTTATGCAAAAACCACCGCTTAGCGCCGCAGAAATTCGCGATGTCCGGCGCGATAAACTGGAGCAGATTCTCGACGAGTGGGTTGAGGGAATCGATGCCGCCGAAGGCGATGAGGTTTTACGGCACCGCATTCTCGGCCAAATGCCGATTGTCTTTTTCGTCGGCGCTGTGGTCGAATACAGTTTTCGCAAATACAATCTGCCCATTGACAATCAGGTGCACGAGCTCGCACCGCAACAAAGCCGATTTCTCGAACGGGTGTTTGGGCCGGTCTATGCCGATCTGCCCAAAGAAGTGGAAACCGAACGATTCCTCGATGCCGTGCTCAAAGCGAGCAGCCAGAGCTTGATGAAACAGGTGGTGGATAATCTGCAAAGCTATGATCTGCTCATGTTGGCATCGGCTTCCATTGAAGAGATGATCCAATCCGCCGTATCATTTCTCGTCAATTGGGCTGCGGCTCAGAGTAACGATCAAGCTACCCAACTGTTGCCCCGACTGCTCGATTATATATTGTTCAAACGGCCGGAAAGAGCGTTGCCCGAAAGCAATGAGCGGGAGCGACTCGAGACTTTTCGCGAAGAAATGGTCGCCTGGGCTTTGGCTCATTTCGCCGAGTTCCGATATCGCGATCAGCGCATCGAAGAAGAACGACTGAGCGGCGAGATTGTGCGCGATTCGGTCTATTCCATGATCGACGATACACTTTACCACCTGATCGACCAGGCTCTGGGCGATGAGGAGGTGATGGAACGCAGCAGGCTGCTGCGCCTGCAATCCGATTGCCGACTGATTTTTCGCCAGTCGCCGGCTCTGGTGGATGAATCCGAGGAGGGACGCAATCCTGGCGATGTTATGGAGCAGCTCTGCGAGTGGGCCCATTCCATCTATTCCCGCCGAGTCGAAGCCATCGGGCAGGAGATTGCCACCCGTTATGAACGTTTTTACGTCCTGGAAAAGATCGATGAAAACTGGCGTCAGCACCTGGCCGGCGTCGATGTGTTGCGCGAAGGTATTCATCTGCGCGGCTATGGGCAAAAAGATCCGCTGCTCGAATACAAACGTGAAGCTTACAAGATGTTTGTTCAGACGATCGAACGAACCAACCGCG
>JAFGJN010000261.1 GCA_016929055.1 Candidatus Zhuqueibacterota bacterium
CCGGTCTGTTACGCTTTTTGGTTGCCAAATTTCTCTATGAAGACAGCATTCAGACCGTGATTATTTTTATGGGCGTCTATACTCAAAAAGTGATGGGATTCACCCTGGCGCAGGCCAATAAATTCTTTATCGTCACGATTCCTTCCGCAGTCATTGGATCAGCTCTGTGCGGCATTCTGACCGACCATTATGGCCCCAAAAAAACGCTCCAGACCGTGATCGCTCTTTGGGTCGTCTCTTTGATCCTGGTTATCGTCAACCCCTGGCCCGCTGTCTTTTGGGCTCTCGGCACCGTGGTCGGTGCATTGTTGGGATCCACGTGGACGGCCGCTCGTCCCTTGCTGATCTCGCTGGTTCCGCGCGAAATGCTCGGCGAATTTTTTGGTCTCTATGCCCTTTCCGGCAAAGTCGCTGCTATCAGCGGACCCCTGATCTGGAGCGCCGTTACTTTGTCGCTGAGCGGTTTTACCGTGGTGGTGCAGTACAAGTCGGCCATCGCTGTTCTCGCTGGCCTGATGGGTCTCGGTCTCTGGTTGTTGCGACGGGTTCCGGATCAGCATGACCGATTCAAGCGAGATTTGGGATTGTCTCGATTTGATACACCGTCTCAAAACTGAACAATTTTGAGGTTCAAACCCCTGGCATGGGTTTTTAATGATGTTGTAAAATAAAGGTTTACCATTTTTAAGCTGACGTGTTTGCGGAACGATGCTTGCTCTTGTATTTGCCTGCCTGATCGGGCCTACCCCTATTCCAAGACCGGAGATCACCGATCGTTGCACACTTGACCTTTCGAAAAGGTCCGCTATTCGCTCATTGCGGGAGTATTACAATGTCTGCCCATGACGCCTTTATCCTTCTGATTTCTTCAAATGCGGATTGGTTGAAAATTTGCTGTGAGTATTTAAAGGAGCAAAATGTTCAAGCCTTGCCTGCTCAGAGAAAGGAGGAGATTGACTTTTTTTGTCGTTCCAATCAACGGCCCAATGCCGTCGTGGTGGATCTGCGAGTCGATGCCGCAACCTACCTGGAGGCAATCGATTCCTTCACCTTTACAAACGATCAGCCGGTCATCGGTTTGTTGCCCCAATCCGATCTGGCTCTGGCGATTGAATTGATCAAACGCGGAGGTGCCGACTATATTTTAGCTCCCTTTGATGCCGATGAGGTACATATGACTCTCAAGCAGGTGTGGCGAATGAATTTTCACCCTCGCTTGCTTCAGGCACGAAAAAATCGCTGGGAAAGAGAGCGGGTGGTGGCAGTTTTGCCTGCGATATCGCCGATCATGCGCGAGCGCTATCAGCGTCTGGCGCTTTTGGCACGCACCGACTCGCCGATCTTGTTGTGCGGTGCACCGGGGAGCATGAAAGAAGAGTATGCGCGTGTGGTCCACTTTCTCAGCCGTCGACGTTTTCAATCCTTTATTGAATTCGATAGCCAGACCGTCAAGGCGCAAAAATTGACTTTTCTAAATTCGGTTTTATCCCGCAATCGCGATCTCCTCCCCCGGGATGCACCGATATCCGGAACGCTTTTTTTCCATCGTATCGACCATTTATCCCCGGATGTGCAACATCATCTGATCGATTATTGCGATGAACGACAGCGGTTATCGCAAAACGGCATCAATTCCGGTTTCCGTCTGATTTTTTCCAGCTCACAATCCGCCGCTTGTCTGCCGTTGGCAAAGGAATTCATAGCCCGGCTTGGATCTTCGACGCTCGAATGGCCCACTCTGGCGGAACGGCGGGAGGATATCCCCGTGCTGGCAGATTTTTTTCTCAGCCATTTCAGCCGTCGGTTTTACAAATCCATCGATGGGATCGATCCAGTCGTCACCCGGCAGCTGTTGCAATACCGGTGGCCGGGCGATGTGGTCGAACTGCGCGCTGCAATCGAACGCGCGGTCATGCTTTGCAGCGGCGGGCGCTTGACTCCCCAGTGTCTGGTGGTCGATCCCTTCGGTTCGGATGGTAATGACGGCACAAAAGAGTTGCGACTGCAGAATTTTAAGCTGGATAAAGTTGAAGCGCATCTGATCGGACATGTTTTGCAGGACCAGGGAGGCAACGTCAGCCGCTCCGCCGTGACGCTCGGCATCAGCCGTGGAACGCTCTATAACAAGCTGAAAAAGTATCGGTTGGAGCACCTGGTCAAAAGAAACGTTGACTGATCCCGGCGGCCGGCTGTCTCGGGAGAAAAAGAAGGCACTGGCATGACTCTTGCAATACTTGAATCGTTTAAATTCCAGAGGAACTTTGTGAATCTGTGCTGTAAAGAATAATAGAGCCGCAAGGAGGAAACCCTGTGCAGCGAATGCCGAAATTGCTACGACGAGCGATGTCGGTTGTTCTCATCACCCTCTCCGTTCTTTTGGCCCAGGAGACTCAACAACCCAGCGGTTATTTGCTGGGCGAAGAGCTCAGTGTCGAGATGATCGTCCATGTTTGGGGAGAGGTCAAGAAACCGGGAGAATATCGGGTTCCCTATGACACCGATGTGCTCGAGCTGATTTCCAAAGCCGGCGGTCCGACTTTTGAAGCCAATCTTTCGCGGGTGAGAGTGACACGAGAAACCGAGGGCTGGAATTTGAACCAGGAAGGTCTGAAAAAACTGGTCAGGGAAGCCCAGGCCGGACGCATGACCGAAGAAAGGCTTGATGAATTGCTGCAATCCCGTTTCGCCGAACGGGTAACCGATTATAATTTGGATCGATATCTCAAGAATAAAAAGGGTGTGCAGGCGCCCCCCGTTTTGCAGCCGGGCGACGTGATTTTTTTGCCCAAGAATGGCTGGTTCCGGTGGCGGGAACTCGTTCGCGTGGCGCATGAGGTCGCGATTATTGCAAGTGTCTATGTCTGGTATTTGCGGGCCAGCGAGGACTGAAACGGGTATCGAGACGGAAAGGATGAAATGACAGCAGACAGTCAAGAGACAGCCGTTGGCGGCAGGTTTACACAGGTGATTGTGCGCAGGGGATGGGTCGTTTTGTTGACCTTGACGGCGTTGATGGCGCCTATTCTTTATTACAATTCTTCCACGCCACCGGTTTATGAAGCATATGCGACGATCATTTTCGATTCACCACCGCAAACGGTCACCAATCCGGCGCCGCGTGAATACACGGGCAAGGAAATGCTTCTTAATTCCCTTCAGGAGATCAAAAGTCGGGCAGTCGCGCTGGAGGTTGCGCATCAGCTGCCGGAGCTGGTTTTGAACAAAATCGCCTCTCCTCCTGATTGCCTGCAGGTCAATCCCACGGCCTATTATGCGGCCCGAATCAGGAAAAATATTCAGGCCAATCCGGTTGCAGAATCCCAGGTGATCCGCATCAGTTCCGCTTTTGCCGATCCCTTTGCCGCCATGACTGTAACCAATACCCTCACTCAGGTGCTACAGGATCGCAATCTCCGTTTGCGACAGCAACAAGTCGGTGGTGTGCGAGGTTTTATCGAAGAACAACGTCAAATATATAAAGAACGGCTGGAAACGGCTGAAGCGGCCTTGCGCCGATTCAAGGAGAGCAATCGCATCACTTCTCTGGACCAGGAAGTCGAAGAACTTTTACGGCGCGTGTCTCACATCGATGGACAATATCAGACCGCCCGGGCCGAACGGGCCAAAACAGAGGAGCGGTTGCGAGCGGTTCTGGAAAAATTACAGGATCGAAGACGACGGCTCGAACCGTCGATCTCTGATTATTCCACTCCGATGATTCAACAGCTGAAAAACGAATGGACCGATTTGCAGACCGCCTATATTCGCCAGCAGTTGTTGGGAGTTCCGGAGGACAATCCCAAGATGGTGGAGATGCGCCGCGATCTCGACCGGATTCGCACCAACCTTGCCGGTGAAACCCGAAAATTGGCGGAACAGGAAAATCTCGTCGATCCGCTGAGCGAGATATCCGCCCTTTATGAGGAGCAGGTCAATCTGGAGCTGGAGCTCGAGACCCTGCGCACCCAGGAGCGCAGTCTGGCCAGCGCCCTCGATGATTATGAACGCCAACTCGACCGACTGCCGGGCAAAGAGTACGATCTGGCGCGATTGACCCGGGAACGCGATCTGGCAAACCACATCTACAACCTTTTGGCTGAGCGAAGGGAAGAAGCGAGGATTCACGAAGCTCAGAGACTGCCGACCATACGAGTTATCGATACTGCTGACTTGCCGTCCTCACCCGTTTGGCCGCGCAAACGTCTCAACCTGGCGGTCGGACTCATTTTGGGATTGACCATCGGTGTCGGTCTGGCCTATTTTGTCGAATCCATCGATACTTCCCTGAAAACACCGGAAGAAGTGGAGGAAAAAATCGGATTGGGAATACTCGGCTCCATCCCTCGTATCCGTTTTCATCGCAGCACGTCCACTCGACAAGGTGTGGATTCGATCTCGTATACACCCTCGCACCGGCTCATCGCTTTTTATCAGCCATCCTTGCCCGCAACCGAAGCATATCGAACCCTAAGAACCAATCTGCAATTTTGTTCAGCCGAAAGACGGATCAAGACGCTGATGCTCACCAGTTCCGGACCCAAGGAAGGCAAATCGACCACGATCGCCAATCTAGCCGCAGTGACGGCGCAGATGGGGACAAAGACTCTTCTGATCGATGCCGATTTGCGAAAACCGACCCTGCACCGTTTTTTCGGATTACCGGTTAAGCCGGGACTGGCGACTCTGTTGGCCTCATTTACGCAGGTATCGCCAAAAGAGTCGAGTCAGGAAGCAGCGGACGTTTTACCATCTTCCGGCTCGCATGAACTTGTCGATCAAACGGTTTCTCTGGATCTGGCCCTCTCCGAGACCATTCGCGAATCGGGCATTCCAAATCTCTATTTTCTGTCCGCTGGGCATTTGCCGACCAATCCTGCGGAAATGCTCGCCGGTGACGCGATGCGTGATTTGCTCCATTTCGTCGTTGGCCAGTATGATTTTGTTCTGGTGGATGCGCCGCCGATCATTGCGGTTACCGATGCCGCCGTTCTGGCGCCTTACCTCGATGCTGTGGCGCTGGTCATCGAGTCCGGGCGCAATGATAAAGAGATCGTGCTCAAAGCCAAAAGTCTTTTGCAGCGGGTCAAGGCGCCACTGGTCGGCGTTATTCTCAACAATGTTCACGAAAAAAATCTCTATGGAGATTACAATTATTATTACACCTATTATAGCGAGCAAGAGCGCAATAAAGTCAGCTAATCAATCGATAGGCCGACATGACTTTTTCGGCTGATCCCTCGAAACCGAACTGGATAATATCGATGATTGGTCGATTGGTCTCGATTGTCGAACCATGATCAAGGTTCTTGTGATAATTTTCAAGGCAACCGGCCACTAAACTCGATCAAGAGGAAAGCGACAAAATGGCCATAGAGGTTTCCGTGGTATTGCCCTGTCTCAATGAAAGCGAGACGGTTGGCATCTGTGTGCGTAAAGCACGTGACACGCTGCAAAAGTTGGGCATCGAAGGCGAAATCGTGGTGGCGGATAACGGTTCCACTGACGAGTCGGTTCGTATCGCCGAATCCTTTGGAGCGCGGGTGGTGATCGAGTCGCGCAAAGGCTATGGCAATGCGTATCGGGCCGGCATTGAAATCGCCCGTGGCCACTATATCGTTATAGCCGATTCGGATGATTCGTATGACTTGTGTGATCTCGCTCGCTTTATCGAACCTCTGCGCCAGGGCCATGAATTCGTCATCGGAACCCGGATGCACGGACAAATCGAAAAGGGTGCAATGCCCTGGCATCATCGCTATCTCGGCAATCCTCTTCTCACCGGTCTGCTGAAATGGATGTTTCACAGCAGGGTTTCGGATGCGCATTGCGGCATGCGTTCGTTTACTCGACAGGCCTATGACCGAATGCAGCTGCAGACGACGGGCATGGAATATGCTTCGGAAATGGTTATCAAAGCCGCCGAACTGGGACTGCGGACCTGCGAAATCCCCATCACTTTGCATCGCGACGGGCGCAGTCGGCCACCGCATCTGCGTTCATTTCGCGACGGCTGGCGACATTTGCGTTTCATGCTCTTGCACAGCCCCACTCATCTCTTTCTTATTCCGGGTTTGTTCCTTTTTATTCTGGGTTTTCTGGCCTTGTTCCTGGCTCTGGCAGCGCCTGCACAGCGCTTTGGGCTGATGCTCAGTCAGAACGGCATGGTCTTCGGCAGCCTCTCCACGCTGCTGGGTTACCAGGTAATTGTTTTGGGTATTTTCGCCCGGATTTATGCCGTGACCCACGAGTACCGTCCCCTCACCGGCGGTTTGCAGCGTGCATTCAAGCTGTTCAATCTCGAGCGCGGTTTGCTTGTTGGTGCCCTTTTTTTTATTGCGGGGTTTTTTATCTCTTTGATTTTTTTCCCGAGATGGAATTCGACTGATCTCGGCCTCTCGAACGATATCCGTCCCGCTCTCTTTGCCGCAACCCTGATCCTCATCGGCGCGCAGACCATTTTTTCTTCGTTTTTTCTCAGTATTCTCGGGATCGAGCGCCGGCCGCCTGTGAGCCCGGTCTCGAGATAATTGCGAAAGGTTGGCAATGATTGTTCTCGGCTTCAACGATTGCTCTGGCAATCACTTTAACAGCAGTGTCGCCCTGGTCAAAGACGGAAAACTGGTCTTTGCCGCTTCGGAGGAACGCTATTCACGGATCAAATATGACCGTTCCTTTCCGGCCCAGGCTCTTCAAGCCGCGCTGCGATTCCAAAATATCGAACTTGCCGACATTGATTTCGTCGCTGTCGGCTATCCCCCCTCTTCCTTTTATGGCGATCTTTTTTGTCGCCGTCCTTCGGATTTGCCGCGTTCCCTGGCGGCTTTATCGCCTCGCGGTTGGATCGGTTTGTTGCAGTATCTCTGGCCAAACTTTCGCAAAATGTACCGACCGGGCGCTCCGTGTGAAATGCTCACGGAGCTGGGTGTGGCGGCGGAAAAAATCCATTTTGTCGATCATCATCTGGCGCATGCGGCAAGCGCTTATCGCTGCAGCGGTTTTGATCGTTGTTTGACCATCAGCCTCGATGGCTTTGGACCCAACGGTCAGGGCCGCAATATTTCCGGCCAGGTCTATCGATGCGAGAACGGCGCAATGCATCTCGTCGAGGAACTGCCGCTCTTTGCCACCATGTTGTGGTATTCGGCAGTGACCGTGTGTCTCGGTTTGAAATTTCTCGATGGCGAAGGCAAGACAATGGGGTTGGCCGCTTATGGCGATCCCGACCGAGCTGCTAGCGAGTTGCGAGAGATCCTTGCCTCTTCTCAAAACGGTGTCTTGGAGGGCTATCCTTATTGGATCGATTTCATCTTTACACCGCGCCGGGATGTTTTGCTCGCCAGCCATACGGGGCGTTTGATCTTGCGTCTCATCCGCCGCTACGGCCGCGCAGATGTCGCCGCCGCCGCTCAGCGGTTGCTGGAAGAATCCGTTCTCGCCTGGATCCGCACCTTGCTTCAGCAGCATCCCTTCAGGCGCCTGGCCCTCGCCGGCGGAACTTTTCTCAACGTCAAACTCAACAAGCTCATCCGCGAATTGCCGAACGTCGAGGAAATCTTTGTCCATCCCCACGCCAGCGACGGCGGCACCGCAATCGGTGC
>JAFGJN010000262.1 GCA_016929055.1 Candidatus Zhuqueibacterota bacterium
CGGGTTAGAGGACGAATCTCACCTGTAGAGGAATTCGCCGAATCACAAGAGTTGCGGCTTGTCACCTCTGCATCGGATCCTTCGGCCTATACCTATACCACCCTCAAAACCGCTATCGTGATCTATAAAAACACCGATCGAGGACGAATCGATGCCGCAGCGGTATCGGACATCCGCTACATGATCGAAAAAGCGCGGCTCTTTTACTGGATCAATTCCGGTTTCAAACTCAACATGCAACTCTATTATCACGAGATCGACGACTATAAAACCTACAGCGATCCTGGCGGGCTCTATTACCAGGAAACAGCCCAGGATTTGCAAGAACTCGGTGTCGTCAATACCCAATATGACGTGATTTTTCGGATCACTCCTGCCATCAATGGCTATTGGTCGGTCGGTGTGCCCGTTCTGAATCTTTCCGGCCCGGCGCGAGAAACCGGCTTTTCCCACAGCAACTGGCCGGTCGGCACCGGTGTGCGCTATCCGGAACGGCACGACTCTGCCAATATGGGGTTAACCTGGATTTTTGTGCACGAGGTGCAACACGCGCTGGATGCGCTCTATCACACCAATGGCTATTCAGAGTTTTATCACGGCGACAAACCCTGGGAGTTTCCACGCGCCTGCGGCGAGCATTTTAGCTTTCAGGCCGGCATGTTTCGTCACTTTCAGGCCTATGAAGAGTTGCTGCCCCAATGGGGAGAAATCTATGAAACCGCCGATGCCGACGGCGATCACTTCCCGGATCAAGACCCGCGCGTGCCTCTGGATGAAGTGAGTTTCTCCAGCGATCCGCAACAGATCGACACCGATGGGGATGGCCTCGATGACTGCCAGGAAGCGCTCGAGGGGATCTATTGGGGCAGCGATCCGACTGATCCGGATACGGATGGGGACGGCATACCCGACGGCCAGGATCCCTATCCCCGTTATCCGATCATAACAGAGATTCCGCGGTTTACTCCCATCATCGACGGGGTCATCGAAGAGGGCTGGACTTGTATTGGCGCCTCTGCCGTTTTTTCAACGACCGCTTTTTCACCCGGGCTCTATTCCGCCTTTGATGCCGACTGGCTTTATCTCGCTCTTGATCTCCCGGTATTTGCCAATTCCGAGATTTTTATCGATTTCGATACAGACGGTTGGTGGTGGTCATCAGGCAACAGCGTCCTGTCTATCAATCCTTCCTCCAACAGCTTTCGATATTTTCGGTCATGGGACGCCGGAACCGAGGTCAAGACCTATGCCTTTTCCCAGGGTGGACCCGGCGGAATGTGGGATACCGACGCAGCTTACAGCTCTCAGTTCAAACGTCGGGTCATCGATCCCGATCAGGTGATTCTCAAAACGACCTCAAATTCTCCCGGCTATCAGATCGAATTGGCCATTCCGCGTACGCCCTATGCCGGTCTGAATCTGGAGGCAGGAGACAAGATCGCCCTGAACATCGTCTATCACACGGTGAACGGCAATTCCGGTGATTGGGCCACTGCTTTTGACCTGTATGAATTTGTCGAATTCACCCTGCAAAGCGCCACCGCGGTCGAATCCGATCCTCAGGTGGCTGTGCCGAATCGGCTGCGCTTGTGTCAAAATTATCCCAATCCCTTCAATCCTCGGACCCGGATCGAGTTTTCTCTGCCGCAACAGGAATTCGTCGATTTGTCGGTTTTTGACCTGGCGGGGCGCCAGGTTGCGACGCTCGTTCATTCCAACCTCAAAGCCGGTTTCCATCGGGTTGAATGGAACGGCACGGATCATGCCGGACGACCGGCGGCCAACGGCATCTATTTTTATCGTTTGGCTGATGAACACGGTCATGCGACCGTAAAGAAAATGAGTTTGATCAAATAATTCGGAGGTGGCGCTCATGTGGTTTTTTCGAACCGGCCTGTTGGCCTGTCTGTTTCTGTTGTTGTGTCTGTCCGTCGGTCTTGCCGCGGAACCGTTTTTATCCCATATTACCGCCACCAAAGACGATCCCCTCTATACGACTTTTGCTGCGCCTCTGCAGCGATCCGAGTTTGTCCTGGATCAGGGATTTGAATGGGTCTTTTACGATTCGAGCCGCGGTGCCGATTTTACCACCGATACAGCCGGCGATTGGTGCATGGCATTCAAAATGGCGGGTGATTACGTCTATGCCGTGGACGACATGGTGCAACAACCCGTCATCACGACCGCCTATCCCGATCTGGTTCGCTATCGCTGCGTACCCTTGCCCGATATTCAGGTCGAGACCTTTTTCCTCTGTCACAGTTCCACTCTGGCTATTCGCGATGTCGAGATAACCAACACAAGTCGCGAAACCAAAGAATTGACTTTTTATTCTTTTCTGCAGAATTCCTATCGCACTTTTGACCGAATTCAGATCGATGAATCGAATAAAATGTTTTTGTTCGAGCACGAAGAGTTGCCGGATGGCTGGGTGCTCGGCCACGATGTACCTTATGTCTCTCCGGTTTACGATGCCTGGGTTTTTTCCGAACCGATGGAGCGAATGACCAGCTTTCGCAGTTACCGCTGGGGTAATATCCAGTTGCCCCAGGTTGTGGATATTGATAAAGAACGACGCTATTCTGTGTGGGGCCGTGTCACCGACAGCAAAGGCGAGCGGTGCAGAGAAAAGGCCCCGGACGCGCGTTTTATGGTGGTGCGAAACGATGATC
>JAFGJN010000263.1 GCA_016929055.1 Candidatus Zhuqueibacterota bacterium
GATGCCGCGCGTGGGGTCGTCGAGAAGAAGAATTTGAGGATCGGTCAGGAGCCATTTGGCGAGAATGACTTTTTGCTGATTGCCGCCGCTCAGCGTCTCGACCGCATGGGCGAGGCTGGGTGTGCGGATGCGCAACCGTTCCACCGCATTGCCGGCCAGACGGTTTTCCAGGCGGTTGCGGATTATCCCGTGGCTAAGCGTTTTGCGCAGCGCAGCGATCGTGATGTTGCTGCGGACGGTCAATGGCAGAAACAGACCCTGGCTTTTACGGTCTTCGGTGACCAGCACGATGCCTCGAGTAATGGCATCGGCCGGAGAGGTGCAGGGGTGGTTTGCGCCGGCGATGCGGATTGAGCCGCTTGTGATTTTGCCCGGCGGGGCGCCGAAAAGCGTCAACAGCAATTCGCTGCGGCCGGCGCCCATCAGACCGGCGATGCCCAGGATCTCGCCCCGATGCAGCTCGAGGCTGATATCGTCCAGGATTTTTCGTTCCCGTTGCCTTGGATGCTGCAGCGACAGGTTTTTTACGGATAAAAGCTCTTCTCCGCGCTCGACCGCGACTTTGGGAAAGAGCTCGTCCAGTTCGCGGCCGACCATGCGGTTGATCAATTCACCTCGCGTGCTCTCCTCGATCCGCTGCGTGACGATGGAACAGCCATCGCGAAGAACGGTCACCCGGTCGGCGATACTAAAGATTTCTTCCAGCTTGTGGCTGATATAGATCACCGCCACGTTTTCGCGTTTGAGCTGGCGGATGACCTGAAACAGATTTTCGCGTTCGCTGTCGCTCAGCGCTGAAGTCGGCTCGTCCATGATGACCAGACGCGACCGCCGCGACAGGGCCCTGGCGATCTCGACCAACTGCTGTTCGCCAACTTTGAGATCCCCGACCCGGGCGGTCACCGGAATGGCGACACCGAGGCGTCCGAGAGCTTGCCGGGCGATGGAATGCATTTCCCGGCGTCGAATCCAGCCCAGGCGGGAGACCGGTTCCTGGCCGAGAACGATGTTCTCGGCCACGGTCAATTGGTCGATGAGATTGAGTTCCTGGTGGATCATGGTGATGCCGGCGGTTTCGGCCTCGCTGATGTTGTGAAACCGGCAAGTTTCGCCATCGACACGGATTTCCCCGCTGTCGGCGGCGTGAACGCCGCTCAGCACCTTCATCAGCGTCGATTTGCCGGCACCGTTCTCGCCGAGGATCGCGTGTACCTCACCGCTCAGCACCTCGAGATCGACTCTATCGAGAGCCAACACCCCGGGGAAGGATTTGCTGATTCCGCGCATCTTTATAAAGTGTTCAGCCACCGGTTGCCTCAGCGCAGAGCATTCTCGATGACCTCCAGACGCACACCCAGCAGCTCCTGCGCCAGCGGATCGAGCTGTTCCGGTGTGCCGCGAAAATGGATGGTGCGGTGGATATGGATCAGGCTTTTACCCGGTAACAGCTCGATTGCCGGCGACGAGGTCTCGAGTTCGTAAAACGGACCCAGAGGTTTGGCGCCCGGTTCCGGCGGGCCGTCGTTGTAGCTGTTGATCGCGTCGCCGCGATAGGGCTCGTCCTGCAGTTCCCACATCGAATTGACGTAATCGCGCAGACCCTTGGGCAGCGTAAAGGTGACGATGGTGAGCACGCCGTTGTCGGCGTCATAGCTGCCGAGAACCGGCTGGCTGCGCTGTGGCGACAGGCCGATCTTGCTGCGGTAACGGCCGTCGCCGCTGAAAAAGATGGCTCGTCCGCCGACCTTGAGACGATCTTCCGGCACTCGGCCGAAATAGGCATCGTTCACCACCGGACCGAGAAGCGAATCGGGGCCGGATGTATAGGGTATGACGATGGTTGTGTTGTCCGACGGCTGAAACATGCCGAGGATCCAGATCGACAGCAGGCCGGTCGATTTGCTCCAGGCCTGATCGCCGCTGTTGGTCAGGCGGTTTTCCGAGGCGAATCCGACCCAGTCGATCGGTTCTTTGAGCACGTGTTGCAGCGGGGCGATCACCTCCTGTTCGTCGAGCAGGCGGACGGTGCGATCGACTTTAACCTCGAAAAGCGTGCCGCTGTAATTCTCGAGCTGAAAGGATTCGCTGAACGAAACCCGGTCATCGGCGACTGCAGTTGCCGGCCAGTCCTCCTCGTTGATGGGCTCCGGGGTGAACCAGTGGTCGAGGTCAAAGGGTGCATCTTTATTGAAAAAGATGGAAAACTGGCCGCCTTCGGGTCCAAGCCAAAAACGGTCTTCGCCGCCAAACGCGTTGATATGCGGATTGTTTTTACCGCTGGCGATCAGTTCGCGGTTGATCCAGCCAAAGCTCGGGCCGTCGGCACCGGCGGCGGTGCTGGTCATCACCCGTCCCTGATAGGCGGGACAAACCGCCACCTGCCTTTGTCCGGACGGGTCGCTTAGCAGAACGACCTCGGTATGCTTTTGCAGGAAATTCAGGTCTTGGGAAAAATTCGGGATTTCTTTTTGCGATGACTGGCAGGCCACAAGCACGATTCCGGCAGCCAGAAGATAGAAAAGGTGGCGTTTCATCTCGATTCCCTCCGATTGTTGATTTAAAGTATAGCGAATTCGATCGATTCATGCAAATAAAAACAGGAAATCTTTTATGGGGTTAATTCGATTTTTTTAGAATTTTTTTTCGTTCCCGGGTTCTTTCGGCAAATCACTTCTAGACCAAGATGATTGATATGGGTTTTTATACTTTCATACTGCGAACTTGGCTTTTTTTAAAACTTTCGTATTTCGCACTTGGCACTTGCCACTTTCTCCACTTCGCCTCCGGCTCTGCCCCGCACCAATCTCAACGGCAATGGCTAATTAAAGGGAGTCATGCAGAACAGACCGGAGAACAGAATGGGCCGATTTATGGAAAGAGATTGGTGCGGGGCAGGATCCTGCTATAATAAATAGCAAGCAATTTCTCGCTACGAGATATTTTTTTCGACGAATTTTTTGACCGTTTGTTTTGCTCA
>JAFGJN010000264.1 GCA_016929055.1 Candidatus Zhuqueibacterota bacterium
AGGTGGCATCAACCCTGACTGAAACGACAGGAGACGGCGACGGGGTCTTTGAGCCGGGAGAACAAGCCGATCTGGTGATTCATCTGGCCAACAGCGGTGTTTCCATAGGCCCGGTCACCGCTCATTTAACCTGTCCGACCGATGATATCGAGGTGCTTGACGGTGAGGCGGTTTTTGAACGCCTGGCTCTAAACGATACCGCGAGCAACGATGCGGCGCCTTTTCGCCTTCAAGCCGCAGTTAATCCGAACATAAACTTTGTTCCCCTGCGTCTCTCTTTGAGTGCCGAAAATTTTTCCATGACTCTGGATCTCTCCGTTCCAGTTGGTGAACCGACCGTTCTTCTAATCGATGACGATTGCGGCGCGGATTACGAAAGCCATTATGCTCGAATGTCCGAACAGGCGGATTGGCTCTATCGCATTTGGTCGGTTAGGGAACTTGGCGTGGCGCTGCTGGATGAGTTGATGAAATACGATGCCGTGGTCTGGTTTACCGGCGACGATCACGATTCGACTCTGACTCTGACGGAACAGATGCTCATCCGCAGCTATCTGGACTCGGGCGGACGGCTGTTGCTCACCGGACAAAATATCGGTTTTGATCTCGTCGCCGACGGAACCGAATCGGATTCGCTCTTTTTTGCCGAGGTGCTGCATGCGCAATTTATCGCCGATGTCACGGAAAACTATACCGTGCTCGGTGTTAATGGCGATCCGATTGTCGATCGCGTTTCGGTGCGTTTTACCGGTCAATATCCTCAGGCGGAAAATCAGGTCTCGCAGAGCGTGATCGCCCCTATCGCCCCGGCTGTCACCCTGATGCACTATATTCCCAGCTTTCTCGGTGCCGCTATTCGCTGTGAAAACCCGGAAAACGGCAGCCGCTGGGTCTATCTGGCATTCGGTATGGAAGGCATTGCCGGTCTGCAGAGCACTTCAGCCGCCGACCTGCTCGATCGCATTCTCTCCTGGTTGCGCCTGTATTCGACCTCGGTGCAGAAAAATTCAACAGTAATGCCACAAGAGTTTCTGCTGACCCAGAATTATCCGAATCCTTTCAATCCTGAAACGCGAATCGCTCTGCAGCTTCCGGAACCGGCACGGGTAAAAGCCCGCGTCGTCAATGTACTCGGCCAGGAGATTCGTCTGCTTTTTGACCGGCGTCTTGATTCCGGCGTTCACACACTGCACTGGGATGGTCGGGACGATGCAGGAAGTGCGGTCGGAGCCGGCGTCTATTGGTTGTCTGTCCGTATGGAGGGTGAATCGGGCGCGGCACAATCCGGAGCGGTCAAAATGGTCCTGATGCCCTGACGGGCTCGGAAAAAGCGGCGCTGCTGTTGTTTGGCAGCGCCGCTTTTTTTTGTAAAAGGAGAGATTTGATCGATGGCAGCCAACCCAGGGTACGGATCGGTTGAGGCGCCAAAGCCGGCGAGGGAGTGGGGGGGCTAAAAAAGACCGGTGATCTGTCCTTGATCGTCGATATCTATTTTTTCGGCCGCCGGCTCTGATGGCAAGCCCGGCATACGCATGATTTCGCCGGTGATGGGAATGAGAAATCCGGCACCGGCGGCGATTTCGATTTCGCGAACAGTCACGACAAAATCCTTGGGTCGGCCCAGGAGCTGGGGATTGTCCGAAAGAGATTTTTGCGTTTTGGCGATGCAGACGGCCAGATTTTGCAGGCCGAGCTGTTCGATGTTCTTGAGATCGGTTTTGGCCTTGGCCAGATAATCGATCGCCCGTGCGCCATAGATCTTTTTGGCAATCGTTTCGATCTTTTTTTCCACTGGCCACTCTCGCTTGTACAACGGTTTATACCGGCTTTTGCAGCCAGCGACGATCGCGACGACCTTTTCGGCCAGTTCGATCGCACCTTCACCGCCTCTCGACCAGACCTCCACAGCAGCCGATTCGACTCCTCGTTTTTTGCAATGACCTTGAATGAGATCGATTTCCTCATCGCTGTCGCTGGAAAAGCGATTGATGGCGATGACTGGACAAACCTGAAAATGGCCGATATTTTCAATGTGCTTGTCCAGGTTGGCGAGTCCAGCTTGTACGGCTTTGATATTGGGCGCCGCCAAATCCGAGAGTTTGGCGCCGCCGTGGTACTTTAGCGCCCGAACGGTCGCCACCAGGACCACCGCTTTGGGCGAGAGTCCGGAACTCTCACATTTGATGTCAAAGAATTTTTCCGCTCCGAGATCGAATCCAAAGCCGGCTTCGGTCACTACATAGTCCGAAAGGGACAATCCCATGCGCGTTGCGATGACGGTGTTGGTGCCCTGGGCGATATTGGCAAACGGACCGCCGTGGATGAGAGCCGGGTTCCCTTCCATTGTCTGCACCAGATTTGGCTTGATGGCGTCCTTGAGCAAAGCGGCCATCGCCCCGTTGGCTTGCAGATCGCGCGCATAGATCGGATTCCTGTCCAGAGTAAAACCGACAAAAATGTTGCCCAGCCGGTTTTTGAGATCTTTGATATTCTGCGCCAGGCAGAGAATCGCCATAACCTCGGATGCCGCGGTGATGTCAAAACCGCTTTCACGTGGAATACCGGAGGTCGTGCCGCCCAGTCCGACGATGATTCGCCGCAGCGCGCGGTCGTTCATGTCCATGACCCGTTTCCAGGTGACGGTGCGCGGATCGATGCCCAGCGATTTCTTTTTATTTTGAATATTGTTGTCGATCAGAGCCGCCAGCAGATTGTGCGCTTTTTCCACAGCGCTGAAATCGCCGGTAAAGTGCAGGTTGATGTCTTCCATGGGCAAAACCTGACTGTAACCGCCTCCTGTAGCTCCGCCTTTGATGCCAAAAACCGGTCCCAATGAGGGTTCGCGCAGGACGACGGTTGTTTTTTTGCCGATGCGGTTCAGGGCCTGAGTGAGGCCGATGGAAACGGTGGTCTTGCCTTCGCCGGCTGGAGTGGGGGAGATTGCCGAAACCAGGATTAAATGGTTGCGTTGGACCGCATCCAGATCGATTGCCGTCCGCGGCAATTTTGCTTTGTATTTTCCATAGAGCTCCAGTTGGTCTTCAGACAATGAGAGTTGAGCGGCTATCTCCTGTATCGGTTTGAGCTTGACCGAGTGGGCAATTTCGAGATCGCTTTTCATAGTGTCCCCTCATGTTTTTTGATATTTTGTTTGAGGTCTGCAGATGACTTGAGGCTACCTTTTCAAGGTAGCAAATTGGTTGATAATTAAAAGAGTGTGCACGATTAAAAAACGCGCATCTATATGTTTTTGTGCCCTTTTCTCCCCCTAAATGTTTGTAAATGATTGGATAGCGGCACATTTTGGACACGAGATCCGGAGCTGCAGAGGTTTTCATGATCAGCAGATCAGGTTTGTTCTTTTGCAAGTTTCTATTTATCAGTTGAATAATCATTCTAAAATTTCCCGGATTTTGTGTTAACAGAAACCGAATAGCATTATGTTTAAAATATTGAATGGTTTATATCGGCTACAATTTCCACCCGTTCGGTGCATATACGCTGATGTGTTTATTGAGGATTCGGTGCTTCGCACCGAATCCGGGAATCTGCCTTGGACAGGAATAATCTATAATAACATTAATCGGTATGAATGTCAAGGTTTATCAATTTTGAATATATTTTCAATTGTATCCGGTTTGTCTGGCTCTGCTTTCTATCGGGTTCAAGTCGGAATCGGTGTCGGGATCGATTCCCGCGGTCTACTGCACCTGTTCCTCATGGACCGTGTTGCCTCGCTGACTGAATTTCGTCAGCATCGCCATGATGCGGGCCAGCAAGGCTTTGCGGTTAGCGTTTTCTTGAGCCGAAAGGGCACGGCACCTGTGCAGGACATCCTTAAGGGCGCCGCACTCGAACGCCGAACCTCAGACCATCTCAAAATAGCGCCGCTGATCACCGTCGGTCGCATTTATCGTTGTCTTTGGCGATTTTTAGTTGGATTGCCTGCCAGGCGCGAAAAGTTCCCTGGACCGCTGATCACCTTCTTGTTTGGATTTAATGCGGCGAGGTCGATTGCTCGACTGTCTTCGGGAAAGGTACAAATCGAAGAGTCTACTTTGGATTTTGCGCCAAGAAAAGGGTGGCGCATGGAAAAAAAACTTGGAAAAAATTGGAATCCTTTTTATATTTGCCGCGATGTTTGGGGATCGATGGTCAGCGATTATGGATAAGGATGATCGGTATGCAGTCCAAATTTCTGCGCGTACAGGTGCGCAAAATCGAAATCGACAAATGGTGCGAAGGTTGTGCCCTGCAGGATGACCCAGGTCAGGACTATGTCTTTGCCTGGATCAAACAAAACGCCGCTTGGTTCCGCGACGCCTGGAATCATTCGCTATGCCGACACTGCCAAAGCTGGCGAATCTGTGGCCACCGAGTGTTAAAGGAGTGTCGAGAGTACAAAAACGAATCGCTCGATTATGCCGTTCATCACAACAACTAAATCCCACCCTCTTTTTCCCTTCCGTTCTCTTTAATTTTTCTTGACAGACAAGATATTCCGCTGTACCTTATAAAAGGGTGCCGATTGCATCCGCTAATTTATTTGGAAAAGCGCCTTTTGCCCAGCAACTGTCGTACCATACCCGCCCTTCTCAGCGCATCATCTTTTACTCGCTTAAGATACGCCTCCAGTCAAGTGATGAGAAAAAACGTTTATTGAGCAAAAGGCAGCCAAATTCGCCGGTATCGGGATGAGGAGGTTGCCATGCCTAATCAAAAATTGATCGCTTTGCTACAACAACACAGCATTCCCTACAAGCTGATCAACCATCCATCCGCTTTTACTGCACAGGAAGTTGCCGGGACGGCGCACGTGCCCGGCAAAGAAATGGCCAAAAGCGTCATCGTTAAAATCGATGGCAATTTAACCATGGTCGTCCTGCCCGCCTCTACACTTGTCGACTTTGCGCTTTTGAAAAAAGCGACCGGTGGCCAGACCCTCGAATTGGCCTCTGAAGAAGAATTTTGTCGCCAGTTTCCCGATTGTGAGGTGGGCGCCATGCCGCCGTTCGGCAATCTATTCGGCATGGATGTATGGGTAGCAAAAAGCCTTTCAAAAGACGAGGAAATCGCCTTTCCCGCCGGCACCCATCGCGAATTGATCCGGCTCGCTTTCAAGGACTATAAGAAATTGGTACGCCCTCGGATTCGTTCCTTTTCCCGCAACCGACAGTGAATTTATCGGCCGTACAGTTTGCCATTCTCCTCGACATCAAGTGCCCTCCGATCGACGGAGCAGTGCTATCCCTGAACCGGCAACGAGGGAGGAAGCAGGTATGCCCTTTACACCTCAAGCCCGTAATAATCGTTTGATCGTCAAGAAGCGCAAGGATTCATATCAGGAGGAATTTAAGTTAGCGGAACCGGCATGCTGCACCGAGTGCGGCGCTGTCTATATACAAGGCCGGTGGACCTGGAAAGAGGCATCTGAAGGATGCCAGCAAGTGCTCTGTCCTTCGTGCCGGCGCTGCAGTGACCGCTATCCAGCTGGATGGATTCAAATCACCGGCAACTTTTTTCGCCGACATGCCGAAGAAATTCTGTCTCTGGTTCGAAATGTCGAAACCAAAGAAAAAACCGAGCGCCCGCTGGAAAGGATCATGGAGATTTCCGACAGACCATCGTCCGTGGAAATAACCACGACTGGCGTCCACGTCGCCCGCAGAATTGGAGAGGCGTTGCAGCGCGCCTACAAGGGCGAGTTTAGATTTAACTATGCGGATGGAGAGCCCCATATTCGAATTCAATGGTACCGCGATGCGTAAGATGCTTGAGTATCTCGGTGGAGCCTGCTCCCCGGACAACCGCACCTTGAGCGTTGCGTAAAATCAGTTTGATGTCTGGATGCCTGACATCTGGCAACACAACTATTTATACCACAAAAACACTCTGAAAAACGCAATCAAATCGATCCCGTCTTTATTGACACCACATCAATTTGATTTTACATCAGTTGTTCTATTGCATCCGGTTTGCCAAGAGGACATCCGCGATAAAATCAACGAGAACGGGTGTCGCAATCAGGGATAGCATCAAAACTGATTGATCTAAAAAAAGCGATAAATTTCGAACTTATGGCAAGGCCAGCAGCACCCAGCGACAGACGCAGGAGGCCAGGAGTCCAAACGCGAAACTCGCCAGGGTACCGATGATAATGTATTCCGCTTCCATGCGATTGGTGCGCTCCTTGATCTCACCGAATCGGAGTATCGATTTGGCGGCAATCAGAAAGCCGATTCCGGAAGGCTGGTCAATCAGAACAAAGAGATAGATCAAGGTGCGCTCGAGCACGCCGATGATCCTGCCGCCGTTGATAAAACCGTTTTCTCTCTCCAATAAAGCTCGACGGGCTGCTTTTGCCTGGGCTTTGAGCAATTCCTGTTGTAGCGGTTCGACATAGAGCCCGACCACGACCCGTCCTGCATGTGCCGCCAGAACCCAGCCCGCCAACAAGACGAGGGCCTGCATATACGGACGGCCGAGACGGTTCACCCAAAAACCACCATCGTCGCCAAAATGACCGGGTAGAATCACCACCACAAGCAGGGCGATCACCAATAGGTGGGCCAGCTGGTCGAGGTAGAAAAATAACGGTTCGTTGCGGGTGTACCGGCTTTTTAGATAATCAAAAATGAAATGCGCAAGAAAGATGGCGACGGGGATATGCCAGCTGCTCCAATAACCGGTCAGCAGATAGCTGAGGCCCGCCAACAAGCTTGCGTGTTTGAAAAGGACACCGAAATGGGTTTTTCTCGCCACATCGTTTTCGGTTTGCAGAAGGAAATCGCCGAGGAGATGGGCCGTAACCAGCGAAATCAACGGTGCGATGGGGAAAAGTGCCATAAAGGCCTTTCATAACAAGTAAATAGACTTGTAAACTGACAAAACAAGCATCAGGGCTTGTTAGTTAAATCAGTGCAAAGCGATTCGAATACGGCAAGGGATTGCTGGACTGGATTCCAACCGGCGCGCTGCAGATGTTGGGCGACAGCTTGTTGCGAGATTGCTTTTTGGGGCCAGGATTGGCCAATGGTTTCCTGGGTTTGTTTCAGGAGCGCACCGAGTATGGCCCGGCACTGTTTAGCGCTCCACTTTTCAAGGAGAAAATCGATGTGATGGACGACTGTCTGCAGTAGCTGGAGCGTGCTATCTGGCCAGAGTTCAGGAGTGGCAGCCAGAGCAAGGTGTTGGGATTTGAGATTCATCAAAGCCTGCCCGGAAAGTTGAAAAGCCGGGCCGTCTCCCTGGCTGGTGCGCTCATTCGGCAGGAAATCGATGCGGCCCAATCCGATGGCGATGCGGCTGTCCAGGCGGTGGGATGTCGGAAGCAGCCGCAGAGATGTGCGAATCGCGAGGGCGATACGCAGGGCCAAAGCTGGTTGTGTCACCAGCAGCTGCCAGCTGTCGCCTCGAAAGGGGTCGAGGTGCAGGGGCACAGCCTTGCCAAAGTCGTGTTGCATCTGCTTAGAGACCTGCTGAAGGGCATCATAGAGTTCCGGTCGGCTCCGGCTCTGCCATCGCCTCGAGCCGATGACGTCGCCGGTCAAAACCGCATAGAGCGCCTGCGGACTCACTTTCACCTGTATTATCTCCCGGCTAATTATTCGATGGGATGGGTAACCTGCTCGACAGGGGTGAAACCTGTCATCCTGTTTATCAATATAGCAAACACGGCGAAATGCGCAAGTACTTGTTCCAGAGATTCGGGCTATAAACCAAAAAGGCGCGATAACTCGCGCCTTTTTGGGAATTTGGGAGGATCCCATCATAAGAGACAGGATTGGTGATCGCAGGCTTTGCTTTTTTAATTCGACTTTATCTGTCTGCCATCTGATTGTTTCAACCATTTGCTCGGAAAAATGTTCCGAAAATCGATAGCTTGTTTTGTGCGCCAAATCACAAACTTTTTCTTTTGTATTTTCAGCGATGGATTTTTTATTGCTTGACAACGGTTAATTATGTAGTTTGATTAAAGACAGCTTTTGATTTTGTCCCTTTTCTGTGGCTTCCGTCAAGGCATGCCGGGTGATGCTGAGGTCTCTGGGAAACATGCTTCGGGGGGAAATGATGTTCAAGTGGTTTCAGTCCTCTAGCAAGCGCTATGAAAATCTGCTCGACCGGGCCAGGAATCTGCGCCAACCGGATTTTGCCGAGTTGCGCAAAGTTTTTGTCTCCACAACTGCTTACAATCCATACGATCCGGATGTAGCCGATTGGCGGGATAAAGCCCGCAGCGCCTGGAAGAATTCTGAATTGTCCACAGCGGTTCAACTCACAAAACAAATCCTGGAAAGAAATTTCCTCGATCTCGAGGCGCATTTTCTCCTTCGGCAGGCGATGAAACAGCTCGATCAACCCGAGCAGGCAGAGTATCACCACCGGGTTCTCAAAGGACTTTTCGAGGCGATCGGCAAATCCGGAGACGGAAAAACGCCGCAAACCGCTTTTCGCTTGATCTCTGCCGACGAGACGCCTATCGTTTTGCATCTGCTGAATCTCAAGCTCAAAGAATCCAAACGCGTTCAAATCGATCGATCGAGGTTCGATCTGGTTGTGGCCATAAATCCACAAAACCCGGAACCGCAACAACTGTTTTTCAACATCGATATTCCCTATAGATGGATGCAAAAACACTTTCAATAAAATCCGCACCCACTGCTGTCCGGGCGCCAGCCCAAAGAGCCCGATCGTATCAAATCCTGAATACAGCACTATGGCTAGTTTTCTCTAACAAAAAAACCGGCAGGCGCCTTGCCTGCCGGTTCTTTTTGAAGCGGATACCGATTGCTTGATCGGGATCGCTATTTAATTTTATTTTAAAAATACACACCTGCGGCCAAGTCTTAGCCCCTGGCTTTCCAGGATCAGCAGATAGGAGCCGCTGGGCAGATTTTTCGGTTGCCAGCGGATCGTGTGCGCGCCAGCAGAACGGGATTCGTCGAGCA
>JAFGJN010000003.1 GCA_016929055.1 Candidatus Zhuqueibacterota bacterium
AGAGCAGACCACCACCTGATCGGTTTTCTTGTAGCGAATGGCGAATCCCATGCCGGTTGCCAGCGGTATCTGTCCACCCACGATTCCATGACCGCCCATGTATCCTTTCTCGGCATCGAACAGGTGCATCGACCCGCCTTTGCCTTTGGATATTCCCGTCGCCTTGCCGAACAGCTCGGCCATCACGGGTTTGGGATCCGTTCCTTTGGCCAGGATATGCCCATGGTCGCGGTAAGCGGAAATGAGATAGTCCTCGTCGTTCATGGCTGCGACCGTCCCCACTCCCACAGCCTCCTGACCGATGTATAGATGACAAAAGCCACCGATTTTTTGCATACCGTACATCTGTGCCGTGCGCTCTTCGAAGCGGCGAATCAACACCATCATGCGATACATCCACAGCAGTTTCTCTTTGTCTGGTTTTGCTTTTACTTTTGCCATATCGAGTCCTTGTTGTTGTTTTTTTATCAGGCAGGTTTTGAGCTCGAATAGCCAGGGAAGCGATCAAAGAATTGATGCGGGATCCACATCGATTGTCAACCGCACACTGGTTTGGCGATGTCTTTTTTTGTACTCGCTCAGCGCCTGTTCGATTGCCTTCTTCATCGCCTGACCGCCGCTATCCCGATATTTTAAACTCAATAACAAAATTTGCCAGCGATAATTCCCCTGAATTTTTGTCAGGGGTGCCGAAGCCGGACCGCGGCGTGTGTAGAGATCGGAATCCGCGAGATAGTGTTGGAATTGCTCGGCCGCGATTTGGACTTGTGCGGCGTCCGGGCCCTGAAACAGGATTTGAATCATGCGTCCAAAAGGCGGGTAACCGAGGGAACGCCGATCGGCGATTTCCACGCGAAAAAAGCCGGTGTAGTCATGCTGCCGTGCGAAAACCAGACTGTAGTGATCGGGCGAATACGTCTGGATGACGACCTCACCGACCTTGTTTTTGCGTCCCGCACGTCCGGCCACCTGGGTAAGAAGCTGAAATGTCCGTTCGCCGGAGCGAAAATCCGGAAAGAGCAATTCGGTATCTGCGGAAATGACCCCCACCAACGAGACGTTGGGGAAATCCAGGCCTTTTGCCACCATTTGTGTTCCGAGCAAAATCGAATATTTGCCGGAACCGAATTCATCTAAAATTCGGTCGTGCCCGCGCCGTCCCCGGGTGGTGTCCCAATCCATACGCAGGGATTGGACGCCGGGGAAAATCCGTTCGATCTCTTCTTCGACCCGCTGGGTCCCCACCCCGCGTAAAAAGATGTCCCGGCTTTGGCAATCGGGACAGACAGAAGGGGCGCGTCGAGTGTAACCGCAATAATGGCATCGCAACTGGTTGTGGGTGATGTGGTAGGTGAGGGAGATGTCGCAATTTTCACATCGCGCCGAATAACCGCACGATTTGCACTTCAACACGGTGGCGAATCCGCGCCGGTTTTGCAATAGAATGATCTGTTCGCCAGCCGCCAGTTTTTCATCCATTTTGCTGCGAAGCAGACGACTAAAGACAGTGGGTTCCTGTCTTCCGACCACTCGGGGTTCCTTGCTCAGATCGACGATGTGGACCTCGGGCATGGGGATATCATCGATGCGGCTTGGCATATCCAGACGTGTGTATTTGCCCACGGTCGAATTGAAATAGGACTCGACGGAGGGGGTGGCGGAACCCAGTATGACCACCGCCTCGTTCAGGTGGGCGCGTACAATGGCGACATCGCGAGCATTGTAGCGCGGTGTGAGATCGTGCTGTTTGTAGGAGGTGTCGTGCTCTTCATCGACGACAATCAGGCCGACCTGCTTGAGCGGAGCAAAAATGGCCGAACGCGGCCCGATAACGATTTGGTGATGCCCTTCCCAGGTGCGCCGCCAGGAATCATAGCGTTCGCCAGGCGACATGCGGGAATGAAAAACCGCAACCTGATCATGAAAATGGCTCGTGAATCGCCGGACCGTCTGCGGTGTAAGCGCGATTTCCGGAACCAGAACGATCGCCGAGCGGCCCTGACTCAGCGCATGGGCGATGGCTTCTATATAGACCTGTGTTTTGCCGCTGCCGGTGACACCGTGAAGCAGCAAGGTGTGAAAACGCTGTTGATCCAAGGCGGAGCGGATATCCTTTAGCGCTTTTTCCTGATCCGGGTTCAGCGTTAGCTTTTCGGGAACTTTGACATCGAGGTCACCGTAATAATTGCGAAAGATGCGTCGTTTTTCAATCTGCAAAAGATTTTTATCCAGCAGCCCCTTAATCGCTGAAGAGCTGGCGGCGGTCTCGCGGATCAGATCGCTGCGCGTCCATTCCGCAGTCGGATGTTCGGATAGCAGGCGCAGACAGTCGGCCTGTTTCGGTGCTTGTTGCGATAAATCGTTTAGCGTTTGTTCCAGCGTTTCGCCATCTAGTTCATCCGGCAACTTGACAATTTCGATCCACTTGTGGGCGACCCGTGCCCGCGGCAGCGCCAGTTCCGTGCGAATATCGCCTCTTTTGTGCAACGCTTGTAAGGCGGTGTGTAAAACGCCAGCAGGTAGATGCTGGGACAATTTTCGCACCGGCAGGGGATTCTCTGCTGTCAATAGCCGGACAATTTCCGCCTGTCGCGGAGCCCGGTGGCTCAGTCGATCCGCCAATCCAGCCGGATTGGAGTTGAGCAGAATGACGATTTTTTCCGCTTGTACATGAATTCCAGCTGGAAGCGCAGCTTTGAGCACTTCACCCCAGCCGCAGAGATAGTAATCCGCGATCCAGCGTGCCAGCTGTAAGACCCGGACGGAAAAAAGCGGAACCGGATCCAAAACCTCTTGAACGTTTTTGAGCTCTTGATCGTATTCCGGATTGCCGGTTAC
>JAFGJN010000265.1 GCA_016929055.1 Candidatus Zhuqueibacterota bacterium
AGCCGGTATCTCGGATGAATTTCGCGCTCGTTCTCCATACCAGATAACCTCGTCCAAATTTCCTGGAGGATAAGCAGATGAAAAAAAGGACGAAAAACCATCCGAGACCAATATTTTTTGTCCGGACGTCGCTGCATAGACCTTTCGATCAGCTGAAAAACCGATGGCTGTAATTCGCTCCGAGAAAAGACCCAACTCGTCTAAATAGGTATTGGTCCAGTAGCGGGATGCCGGATCGAGATAGGAGATCGCTTGTTGCGTAACAACCCATAAATAGCCGGTATTGACATCCAGCGCGGCTATGTAGACATCATTGTCTGCCAGGCCGTTGCTAACCGTGTAGGGAAAATCCCATTGATTGCTATAAAAGTTGTAACGGCAAAGTCCGCCTGAAGTGCAATAATAGACATACTCCCGCCCGACCGAAACATTTCGCACAAAACGGGTACTGCAAAAAGTAATCCAATCTTCAGGTTGATAATCTCTGTTGGATCCAGAGATACGGATCTCGGGATCAGCGCTTGCCAGAGCAACCATCAGCAGTATACTCATCGGTATTTTCATAAATCAACCCGCCTCAAGGCTTTCAAGATCCGTTTGTCTGCTTGCTTTCAAGATAGTACCGCACCCGTCGGGAAATTTTCTGTGCATTTTGAGGCGTGGTGCGGATTTTGGCTCTTGCTTGACCGTCTGTATATTCAATCTCCAATACCTGAGCCCAGTCGTATAACTTGGCAATCAATTGGCTGTGCTCTACAGGAATGATAACAGCGAATTCTTCATCCGATTGCTCGGCATATTCCAGCAACTGCTGGCGTAATTGTTGTAAAAATATCCCGCGCTGGGCCGAGATAAAAATCGAGGGTTGATACTTTTCTCTCATTCTCTCGATCAGGGCAATATTTTTTAGAGCATCAATCTTGTTGAAAACATATAGCAGGGGTTTGTCGCCTACTTTAAGTTCTTTGAGCACCGAATTGACGGTGGCAATTTGATCTTCAAAGCCTGGGTGGGTGATGTCGATCACATGAAGCAACCAATCGGCTTCCAGTGTTTCTTCCAACGTGCTGCGAAACGATGCGACCAGATGGTGCGGCAACTTGCGAATAAATCCGACAGTATCGATCAACAAAACCGATCGCTTGTCGCTATTGTCCAATGCACGAACAGTGGCATCGAGGGTGGCGAACAATTGATCCTGCACCTTAACGGTTGATCCAGTCAGGCCATTTAGCAGAGTTGACTTTCCTGCGTTGGTATATCCGACCAATGCTGCTCGAAAAGTGTTTTGCCGATGCTTGCGCTGAGTCGTGCGTTGATGAGCAATACGCACGAGTTCGCGCTCCAGTACGGCGATACGCTTGCGGACCAGGCGGCGGTCGATTTCCAATTGTGTTTCGCCAGGACCGCGCACACCGATTCCACCAACCTGACGAGACAAATGCTTCCATTGGCGGGTCAAACGCGGCAACAGATATTTTAATTGGGCCAACTCGACCTGAGTGCGGGCTTCTCGTGTTCGGGCGTGTCTAACGAAAATATCCAATATCAATCCACTGCGGTCGATGATTTTTACATCGCAAAGTTCCTGCAAGTTTTTTGTTTGAGCGGGTGACAGATCATCGTCGAAAATAATTAGATCGAGCTCCAGACTCTGAACTTTTTCCGCGATTTGTTCGACCTTACCGCGGCCAATGAGATAGGCCGAATCCAGCCGATCCCGGTCTTGAACGACCCTCTCTAATATCTCCGCACCCGCTGTCCTGGCCAGCAACTCGAGTTCATCCAGGTGATCATTCAACTGCCAGCGGCTCTGGCTCGGCCTGCCGACGCCAACCAGAATAGCGCGTTCCTTCGATTCGTCCATCATTGCCGCTCCCCGGCCGGCGCCGACACGCGCCAGATCATCATCTCGACCAGTAAAAGCAGCAGAGCGACAGCGACAAATATTTGCCACAATTCACGTCCATATCTTAGGTTTTTTACCTGCATCGGCAATTCATCCACATCTGTAATCCAGGTAACTCGGCCCAGTTTTTTGGGAGAAATTGCTTCAAATTCGGATTCATCGACATCGAGATTCACCGCCCAATGCACATTGGGACGATCGTCCGAAAAAAGCGTATAGATGCCCGGGCTATCGGTATCTTGGTAATGGATCCAGGCACCATCACCCCGAATCGAAGGCCGTACCGAATCCAAGCGCCCGTCCGGACGCGAAACCACCAGTTTTTGGGCCAATCGCGCTCCGCTCAGGCGATGGGGCAATAAATCGCCCACCCAATAATGCGCTGGCAACGAATTGTCGGACAGGCCCAAATATCGAACCGCTCGCACCATCAATGGTGCAAAAAGCGGTTTTCTGTAAAAATCTCCTAAATCGGGGCGCAAGCCGGTCGTCAAGACCAATATCGGAGCTCGATCCGATTTGATTTCATAGAGCAGCGGATCACCGCCGGTAAACGATAAAATTGGATCGCTTTGTTCCGTTTGCTGACTTTGAATGGCAAAGAAAAATCGAGGTGTCTGGATCTCTCCTCCCGCAGGATTGAAAACACCATGAAAAATCGGATGCAACAGATCGGTCTGAGCAATCGTCAGCCACCCCTTGCCAAGCGGATCCAGTTCGATCGGTTTAACCAAAAGGGGCAGTGAAAAATGATCGATGATTTCCTGGTTGTAAAAACGGAGATCCACACGATCTCCCAATATAAAAAAAAGCCCGGTACCCTCACCCTGCATTCGCTGCAAACGTTCGATCGCTTGAAGCGACAAACGCTGGACATTGCAGAGAATCAGCACATCCAGATGCGAAGATGCACGCACGGCCAATTCTTCCGGCGTCATCGTCTCGATTTGAATGGCTTGATGCTCGCCGCTCGCTGTCTTTAAGGCCATCATCAAGTAACGGCTCTCTTGCGGATCCGAAGCAACGCAGGCCACAGTGATCGCTTCCGGCACAAAAAAGGTAAAAAAACGGGTATTGTCGGCAAGATAGGGATCGTCTTCGGCAACAATTCGTCCTATAAAGTTGCCCGTACCGCTCACAACCGCTCGCAAGGAAACTTTGTCACTGACTGCCGGCTGCAGACTCGTTGTTGCCTGTGCCACTCGTTCATCGCCGATATAGAGTTGCAGCAGCTGCGATTCCAGCGGTTCGCGTCCGGTATTCTTGACTTGCGCCACAAATTCCACCATCGAGCCCGGCTGTATCAGAGCCGATGCGGGACGCACAGCTTGAACGCTCAAATTTACAGCAGGTGTTCGTCCCAGGCGCACGCCGATAAGGGGAGTCTCTACCTCGTTCCACACCGCTGAATCGGAAAAAGCGAATGCGCTCGATTGGAAATCCGACAAAACATAAATCTCGCGATTGAGATCCCCGGCTTTCTGCAAAATACCCTGTGCGCATCTTAAAGCCGCATTCAGGTCGGCGCGTCGATTTACGGCCTCTGTTGCGTCGATCCGCTGAACATAGTCCTCAAAATTCTGAAAAGCGCGGGAAGAAAAAGTGGCCGTTGTATCGGAGGCTAACACCAGATGCAGCGCATCCCCGCCGCGCATGACTTCGGGGATGACACGGGCGACCTTCCTGGCTTGATCCATTACAACGCCATTTTCATCGATCCGGTTCATGCTCGCCGAATCGTCCAAAATCACCACCGCGCTTGTGCGTGCATTAGCCGCACCCCAAAAGGAAAGATGACCCCGCAATGTGGGCCGGGCAAAAGCCAGAACCAAAAAAACGATGATCCCTGTGCGCAAAATCAGCAACAAAATCTGTAAAAGCCTGAACCGACGCACACTCGTCTGTTGCAATCGGCGTAAAAAACGCAAACTGCTAAAGGGTATCGACTTGCTTCGTGTGCGGTTGAAAAGATGAATAAGCAGAGGGAAAGTGGCGGCGATCAAGCCCAACAAAATCGCTGTGTTTAAAAAATTCACTCGTGTCCTGAATTGATTAATCGAATATCAAATAGCCGCCGATCCATTCGCTGTAGAATGGCGGACCATCTAAAACAAAGTATAGATCAAGGGTGCGATGGCCGAACTTTCCGTAAAAACGATCATCACCGCCATCAGCAACAGGATGAAAAGAATGGGCACCAACCACCATT
Organism: Candidatus Zhuqueibacterota bacterium; assembly: GCA_016929055.1. GTDB lineage: Bacteria > Zhuqueibacterota > Zhuqueibacteria > Residuimicrobiales > Oceaniaggregativiventaceae > Sulfursilanivivens. Next base: position 4,119 of record JAFGJN010000265.1, read on the forward strand.
TCTTTCGAATACGCAAAAAATCATAAAATTCTTTGACGATTTCCAATTTGGACATTCAACGCTCCTGCTCTTAAAACTGATGAGTATAGTCTTCCAACTCTTGACTTTTCAACTCTCTGCGGCTCCAATAAGTTTCTCTTTCGGGATCGCCCTTCAGTTCCAGCCAGCGCTTGCCCAAGAGTCTGGATACAATCGCCAGCAGAGTGACAACGATAAAAAAAACCAGGATCAATACGACCCGCGTGATTATCCATCCGACAATGCCGGTAATCGCCATCCAGGCGTGGTACACTGGTCGCACCCAGAGAGGTCGGCACCAACCGACGACGGCCAAAACTGACCCGACGAAACTTAGCCCCAACCACTCGATGTGGCTTGTTTTAAAAGCCCAAAAAACGGATGCCAGCACGGCCAGACATCCGAGTCCCAGAGCGAAAATTCGCACATCGCCTGTTTTTTTGTCTGTACAACTGGACATGTGATCAATCCAAAGATGGTTCCGCTTGCATCGAAACACGAATTGACGGCTTTTGCGAGTTCTTTTCCACGAAAAAGGAACCGACTGCCAGCGCGTCCATCTCGGTGCGTAAAAAACAGTTCACCGCGTCTTCAGGTGTGCAAACGATCGGTTCACCCCGCACATTAAAAGATGTGTTGATGAGCACCGGACAGCCACTTGCCTTTTCAAACGCAGCGAGCAATCGATGAAAAAGAGGGAGCCGCCTTGGATCTACCGTTTGTATACGCGCCGAATTATCCACATGTGTCACCGACGGAATCGACGAGCGTACCACGTGCAACTTTTCGATGCCCTGCGCTCCGTTCTGTTGCGGCGACAGATTTCGCTTCTGACTTGGATGCACGTCAGCCACAAACAGCATATAGGGACTCGGACGATCCAACAGAAAATAATCGGCCGCGCGTTCCAACAAAACTGCCGGAGCAAAAGGACGAAAACTCTCCCGGTACTTGATTTTTAGGTTGAGTCGGCGCTGCATGTCGGCCGATCGGGCATCGGCAAGAATGGAGCGGGCTCCGAGAGCGCGCGGTCCGAATTCCATGCGGCCCTGAAACCAGCCGATCACCTTTCCTTTCGCCAGGGCTTGGACGGTTCGATCGACCAAAGAGTCTCCTGTTAGGCGGCGATAGCTCAAGCCGTTGGCGATGAGACATGCTTCGATTTCGTCATCGCCATAGTCCGGCCCGAGCAGACTGGATTGCATGCGATCTTGACTGTCAATTTCGCGGGGTTTTTGTAAAAGATGGTGCCAAACGACAAGCGCGGCGCCGAGCGCCCCGCCGGCATCGCCTGCTGCAGGTTGTATCCAGATATCGTCGAACAAGCCCGTGCGCAACAATTTGCCGTTGGCCACGCAGTTCAAAGCAACGCCGCCTGCCAGACAAAGCTTTTTCTGTCCGGTCTCTGTTTGGACGGTTCGAGCCTGGCGCATAAAAATCTCTTCTGTGACATCCTGAATCGACCGGGCGATATCCATGTGCCGCTGGGAGAGCTCGCTCTCGGGGCTGCGCGGCGAACCGCCCATCAGACGATGGAACTTTTTCGAAGTCATGGTCAAACCGGCGCCATAGTTGAAATAATCCATGTTCAGGCGAAAAGATCCGTCTTGCTTGAGATCGATCAGATGATCCAATATGATTCGAGAATAACGGGGTTCGCCATAGGGCGCCAATCCCATCACCTTGTATTCCCCGCTATTGACGCGAAATCCCAAATAATAAGTAAAAGCAGAATAGAGCAAACCAAGAGAATGGGGAAACGCCAGGTCGGCATGAATCGTCAGACAATTGTTCTGACCGACTCCATAGCTGGTGGTTGTCCACTCACCCACGCCATCTATGGTCAAAAAGGCCGCTTCCGCAAAAGGGGAGGCGAAAAATGCAGCGGCGGCATGACTTTCATGATGCTCGGCAAAAAGAATCGGCCCTGAATAACCGAGGGAGTCGCGGATCAATTCTTTTATCCAGAGCTTTTTTTTGATCCACAACGGAATGGCTTTGAGAAAAGAGGCGATTCCTCGAGGCGCATAGGCGAGATAGGTTTCGAGAATACGCTCAAATTTCAAAAAAGGCTTGTCGTAAAAGGCAACGTAAGCCAGGTCGGCTGCCGAAATTCCTCCCTGACGCAAACAAAATTCAACCGCATGATGGGGAAAGTCGGAATCGTGTTTGATACGTGTAAATCTCTCTTCTTGTGCGGCGGCAACAATTCGACCGTTTTGCAGCAGACAGGCGGCACTATCGTGATAATATGCTGAAATACCGAGAATATTCATGCGTTCAATCTTTCGTAACCCGCAAAGTGTGTCAATATCGCCTGCGAGCTTTATGTGGACCGAGTCAGGCCGCGGTTTCGGGAAAAAAGGTATCTTCGATCAAATCGCACCAGACGTGGATGATCGTGATATGGACTTCCTGGATCCGTTGCGACACTGTATCCGGGATGACGATGGCGTGATCGACCTCATGCTGTATGGCTCCACCACTCTTTCCGAGCAGGGCGATGCTGGTCATTTGTTTTTTTCTAGCCTGGGCAATGGCCTGTCTCAGATTGGCGGATTGACCGCTGGTGCTAAAAACGATCAAAACATCTCCCGGCTGTCCCAAGGCATACACCTGCCGGCTGAACACCTGCTCATAAGAATAATCATTTCCAACTGCGGTCAGAATAGAAGAGTCGGTTGTAAGCGCCAGAGCCGGAAGCGGATCCCGATCGCGTTTCAATCGTCCAACCATTTCCGCGGCAAAGTGTTGTGCATCAGCGGCGCTGCCGCCGTTGCCGCAAAACAAGAGTTTCCCGCCTGCTTGCATGGCCGCGATTATTACCTCGGCGATTCGGGCGATATCTTGAGCGAACAATTCCGCCACCCGCATTTTTAACTCGGCGCTTGCCGCAAATTCCTGTTTTACGCGAGCAATAAAATAATCTGTTGTCATCCAAGTTGCACCATTCGCTTGAACCATCGCTTTAAAGTCGACTTTTTTTGTATGCGCTCAGAGCAGAGTTGTTCCAAGGGGACCGGCGTCGGAATCGTTACCGCCTCTCCGGACAAGACTTTATGAGGTGTTTCATTGAAAAGCGTGGCAGCTCGCATCGGACCCCATCGTTCAGCCACTCGGTTGTAAGCCGATGACAATTTAGGCGACCGGTACTCTTTGTCGTGCGCATCAGAACCGACCAGATGAATCAGATCGGCATCGAGCAACAGCTCGGCAGTTTTCCTAACCGCTTCGCCAAAGACACCGAATAAACTGCCCGCATCCAATTGCAATAGCGCGCCTCGTGCCGCGAAGTCATAAGCGATCTGCAGATTCTGAATCACACGCCCGTTACGTTCGGGATGGGCGATCACCGGTGTTTTGCCGGAAACGATTATCTTGAAAAATCGTTCAGCGACAAAATCGGGGATCATGTTCATCGGGAATTCAACCAGAAAATAGCGGCCGTTCTGGGCCAGGGTCGCGATTGGCCGATGCAATTGCAAATCGGGTTGAATGTGAATTTCGGCGCCGAGAAACAAATCGATGGTGATTCCAGCATCACGTGCGCGTTTTTGCAGTTCGTGAAATAGAGCAAAGATCTCTTTTTCTTTTAAAAAATCGTTGGGCGAAAGGACATGCGGTGTGCAAACGAGCTGGCGGATTCCATCTTGTTCCGCGAGCTTGAGCATCTCCAAAGACTCTTCCCAACTCTTTGAACCATCGTCAATAAATGGCAAAATATGTGTATGCGTATCGATAAATTCCATGCACATTCCTGGTGAATCAATCGCTTTTCTGTCGCCAGTGTACCGCATCGGCAAACTCTCGAATCAAACCCGAATCGGGGTTCTTTTCCAGGACATTGCCGGTCACGATGAATGCGGCTCCTGCCTCAACCCGCTCCCGAGCCGCTTCGGGGGAACAAATTCCGCCACCGATGATCATCGGAATTTCAGTATAGCGGGCGAGGGTCGCGATCATCTCGACCGGTACCGGCAGCTTAGCTCCGCTGCCCGCTTCCAGGTAAACACATTTCATTCCCAAATATTCCGCTGCCAAAGCATGGGCCATGGCCATATCAGGCTTTTCGCGCGGAATTGGCAAAGATCCGCTGAGGAATTGAGCCGAAGTCACACTTCCCGACTCGATAAACATATACCCTGTGGAAATAGCTTCCAAATTCATCGATTTGATGATCGGCGCCGCCACAACCTGCTCCCCGATCAGCAGATTCGCATTGCGGCTGCTGATCACCGAGAGAAACAATATTGCATCGGCATAAGGTGAAATCTGTCGGGTTCCGCCGGGAAAGATGAGCACCGGAATATGACAAACGGCTTTGATCGCTTTTATCAATTCATCAAACATGTGTGCGAATAAAAGGCTGCCGCCCACAAGCAATGCATCGACGTGATTTTCCTGACACTTTTGCGCGATTTCAACCGCGCGGTCGAGGCTCTGCTTATCCGGATCGATTAAAACCAGATAACCAGCCCCTTTGTTTTTTCTCGCTTGCAAAAGCTCATGAAAAACATGCACTGTTGGCTCAACCTTTCACTTGTTCTATCGCGCTCTTGACTATTTTCTCAACCTGCGAAAGCGCCTCCGAGAGCTTTTCGCTGCTTTTTGCGCCTGCGGTTGCCATATGGGGACTTCCACCTCCACCACCGCCTGCAAGTCTGGCGATCTGTTTGACGATCTCACCGGCGTGTAATGAATATCGCTCGACCAAATCCCGGGTGACCATGCAGACCAGATTGGCTTTCCCTTCGATCTCTGTGGCCAAAACGCCAACGCCGCTTCCCATCGTTTCGCGCAATCGATCGCCGGCGTTTTTGAGATCTTCCATCGTCCGGGTCTCTAGCCGGCCCACGGCCACCCGAAAATCAGCGATCTCCACCGCTTGATCCAGTATTTCCGCCACCTGCTCCCGTGCGCTTTGTTGACGCAGGTTCCGAACTTCCACGTCCAGCTCTTTGCGCTCCTCAAGCAGTGACTGAATACGCTGCGGCACTTCATCCACTGCACATCCTAAAACTTGTCCCGCAAGACGCAGCGTCTCTTCGCGCGATCGCAGGTATTCATAGACACCGAGCCCGGTAATCGCCTCGATTCTGCGGATACCAGCCGCCACCGCGCTTTCACTGATGATGATAAACTCGCCGATTTCACCGGTAGCACGAACATGGGTCCCTCCACAGAGTTCGCTGGAAAAATCGGCGACTTGAACCATCCGGACCGTGTCGCCGTATTTCTCGCCGAACAGGGCCATAGCCCCCTTTTGCACTGCTTCCTTGAATGGCAGCATCTGCCAGCTCACCTTGCGATTTTCCAGAATCCGTTCATTGACGATCCTCTCGATGCGGCGCAGATCCGTTTCTACCACTTTTTCGTAATGAGTGAAATCGAATCGCATATAATCGGGATGAACCAGCGAGCCAGCTTGATGCACATGCTCGCCCAATACCTGTCGCAAAGCTTTGTGCAATAAATGGGTGACGGTGTGATTGCGTTCGGTGGCGCGCCGACGAGCCGTGTCGATACGCGCCCTGACCGGATCTCCTGTATCGGGGAGCGAGCCCTCCTGCAAACGGCCAAAGTGAACGATATGTTCGCCGATTTGTTTGGTGTCCTCAACCTGAAACCGTATGTGATCGTTCTCTATCCAGCCACGATCGCCTACCTGACCGCCGCCTTCGGCATAAAAAGGGGTTTCCCGCAGAATCAAGCGCTTGTCCTCCGCGGCCACGACCTGCGTTTCGATCTCGTCCGCGATGTAACCGACAAATTCGGAACCGCCAAGCGATTCGTCAACATCGACGGTTTGATAGACTGCCTCCCGCGAACCCGTCGAGCGCTTTCGCTGCTTTTCCATCTCGACCTGGAAAGAACTTGCATCGACCTGCAACCCTTTCTCCTGCGCCATCAATTGAGTCAAATCCAGCGGAAATCCATAGGTGTCATGCAAAAGAAACGCATCCTTTCCCGGAAAAACCGTTTCTCCCCGGGCGAGAATCTTGGCGGCTTGTGACTCAAAAATATCGATGCCTCGATCCAGAGTCTGATTGAAACTCTCTTCTTCCGCTCGTATCACCCGCTCGATATAGTCCCGGCGTTGACTAATTTCCGGGTACGCACCGCCCATAACAATCGACAGAGGGGAGACGAGCCGGTAGATGAACGGTTTTTGCATGCCCAAAACGCGTCCGAATCGGGCGGCCCGGCGCAGCAGACGCCGCAAAACATAACCTCGACCTTCATTCCCTGGAATAGCACCATCGGCAATAGCAAATGACAGCGCACGAATATGATCCGAAAGAACATTGAATCCGACCTGAACCTCTCCTCCTTCGCTTGCGTTCCTTTTCGTAAAGTCCGCGATCGCTTCCTGAATGGGCGCAAAGAGATCGGTGGCGTAATTGGATCCTTTGTTTTGTAAAACCGCCACCAAACGCTCAAATCCGGCACCGGTGTCCACATGTTTGGCTGGCAACAGGTGTAATTTCCCCGCAGCATCCCGGTTATATTGAATAAAAACCAGATTCCACAACTCGATGTAGCGGGCCGATCCGGTATTAACGCCGCTCTTGCGCGGGTCGGCGAACGATTCGTATTCGGGTCCCAAATCAATATGAATCTCGGAGCAGGGTCCGCACGGCCCGCTTTCGCCCATTTCCCAGAAATTGTCTTTTTTGCCGAAATAGAGAATATGAGACGGATCGATCTCGGTCATTCGTTGCCACATCAGGGCGGTTTCCTCGTCACGATCCAACGCTTCTGTCTCATCTCCGCCGAATACGGTGGCATATAACCGTTCTTTGGGAAGCTTCCACACATTCACCAACAATTCCCACGCCCAGGCAATCGCCTCGGCTTTGAAATAATCACCAAACGACCAGTTACCAAGCATTTCAAAAAAGGTGTGATGATAGGTATCTCTACCCACTTCTTCCAGATCGTTGTGCTTTCCTGAGACACGGATGCATTTCTGCGAATCGGCAATCCGAGGATGAGTCCGCTTGCGATTGCCGAGAAAAATATCCTTGAATTGATTCATTCCCGCGTTGGTAAAGAGCAGAGTCGGGTCAGACTGCGGCACGACAGGAGCGCTGGGAACAATGTGGTGATTTTTGGAACGAAAAAAGTCGAGAAAAGAATTTCGTATTTCCTGTGATGTCATCTGTTTTCTATCCAAACTGTCGGTTACGGGGTTATTCGATCCGCTTCGTTGAGCGCTTGATCGAGATCCTGTTGAAGATCCTCTAAATTTTCAATTCCCACCGAGAAACGGATCAGCGAATCCGTCACACCGATGGCGGCGCGTTCTTCCACACTCAGAGCGATATGGGAGGTCGAGGCCGGATGAATGATCAAGGAATCGATTTCGCCAAGACTCGTAGTAAAGCTGCAGACCTGGACGCTATCCATCACCCGCTTGGCCGCTTCGAAACCCTTTTTCATCTCGAAAGCCAGGATGCCGCCAAAAGCCTGCAGTTGTCGGCGCGCAACATCGTGTTGCGGGTGATCGGCCATTCCCGGATAATAAACACGGCTTACCGCCGGATGCTTTGACAAAAAATGCGCCAGCGCATGGGCGTTTTCGCATTGCCGCTGGACCCGGAGCTCCAAAGTTTTGATTCCGCGCAAAGCCAACCAGGCGTTAAAAGGGCTTAAAATCGCGCCGTAATGCTTGACAATCTCGGCCATTGGGTCAATCCACCTGCGCTTTGTGGCGATCGCCCCGCCCAGCAGGTCGCCATGCCCGCCGAGATACTTGGTCGCGCTGTGCAACACCACATCGGCGCCCATTATCAGGGGTTGAAACAAGGGCGGCGGTGTAAAGGTATTGTCGACCACCAAAAACAAATCCCGCCGATGCGCCAGCTCGACCAGCGCTGCAATATCGGCCACCACCAGATTGGGATTGCCAACCACTTCTGTATAAAGAATGCGTGTATGCGAATCGATAGCGGATTCCACTGCATCCAAATCGGTTATATCGACAAACCGGGTCTGGACACCGTGAATGCTCAGGTGCTTTTGCAAAAATGCGCGTGTACCGCCGTAAATGGCCGCAGAGGAGACAACCGCATCGCCGGGCGCGGTTAGGCCCAAAAAGACGGAGCTAACCGCCGCCATCCCTGAAGCGGTCACCAAAGCGGCCTCGCTCTCTTCGAGCAAAGCGATCACCTGTGCCAACAAATCGGTGGTGGGATTGCCGTTGCGGGAATAGATATAGCCTTCTTTTTCACCGCGAAAAATCGCCAATCCCTCTTCCGCATCTTTATAATCGAAATTCACTGTCTGGAAAATCGGCGGCACATGCGATTTGACCCGACTGAAATCGGCATCAGTGGCCGCTCGCACCATTCGCGTGGCGAGGTGCAACTTTTTCAATTTTTCCAGTTTCATCTTTTTTTCACAGCTTTTTCCAATGATACCGATCCATCTCTATCGCTGGTCTGAAACGACTCGATCCATACAACAAACAAATTCATTCATTCGATTTCATCCAGCAACTGCTGCCAGTTGTCGCCGAGGTTCTGTATGATCTCCCAGGAAAAACCGCGTCGGGCGAGCAAGTCGAAAATCTTTTTTTTTGTCTTGGGGGAATCGTCTTTGCCCAGAATACGCAATCGCTTTTGCGCCACCTGCCTGGCAAATTCCTGTTCCGACGTCTCTCGATATGCCTCGTAAAGTGCACGATCGATGAATGCTTCCGGTACGCCTTTTCGGGCCAACTCGTTTTTCATTAGAAACCGACCCTGGGGACGCGTCACCATACGGGTTTTGGCGAATTGAATGGCGAATTCGAGATCATTTATAAGACCGAGCCTTTCGAGCTCTTGCATCGCCCACACCCGAGCCGCTGAACCATAGCCGGCGCGGGTCAAGCGTTCTTCCAGCTCCGACCGACTCCGCGCTCGAACCGCTAGCAGCCGAATCGCTTTTTCCTTGGCCAATCGCCTTTCGTCGAGTCGTTCGAGTTCCTCTATTTGCTCCTCTTTGAGTTCGTCGCCCACGGCGATGCCGGACTGCAAAAGAACATCCGCAAACAGGGAAAAGGCGAATTCGTTATCGAGAAACACCGAATAACGGTCGGAACGCCGCTTTTGGCCGGTGATGGCGGTTACGCGTCGGGACACGATTCACCTTTAGGACTTTGCCGGTGGAGCAGCCGGTTTTTCTCCCTCTTTCTTGCTTTTACTCGGCAATCCAAAAGAATCACGTACCCGCGCTTCGATTGCCTTGAGCAATTCGGGATTTTGATCAAGATAATTTTTTACGTTTTCCCGGCCCTGACCCAATCGCTCATCGCCATAGGAAAACCACGTCCCGGCTTTATCGACAATTTTATTCTGGACCGCCAAATCAAGGACGTCCCCGGTATGGGATATTCCCCGACCATAAATGATATCAAATTCCGCTTCGCGAAATGGCGGCGCCACCTTATTCTTAACCACTTTGACCCTGGTGCGGTTGCCGATAACATTTTCACCGTCTTTAATAGCGGCAATTCGGCGAATATCCAGACGAACTGACGAATAAAATTTAAGCGCCCTGCCTCCTGTGGTGGTTTCGGGATTTCCGAACATGACGCCGATTTTTTCCCGGATTTGATTGATGAAAACTACACTGGTTCGGGATTTGCTGATCGCCGCGGTCAATTTGCGCATGGCCTGGGACATCAAACGCGCCTGTAGTCCCATCTGTGCGTCGCCCATATCACCTTCGATCTCAGCCCGGGGCACCAAAGCAGCGACCGAATCAATAACGATAATATCCAACGCGCTGCTGCGCACAAGCGTTTCCGTAATTTCTAAAGCCTGTTCGCCGGTATCTGGCTGAGAAATTAGCAGGTTATCAGTATCCACACCGAGTTTTCGAGCATAAAGCGCGTCCATGGCATGTTCGGCATCCACAAATGCCGCTAGTCCGCCCGTTTTTTGCGCTTCAGCTACAACATGCAGGGCCAAAGTCGTCTTTCCGGAAGACTCGGGCCCATAGATCTCGATGATTCGCCCTCGCGGAACTCCCCCAACCCCAAGAGCGATGTCCAGGGAAAGCGATCCGGTTTTGATCACATCCACTGCAACAACGCGGTCTTCGCCGAGCCACATAATCGAGCCCTTGCCGAACTGGCGATCGATCTGGGCCATCGCCAATTCCAAAACCTTGCGTTTTTCATTGCTTTCATCAGCCATAGAAAAACCTTTGTTTTTGAATGTTCTGCCGCCGTTGTCACCGCATTTGCAATGTCGGTCGACGATCGGCATGTTGTTGAAATTCACTCCACCTGGTTTTTCCGGAGCGCCTTATCCGCACAACGCCGCCCGAAAAAGCTGGGTGTAACAGGCGCCGCCAGGCGACAATTCGCTTTGCATCAACAGAATCGAGTCGACAACAAATTCTCCGAAATGAGCCGGTGCTTTGGAAAATGCAGCAGGCAGTTTTTCTTGTCCCCGATCACTTCGCGCTCGCGCCAGCGTCATATGGGGATGAAAAACACGATCTTCCGGTTGGAACCCGGCTTTTTCGAGATGACTATCCAGCCGGGTGGCCAGAGATTTCAAACCTTCACTCGGATCGTCGATACCGACCCAATAGACCCGAGGCCTCTTGAGGTTCGGGAAAGCTCCCAAACCCTGCACCGCGCAGCGAAAAGGAGAAATACCCTCGACGGTTTTGTGAATTGCATTCCGTATATCGTCGAGACGGGAGGATTCGACCTCACCGAGAAATTTCAACGTGATATGCATACCCTCATGGCGAACCCAGCGGACATCGGCGCCAATGCGGCCAAATTCGGCCATCTGTTTACCCACGGCTTGAAGAATCGATTCCGGCAACTCGCTGCAGATAAAAAGCCGCATCTCAGGCCTCCCGACGGCGCACACAGGTATGCAAAAGGATCAAGGCCGCTTGCGAGGCGCGCATCTTGTTGCCGGCGCGGTCATCGGCAAAACGATGCTCCTGTACTTCGACGCCCTGTGCATGTGCGCAGGCAATAAAAACCAAACCCACTGGTTTTTCCGGTGTGGCACCGCTCGGCCCGGCAATGCCGGTAACCGATAGCCCAAATGTGGTTTTTGCCAGGTGTCTGATATTTTCCGCCATTGCAGCCGCCGTTTGAGAGCTCACCGCTCCATAGGTCTGTAACACTACCGGTTTGATCGCAAGTAGCTCCTGTTTTGATCGATTGCTGTAGGCAACAATACCCCGTTCGAAAAATCGCGAACTGCCCGGAATATCGGTCAACCGATTGGCAATCAATCCTCCAGTACACGATTCGGCTACAGCGAGCGTATCTCCGGTACGGATCAGCTTTTCCGCCAGTACGGTCTCCAAATTTATATCCTGATTGGCAAAAACAAAATGTCCGACACGATCGAATATCCATTTTTCTGCTAGAGCCAGTTTTTCGGCGGCACTTTGATTTTCATCCGATTCGGCCGTTAAACGTATTTTAACACCAACCAGACTGGGCAGAAACGCCACTTTTGCATAACGCTCCAGCCGGTCCAGCTTATTCAGCTCGGAGAAAAGAGTGCTCTCGGCGATGCCTGTCGTTGCCAGAGTTCGGATCTCGACCCGCGAGGCGCCCAAAAGTTGCCGCAATTCGGGCAAAACGAAGCGCTGCATCATCGATTGCATTTCAAACGGCACGCCCGGCATGATGTAAAAGCGCTTGCCCTGCTTTTCAAAAACGAATCCGGGGGCCGTACCCCGATCATTGGCAAGAATCCGCGCCTTTTGCGGTACCCGTGCCTGTTCCTCATTGATCGGGGCCATCGGAATTCCGCGTCGGGAAAATCGTTCGCGAACCGCATTCAGAACAGCTTCATCCACTGTTGTGTTGCTGTTAAAAAAACGACAAGCGACTGCCTTGGTGATATCGTCGTGAGTCGGACCCAACCCCCCGGTCAAAAGCACGATGTCCGCGCGTTCGCCTGCGAGGGTCATGGAAGCCAACAGATCCTCTGCATGATCGCCCACGGTCGTCACCCAGCGCAGACGCAATCCCGACAGCAACAATTGCTCACCGATCCAGGAAGCATTGCTGTTGATCGTCTGGCCGATCAACAATTCATCACCGATGGCGATCAATTCAACCCGCATCGCTTACCTGCCTTGCGTTAGCCTGGTTCACAAAAAAAGTCGAAAAACCAGCTGCAAAACGATATTGCTGTATATGCCAGCCAGAACATCGTCGCCCATCACGCCCCACCCGTGAGGCAGTTTTTCCGCCTGGCGCACAGGAAAGGGTTTGACAATATCAAAAAATCTAAATAGCAAAAATGCCGCAGTAAAAACGGCCGGTGTTTTCGGAAGCGCCACCAACGTAACCATCATCCCCACCACTTCATCCCAATTGATCCGACCGCTGTCGTGACTGCCCCAGGCGGCATCGCTGATACGCGCTACGACGACACCGAGAAAAAAAGCCGCAACGGCTATCGACAAGAGAGACCACCAGGGAATGGGCGATAAAAACCACAACACGATAGCGGTCACGAATGCTCCCACGGTGCCCGGGGCGATCGGACAATAACCGGTTCCCAGAGTCGTGGCCAATACAATTGCGGCTTTTTGCTTGTTGCGCATTTTTTCGCTCCCGGAGCTCTATAGACGGCGCCAATGGAAAGAAGGCCGGAAGCGTTCCGACCTTGTCATCATTCGCATTTCTTAAGTTTAGCCCTTGGCCGCCGTGTCTGCTCTTAAAAAGAAAGAAAATCAAAAATTGCGACAAAGGCAAGGGTATAATTTCACAGTTCGGCGCGTCCCTCCAGAGCTCGTGAAAGGGTCAAATCGTCGGCGAATTCCAAATCCGCACCCACCGGAATTCCCCGGGCGATTCGCGTCATTTTGATGTTTAACGGTTTGATCAGTTTGGCCAAATAAAGCGCTGTCGCCTCGCCCTCAGTGCTTGGGTTGGTTGCAACGATTACCTCGCTAACCGAGTCGAGCCGACGCAGCAATTCCTTGATGCGCAAATCTTCAGGACCGATACCATCCAGCGGAGAAAGGACACCCCCCAAAACATGATAAAGACCGCGATAGTCGCCCATTCTTTCCAACGCCCAGATATCGTTTGCCTCTTCCACCACACAGATTGCGCTGCGATCGCGTTTTTCGCTTCGGCAAATATCGCAGATGTCCTCTTCTGTGACGTTGAAGCAAATCGAGCAAAACCTGACTTTATAAACCAGCTCGGAAAGCGCCGTGCTGATGTCTTTGACTGTCTGAGGCGACTGTTTCAACAAAAAGAAAACCATGCGCTGGGCAGATTTTTTGCCCACCCCTGGCAATTTGCAAAGCTCTGTGACCGCCCGCTCGACAGCGGATGAAGAATAGGGCATATCGACTTTCCTTTGGGTTTATAACCCGGGAAGATTGGGCATGATCCCGCCCGTCACTTTGGACATCTCTTCCTGGGCGCGCCCGCGGGCTTTATCCAACGCCTGATTGACAGCGGCGAGAACCAGATCCTCCAGCATTTCCCGATCCTGCGGATCGATAACTTCCGGGTCAATCGCTATGGAGATAATTTCCTGAGCGGCATTGGCGGTCACCGTGACCATACCTCCGCCGCTGGTCCCTTCGACTTGAATATTGACCAGATTCTCTTGTGTTTTTTGCATGGCAGCCTGCATTTTTTGCGCCTGCTTGAACAGGTTGCCCATAGAGCCCTTGTTCATCTTTGCTCTCCTATTTTACAAACTCGGCATCAAACAAGTCCAAGATGTGCTGAACTGTGGGATTGTTTTGGGCCAGTTCTTCAAATTCCTTGCGCTTGTCGACGATAGAGGGCAGGCTATTTTCCGGCTGGGCGTTTTCATCGATGACGCATCGAAGGCGCAGATTGACGCCGAGGATCTCCCGTAAAAGCTGCTGCACCACTGTGCTGCTTCTTTCCACCGAACTCATATGAAAAGCGCAGTGAGGCGGAAACTGCACTTCCAGAACATCTCCACGGATCGCTCCCGGCCGCCCGGCATGCAAAAATGTTCCCAGGGCGATTTTCCTTTGCTTGACTTCGCCGACAAATCGCGCCCAATCAGCCCCAATATCCACCCCGTTATCCGAGGCTTGCAAGGAAAAATCCGAACCTGAATTTTTAACAGGGGCTTTAGCTCTTTCATCTACATTAAAAAGACGGTTTGCACGATTGTTGTCGAAAAGAGAAGGTTTATCTGCGGATTTTTGCGGATTCAGGACGGGTTCAGGCTTTTTTTTTAACTCGGTCAGCGTTTTGAGCAACTCGGAAAGTTGCACGCTTTTTCCCATCTTGACCATTTTGATCAGAGCAACTTCGACGTGCAGACGAGGGTTTGCGCTGCGTCGGATCAAGTTTTCGGTATCCGAGGTGATCTTGAGATAACGCAAAAGATCTTCACTGGAAAAGTCTTGTGCCTTGGCCAGGTAGCGCTCAGCATCGACTTCGGAAACATCCAACTCGCCACCTTCGCCGGCGATTCGAGCGATCAGCAAATTTCGCAGATGATCGGCGAGGCCGATTAAAAAATCGGAAAAATCCAGGCCTTCAATAAAAAGTTCATCGGCCAGAACGACAGCGCCTCCGACATCGTTGGCGCTGATCAGGTCGGAAACGCGAAAAAACAGATTTCGATCGATCACACCCAACAAACGTGCGGTTCCTTCCTGTTGGATGTTTTTGCCGGAAAAAGCGATAATCTGATCGAGAATGCTTTGTGCATCGCGCATACCGCCGTCCGCTTTGCCAGCGATGAGGCGCAAAGAATCCTGGTCGATATCGATTTCTTCTTTGGCACAGATCGCGTAAAGCTGATCCATGATCAATTTGTTGGTCAGACGTTTGAAATCGAATTTCTGACAGCGCGATAAAATAGTGGCCGGCACCTTGTGGGACTCTGTGGTGGCGAAAATAAAAAGAACACGAGGTGGGGGTTCTTCCAGGGTCTTGAGCAGAGCATTAAAAGCCTCGTTGGTTAGCATGTGGACTTCGTCGATAATATAAATGCGATGTTTGCCCTGGGTCGGAGAATATCGCAGGCCTTCGCGCAGGTTGCGCACTTCGTCGATACCGCGGTTTGAAGCGCCGTCGATTTCAAAGACGTCGAGACTTCGGCTTTCGTTGATTTCTATGCAGGAGGAGCAGCTGTTACAGGGTGTAACGGTAGGGCCTGAGTCACAATTGAGCGCTTTGGCGAGAAGCCGCGCAACCGTTGTTTTGCCCACACCGCGGGGGCCGGAGAATAAATAGGCATTGGCAACGCGGTTGTGTTGAATAGCGTTTTGTAGAGTGACGGTGACATGTTCTTGCCCGACGACATCGGCGAAAAACATCGGGCGATACTTTCGGGCCAGTACCAGATAGGACATACCCGGACCCATCCTTCGGCTGCAGCGACATTCCACCCCGGGATGTCGCCTTTATTCATGGCACATTCAATCCGGTCAAACAGAAAAAAGAAAAAAGGCTGTGCACCAGTCTTCGATCCCTCTGTTCGTGAACAGCCTTAAAAAATAACTCGACTCAAGTTTGCCTGCGGCACATAGAATCAACACCTACCGCTGCTAGCTTCCGCTCCTGACGGGGTTTAGCGCCTATCTATTGCGCAGGGCTTGAATCTTCAACATTACTTTCCAAGGCGTGTTGCACAAATAAGCAGACCTCAGAAGGGTTTTCGACCCTGCTATAGCGGATTGCAGGTTACAGGGCACCGCTAGCTCCCCGTCTAGCACAGCCTTGTGGAGCCGATGGGGGTCGAACCCACGACCTCTAGAGTGCGATTCTAGCGCTCTCCCAACTGAGCTACGGCCCCAATTTTTATTCTCACCTTATCCACTGCTTCCGGACATAAAAGAGCGGAGAGGGCGGGATTCGAACCCGCGGTAGGGGTTGCCTACACACGCTTTCCAAGCGTGCTCCTTAAGCCACTCGGACACCTCTCCGGAATACGCACCCCGGAAACCAGTTGACCAGCGGAGAGGCAGGGATTCGAACCCTGGGTACCCCGTTAGGGGTACAACGGTTTTCGAGACCGCCCGATTAAACCACTCTCGCACCTCTCCAAAACGCCTAACGCTTTGAGCGCAATCGCTTGAAAAACAACTGCAAAAGCCGTCGACTCTCTTCCGACAAAACGCCGGCAACACACTCGGAATCAATATCCAGCTGCTTTGTGCCCAAAACCCGCAATGCGGAACCGCATGCGCCGTAGCGCGGATCGTCGGCGGCATAAACGACAAGAGGGATACGCGCCATCAAGATCGCCCCGGCACACATGGGACAGGGCTCCAAGGTCGTATAGAGTACCGTTTCGGATAAGCGCCAGGAAGCGAGGGTTACCGCTGCAGAGGCAAGGGCGAGCATTTCAGCGTGCGCAGTAGGATCCTGCAGCGTCTCGACTAAATTGTGTCCACGCCCTACAATCCGCTGATCCTGAACCACGACCGCGCCGACCGGCACCTCTCCCTTTTTTTCAGCTTTGGCCGCCTCAGCCAATGCCTGTCGCATCCAGGCCGTATGATCCTGCGTCACGAGAATCATCCCTGAAATCAAAGCGCGCCCGGAGGAATTCGAATCCCCAACCTTCTGGTCCGTAGCCAGATGCTCTATCCAATTGAGCTACGGGCGCAAACCTGGCAGCGCGTACGGGATTCGAACCCGTGTTACCGGCGTGAGAGGCCAGCGTCCTAGACCCCTAGACGAACGCGCCACAACGTGCTGCTGCTGACTTAGCTGGATAAGATAACAATTTGGCCCAAAAAAGTCAACACTTTTCAATTACTGCGTACCCGAGACCCGATAGTCATTGAGCGCTTTCATATAGTTGGCGCGCTCAAATGCAGCCGGTTCTGCCACCGCTTTCTGGCTCATACTGCCCTGAAGCTGGGCAACCGACCGGTAATCACGCTCTTCCAGCCACCTTGTCATATCACCAAGAATGCGCGCGATATAATCAGGGCCGTTGAGCAGCAAAATCGCACAAAGCTGGGCGATATTGGCGCCGGCCATCAGCAACTTGATGGCGTCCTCTGCCGTGTGCACACCAGTGGATCCGGCCAGACTCGCCTGCAAACGACCATATAGAATCGCAATCCAACGCAATGGCAAACGCAGATCCTTGGACGAACTTAAAACCACACCTGGTTTCACTTCGAGCGCCTCGAGATCAAGATCCGGCTGATAAAAACGATTGAATAAAACAAATCCGTCGGCCCCGTCTTGATCCAGAACAGCCAGCATGTTGGCCAAAGAGCTGAAATATGGACTGAGTTTCATCGACACAGGAATAGCCACATTGCCCTTGACCGCTTTGAGGATAGCGCGATAAAGTTCCTCGACCTCTCTGCCGCCGCGCTTTCCATCGGTGGGTAGAAAATAAATATTGAGCTCCAATGCATCGGCACCGGCCTGTTCTATCTTTTTGGCATAATCGATCCAGCCACCGGTGGATACGCCGTTTAAGCTTGCGATGATCGGAATATCGGTCGCTTCTTTGGCCTTACGGATATGTTCGAGATATTCATCCGGTCCCAGATTGTATTCCTCTGGTTCAGGGAAATAGCTCAACGCTTCGGCAAAACTCTCGGTGCCACGACTCAAAAAATGATCCAATTCCGCCGCCTCGAAAGAGATTTGCTCTTCAAACAGAGAATAGAGAACCACTGCCGCCGCCCCGGCATCTTCCATCTTTTTTATCGTCGATAGCTCTTTGGATAAGGGGGAAGCAGAAGGGACCAGCGGATTCTTAAGCTTTAAGCCCATATAGGTTGTTGACAAATCCATTTTTGCCCTATCCTTTCCTTTGATATTCAATTCCGCTTGGCGGCATGGGTGGTCTCCTACCGCCAAGAGTTGTCATCATGCTTATTCGCCTTCTTTCTGCTCCATGGCTGCCCAGGCTTGGTAGAGATGCCAACGCGAATCGACTTCCTTTTGCGCCAATTCCAGTAACACTTTGGCGCGTTCGGGCTGGCTCTTGGTCAACATCTTGAAACGGGTCTCGTTGTAGGCAAAATCCTCATAGGAAATGGACGGAGCCTTGGAATCGAGTTTTAATGGATTAACGCCTTCAGCGGCTTTGAGCGGATTGTAGCGGAAGAGCGGATAGTGGCCGCTTTCTACCGCGGCTTTTTGCGCCTGCATCCCCTTGTTCATCGCAATACCGTGAGCGATGCAATGAGAATAGGCGAGAATGATGCTCGGCCCATCATAGGCATCGGCCTCGAGGAAAGCGCGTACCACCTGCAAATCATTATAACCCATGGCAACCCGCGCAACATAAATATTGCCATAAGTCATGAATATCATTCCCATATCCTTTTTCGGAAGCGGTTTGCCAGCAGCGGCGAATTTGGCAACCGCGCCAAGCGGTGTAGACTTTGACATTTGACCGCCAGTGTTGGAATAAACCTCTGTATCCAACACCAGGACATTGACGTTCCGGCCCGAGGCGAGCACATGATCCAAGCCGCCGTAGCCGATATCGTATGCCCAGCCGTCACCTCCGACGATCCAGACGCTCTTTTTAACCAAAACGTCTGCTACCGACAGCAAATGTTTGGCTTCGCTGGATTTTTTTCCTTCCAACTTTTGCTTCAACACCTGAACGCGTTCGCGCTGTTGGGCGATTCCCGCTTCGCTGCTTTGTTCCGCCTCCAAAAGACCGGTAACCAGTTCATCTCCCAGATCAGCAGCAAGCTTTTGCAACAATTCACGCGCGAATTCGATCTGTTTGTCCAGGGTCAGACGAAAGCCCATGCCGAACTCGGCATTGTCCTCAAAGAGCGAGTTGGACCAGGCCGGACCACGGCCATCTTTGTTTACGGTATAAGGTGTTGTGGGCAAATTGCCGCCATAGATAGAGGAACAGCCGGTGGCGTTGGCGATGATCGCCCG
>JAFGJN010000266.1 GCA_016929055.1 Candidatus Zhuqueibacterota bacterium
ATCAACAATTCGTGTTTCTTGATCGGGGTAACCAGGAGCTGTTCCAACGTGCCGATTTCCCGTTCACGAACCAGCCCCATAGCGCTGAGCAGCGATGTGACGATGGTCAACAGCAGGGCAGCGATTCCCGGCACCATATAATCGCTGTAATCGAGATCGGCATTGAACCAATACTGCGTCTCAGCTGTCAACACCGGTGGCTGAATGGCAGCTCCGGCTGCAGTCGCAAACCTTTCCCGAATATAATCCTGGAGAATGGCGGAAAGATATCCCAAAGCGATAATTCCGGTGTTGCTGTCCTGGCCGTCGAGTAAAATTTGCACCATGGTTTCGCGGCCCTGTTGTGAATTTTTGTCCAATCCATGCGGCAATACCAGGCCTACAGTTGCGCGGTTTTGATCGATCTCTTGCAGCAGACTCAAATAGCGATCAACCCGGTGGATATTGAAATAACCCGAATGATCGATGCGAGCGATCACTTGTCGAGTGGCGGCGCTGCGATCCTGATCGACGACCGCCAATGCGATATTGCGCACCTCGGAGGAAATCACATAGCCGAGGAGGATCAGCTGCACCACCGGCATAATAAAGATAATGGCCAGCATGGCCCGATCGCGTCGGATCTGCTTGAATTCCTTTTTGACAAGTGCGGCTATCCGTTGCACTCTCTAGCCTTCCAATTTGGTCTGAAAACTCTTGATGCTGATCCCCAGCAGGACACTGCCAAAAAGAAAAAGCACGGCGGCATACCAGACCAGCTCATTAAATCCAATGCCTTTCAGCATGATACCGCGGATGATCTGCAGATAATACCTCGCCGGCACAACCAGCGATAGGATGCGCAGAAAATGGGGCATTGAAGCGATGGGATAAATAAAACCCGACAAAAAAATCGACGGTAAAAGCGTCCCCACCAACGAGACCATCAATGCGACCTGCTGGGTGCGCACCCGCGTCGACACAAAAACGCCGATGCTGAGTGAAGCATAAATATAAAACAGCGACAAAACCATCAATTCCAGAGGTTTGCCCCGAAACGGCACAGAGAAGACCACTTTAGCAAAAATCAGTACAGCCACTGCCACCAGAAAGCCCAGGATAATATAGGGTGTGGTTTTTCCGATAATAATCTCGAGAGCGGTGATCGGCGATACCAGAATTTGTTCCAGGGTGCCGGTCTCTTTCTCGCGAGCGATGGTGATGGAAGTGAGCAGGGCACAAACCATAAGCAGAAAAACGGCCACCAGCCCGGGGACAATAAAATTTGTGCTCTTGAGAGCGGGATTGTAGAGAATGCGCGGTTCGATGCGAAAAAGCGGATTCATTGGCGTCTGCAGACGGGTCAGCGAATAGTCCAGCAACAACGCCTGTGCCGTATTGCCAATGATGATGGCCGTGTTGGCGTTGGACCCGTCGATCACCACTTGCACGGCATGGGTTTGCCGCGATTTTTCGAAATCGGCGGGAATGACCAGAGCAGCCCAGATTTCCCGTCGCCGGATGGCTGTCTCGATCTCAGACGGATTCGACAAGATTTTCACGATGCGGAAATATCCCGAAGCCGCGAAACTCTGTGCCAAAGCACGGGATTCCGTCGAGCGATCGTGATCCAATAGCCCTAACGGGATTTCCCGAATATCAAAGGTGATGGCATAGCCGAACAATAGAATCATGATGATGGGCAACAGGAAAATGATCGCCAGACTGCGCGGGTCACGCAGGATGTGGAAAAACTCTTTGATCATGATCGCCGCTATCCGTGACACCATGGCTTTTTCCTGTTTTTTCGTTCCCGCCGATTTCGCAACGCTTACCGATCCACGAGGTGAATAAAGGTCTCCTGGATCGTAGGTTTCTTGTATTCAGCCTTGAGTTCGGCTGGAGTACCCAGAGCGATCACTCGCCCCTGATAGAGGATCATCAGCCGAGTGCAATACTCTGCCTCATCCATAAAATGGGTGGTGACAAAAACCGTCGTTCCCTGCTCGGCCAGATCATAGATCGTCTGCCAAAATCGGCGCCGTGAAATCGGATCCACACCCGAAGTCGGCTCGTCAAGAAATAAAATCGGCGGCCGGTGCAAAACAGCACAGGTGAGAGCGAGCCTCTGTTTCCAGCCGAGCGGCAGATCGCGAGTCAGACGGTTCCAGAAATCCCCCAGTCCGCTTTCTTCGCGGGTGCGTTTCAGCGCCGTTTTTCGATCGCGATTCAATCCGTATATACCGGCATAAAACTCGACGTTTTCAACGACTGTCAGATCATCATAGAGAGAAAATTTTTGCGACATATAGCCGATTGACGACTTTATTCGGTCACTCTGGGTATAGACATCATATCCCGCCACTCGAGCGATTCCACTGGTCGGCAACAACAGTCCACATAGCATACGAATAGTCGTCGTTTTACCGGCTCCGTTGGCGCCGAGAAAGCCGAATATCTCGCCTTTGCCGACTTCAAAGCTCACATGATCCACGGCCGTAAACGAACCAAATTTTTTGCAGAGATCCCGCACCTGCACGGCAAACGAATCGGTCATTCCCTCCTCACCACAAAAGCTCCTCCCCTTTCAGGGGTGGGAGCGAATCAAATGCACAAACAAATCTTCAATGGCGGCATCAACCTGACGGATCGTTTCGACAGCGATACCCCGCTTGCGCAGGATTTCCCGCAGGGGTTCGCTCGTATGCGCTTCACTTGTCATAACGACATGAAGGCGATCTCCGAAAATCTGAACCGATTCGGCTGCTCCACTATCCTGAAGAATCTGTGCCGCACGCACGACATCGGTGCACCGGATTTCCACCAGGGGCGCCGGGTAGCTATCCGGAAGCCGCCGCGGATCGCCTTCGACGATAATGGTGCCTTGATGCAGGAAAGCGATGCGATCGCACTGTTCCGCTTCATCCATATATGGCGTGGTGACCAGCAAGGTGACACCGTCGTTCCGCAGTTCGCGAAGGATTTTCCAGAATTCTCGCCGCGAAACCGGATCGACGCCCGTGGTCGGTTCATCCAAAAGCAGAACCTGCGGCGTATGCATGAGAATACACGAAAGCGCCAGTTTCTGTTTCATGCCGCCCGAGAGGGCCTGTGCTCGGCGCCTGGTAAAGGGTTCGAGTTTGCTGAATCGAAGCAGTCTTTGCATGCGTGTATGGCGTTGATCTGAAGGCACGCGAAAAAGACGGGCGAAAAAAAGTAGATTTTCCACAACACTGAGATCGGGATAAAGCGAAAAACGCTGCGGCATGTACCCAACCAGAGAACGCACCACTCCCAACTCTTGCGGCAGTGCATGGCCTGCTACGGTGATGCCACCTTCGTCGAGGCTGAGCAGACCCGTGAGGAGGCGAAGCAAGGTTGTCTTGCCCGCCCCATCCGGTCCGATCAGGCCAAAGAGTTCGCCCGGTCGAATATTCAGGGAAACGTCGTTCAAGGCCTGAACCGCACCGAATCGTTTGCCGACGGCCTCGATGCACAGATCATTTTTCATCGATGCTCCAGCGCAAAAAAGACATCAGCCGGCATGCCGATTTTAAAAAGACCCTCCGGATTGTCGACTCGCACCTGAACCGCATAAACCAGACTGGCGCGCATCTCCCGAGTTTGCACGTTTTTCGGCGTAAATTCGGCCTTTGAAGAGATCCATGCCACCCGTCCAGGAAATCGTTTCTCAGGCCGGCCGTCGATGCGAATCTCCACCGGCATATCCAGGCCAACACGGTCCAGATCGCTTTCGCCGATATAAACCTTGATATAAACAATGGAAAGATCGGCGATTTTTACCACTGGCGAGCCAGGATGAACACTTTCCCCCTTTTCGATGTAACGTGCGAGGAGGACACCGTCAAGGGGAGCGACGATACGCGAGTCGCGCAGCTGAATCTGCAAGAGCTCGATTTGCGCTTGCAGCTGCTCTCTTTTGGCTTCGAGCACCTGTAAAGCGGTTTGTGCCTGTTTGACTTGCAGTCGAGCGATGGTCACAGCGCTCTGTAGTTCATCGAATTGTTGCTGAGTGGCACTGCCTTCCTGCAGCAAAACCTCTATGCGGGAAAACTGTTTCTGAACCCGATCGCGATTCTCCAGTGCCAGGGCGATCGAGTGTTGCGCGTTGGCACGGTTGTGAGCCAACTCATCGAAACTCGCTCGCAATCGGCGCATCTCCAGTTCCAGCCGTTGCGTATCCACCAGTGCCAGAGTCTGACCGGCAACGACAAATTCACCCTCCTCGACCGAAATGGCGAGGATGTCCCCCGCGGTTTTGGCGCTTAAAATCACTTCAGTTGCTTCAAAAACACCAGAACCGTCAAGTTCGTCCCTCTGGTTTTTCGAACAGCCGATCACCGCACAGGCGACCCCGATGGCAATAGCAAAAGAATAGTGTTTCATCAGATTTGTCCAAGTGTGTCGAAAGTGGTGCAGTTTGCACTGCAAGGGATTTCAAAGGTCCAAAGGGGCCGGTTGAGGCAGCAGGTCGCTTCCGGTCGCGCGCTTAAAATCGATCTGCGCCAAAAAGAGATCCGCCTCGGACTGGCTGCACTCTTTTTCCGCGTGTGTCAAAACCGCTTGAGCGTCGATAACATCGCTGGTGTGTGCCAGGCCCTGGCGATAGCTGTTTTCAATGACGCGCAGGGTCTCTTTTGCACTTTTAAGGGCAGTACGAGCCAGCTTTCGGCCCTTTTCTGCCTGTTGCAGATTGAGCCAGGCATGAGTGACATCGAGCCGAATGCGATCCTCGACGAGATCGATCCGTTCCTCCGCCTGCAGGCGCCTCAAACGCGCCTGCTGCACACGCGACCGGATTTGCCCTCCATTCCACAGACTCCATTCCGCGGAAACACCCACAACCCAGTAATCCATCCAGTCGTTGTTGATGAAATCAAGGCCTGGTTTGCCATATCCGACTCGACCGATAAAGGCCAGATTGGGGAACCGCTCTGAACAAGCGATCGCTTCGGCGTACAGCAATGCGCGGTCGGTGAATTTCAACGTCTGTAATTCGAGACGAGTGGCTTGGGCCTGCATCAGAGAGGTGTCCAGATCGGGCGGCGCTCCGGAGGAATCGATGGTGACGCACAGGGTGTCGTACACCGGCAAAGATTCTCCGACGGCGTTTTCCAGAACAGCTCGACTCAGAGCAACGGCGTTTTCAGCCCGCAAAACCGCCAGATCCGCTTCGGCGCATTTGACCTCGACTCTTAAAAGCTCTTCGCGTCGAGCCAAACCCTGAGTGAAATAATTCTCAACATCAACCAGATGGCGGGCAATCCGATTGCGTCCGGCACGGGTGATTTCGAGAAAATTTGAGGCTTTGTTGGCATCGACAAAAGCTCGAGCAACATCGAAAATCAGGTCGCGCTGTGCCAACTCGGCCTGTAAACGCGCCGCCTGAGCGGAAGCCTGGTGGGCACGCTCGCGGTTTTTCAGGCCGAAACCGGTGAACAACGGCTGCACCACCGTCACCTGAAGGTCATAGGTTTCAATACTCCCCAGTTCTTTGGCACCGCCGGGAAAAATCGGCGGCAGTTCCAGGCCCATCGGCAGCGTGATCGAAGGGATGACCAAACGCGGAATATCGCTCTGACGTCGATAATTGCCGGCGACGGACAAACCGGGCAAGCGAGCGCCATGCGCCTGCCGCTCCTGTTCCTGCACAATGGCCGCATCCGCTTGAGCGATCTGCAATGCAGCGTTGTTTTCCAGCGCCAACCCGACGCAATCAAAAAAAGTAAGCGATTGAGCTCCGGCACTCGTCGCCAATAGCAATCCGATCCATACTTTTACACTGCGCATCTCTTTCTCCTCCGCTCAACGCAGTAAAATTCCTCTTGTCATCACAGTCACGGTTTTATCGATCCGCTTTGATACAAACTGTTCTGTCCCATCCTCCATCCCGACAAAAACCGTGCGACTCACCGACCAAACGATATCACCAATTCTGCCGAACGGGGAACTTAAACCGAGCCGTTCGCTCACCTCCAGAGACATCAGTCCTGATTCAAACCCTTATTCAGCACGGCCCCAACAGCCAAGGTTCGCGGTTTGCATCGCGAATAGGCGGCCTGAGGCGATTGTCCGGTAAGATCCAGCGAGTGGTAACTGGGATTGGCGAAACCGTTCGGCTTTTTTCATCGATCCGCCGAAGAAGGGATTCTAGCGCTGGTTGGTGGAGGGGCGCCTCCATCCACCTTTGAGCTGTCTGAAATCTCGGGTTCGGCTTTTGCGATCAAAAGCGCGGTTATCGCGATGGGGGGCATGAGTCGGCGCCGGGCTCGCTTTATCCAGTTCATCGGCGTGCGCCATGCTGATGCGTTCACGGACGATCGTATAGATCCCCATAACATTGAGCTGCACAGGTATTCTCACAGCGCTTGCCAGGGAATTTTCCGGAATCAATTTGATTCCTTTGGCGTCATAGGTGCATGTTTTAAAGGTGTGCCATAAGCCGTATTTTTCTTCGCTTGCACCCTCTCGGGCCAAATACCGAACCCGGTATCCCCTTTCAAAGAGAAACCATTCCTGGTTTTTGCCTTTGTTGGTCAAACGTTTGAGCAAGGGCGCTCCGATCAGCACCAGCAAATAGAGAAAAATCGCTGGAATCTCTTGCAGAAAAGGCAGAAAATCCCGCACCATGGGCCACAGGAAAATTGCGGCGGTTAAAATAACAGCCAGGATGGAAAACAAAACGCTGTTCGATCGAACAGGTTTGTAAATCCAGGAAACAATTTCGCTTCCGAGATTGGGTTTTCCGCCTTGCTCCCCGAGTTTTGCCATCAGTTCTTTCATGGATCTCTCTAAATTTTTATCAGGTACGGATACTGTTTCCAGCTCTCGACTTTTATTCGCAACGAACCCGTTTGCCGCTGGCGTCATTGCCAAATGCCACCCTTAATGCTCACCGTTTTTCGACGCGATAAACATGGCGTTGGAAAAATAGCATTTTATCTATTGCGATACAACAGTTATTTGTCGGCAGAATCGTTCTTGTTTAGACCGGTCAGTGGAACAGTTCGATCCCAAAAAGATTCCTGGATCCGGTGCTTTGTCCAAAATCCGCCACAGGAGGGATTTGGGGGTTGTTTTACGCGTGTGCTCGGATCGGGGGCACGCAGTCGGCAGGACAAATCATGCAGCCTTTAAATGGAACAACAGCTCACATAGAAAAAGCGGCCGGCCATAGGCAAAAAAGACGGCCGGCCACAAAGGGGTTTTCAGGGCAGAGAATCGGATTCCTCGATCCGTACCTCGGTGGAGAGGTGCCGGAACCAGAAAAAATAGAGTCCAATGGATAGTCCGACCAAAGCAACTGCTAACCAAACCAGGTTATCCCATCTTTGCATCACCAGCATCATCATGAAAAGAAAGAGCACGATCTGCCAGGGCACAGCGAAAAAAGTCGCGATGATATCGCGGCGATTTTCGGCATTGATGCGTTCCATGAGTCGGGTGGACAACGTGTCGCGAACCGGATTCCACAGACCGAAAGGCCGAGTACGGCGATAGAACTCTTTCAGCACGGCCGGATCTGTCGGTTTTGTAAGAAACGAACCGAATGTCATACCGATTAGCGAAGCTCCAGCCGCAAAAAGAAAACTAAAATACTCGGGAATCATGGGGAAAAACAAGCGCTGAATGATAGCCGCGGTCATGCCGAACAAGGTTCCGGCAGCGAATCCATAACCGTTGAGGCGCCACCAATACCAGCGCGCCAACATGGGCACGATCAATCCGGCGCCGATACTCATGGTAATCCAGCCCCAGATATCGTTGATGTTGCGGATAAAAACGGTAAAAAAGAGTCCCAGGACAACAATAACGATCGAAGACCAGCGGCTATGCTGCATCAACGATTTCTTGTCCGCCCTGGGGTTGATATAGGCCTGATAGACATCCCTGACCCAATAAGCGGCGCCGGCATTGACGGTCGAGTCAAATGTCGACATCGCCGCGGCGATCAAGCCGGCAACCAACAAGCCTTTGATGCCGGTGGGCACCAGCTGATTGATGACCATAGGCAAAACCTTTTCCGGGTCCATGACCGTGTGTTGCCCGGTTCCAATCGAAATGCCCATGATGGCGATAGCGGCGATAAAGGGCCAACGAAAGGAAAGCAAAAAGATCCAAAACATGGAAAGCAGACCGGTGTCGCGATCGCTGCGCGCAGCCATGAAACGCTGGAGCATGTAATTGCCGGTTCCGCCACTTCCTTCGATGGTTGTTTTAAAGAGATAAAAAATAACCGCTATGCCGAACAGATTGTAAATCGAATAAGCGCTGGCCTCGGGAATGCCGAGGTGCCATTTGGGAACGATCGATGTCCAGGCCAAACGCGTGGTTTCAAAGGCCTCAAAACTTCCGTCTTTCATCGGCATGGAGATCAGAAAAGAGTCGGGCAAAGCAAAGCGGGTGACCACCATAACGCAAATATAGATAATGGTGCCGAAAATCAGAATTCCCTGAAAGACATCTGTCCAGACCACACCATAGAGTCCGCTGAGAACGGTGTAGATCATGGCCAGCGCGATCATAATCGTTGCCGCCCAAAATTCGGATGAAAGTCCGAGCCATGCGGGGATGCCGAGGAACTCGCCGACAAATTTTCCGGCACCGATAGCAAAATAGGTCACCATAGCAATGGTCATGATAATTTGGGTGATGGCGGCAATCAATCGGGCGATATCCCCTTCCCGGGCTTTGCCGAAGCGCAGATGCATCCACTCGGCCAGCGTCATGACTTCGGCCCGTCGGTTCCATTTACCCATAAAGATCATCAAAAAAGCCATGATCAAAGTGACACCACCCCGTATTTCAATAAAAAAACCGCTGGCGCCGAGGGCAAAAATAAAAGCCGTATTGATCATGGTGCCGCTGACGTCGAGATTGGATGCCATTCCCGATGCGCCCAGGGCCCACCAGGGCAAAGAGCGATTCCCGAGAAAATAGGAATCGATACCTTCCTGTGCCCGCCTCTGTACTACCACACCGATCATCACAATAGCGGCTAGGTAGGTTAAAAGAATAGCATAATCGATGACTGCCACAGATTCACTCCTTCACAGGTCATGGATAGAGTTTTATCCCGGCCGATCGCAAGTGCAGTGAGTTGAAAAAAACGGGGTGCCCAAAACGGGCACCCCAAACGAACGATTATTTCAGCAACATCATCTTGTGGGTTTTGACAAAATCACCGGCGATCAGTTTGTAGAAATAGAGACCGCTTCCGGCCTGGCGACCGCTCATATCACGGCCGTCCCAGACCATCTCGTAAAAACCCGGTTGTTGTTTTTCATCAACCAGCGTGACCACTTCCTTACCCAGCACGTTGTAGACGGTCAAGCGAACATCGACCGAACCGGCGATCGAGTAGGCGATACGGGTCACCGGGTTAAACGGGTTGGGATAATTTTGCTCGAGTGCAAAAACGGTGGGAATGGTGCCATCGAGATCCTCTACATCGGTGGGTATTTTGTTGTCGAAATCCCAGGCGCTGTAGAAAATCGGGTCGATGCTGCCGAACTGGGCATTGATGGTAAAGGTCGACTGCGCATCATCGATGTTC
>JAFGJN010000267.1 GCA_016929055.1 Candidatus Zhuqueibacterota bacterium
GGGCGAAACGGCGCCAGAAATCGACATCGAGGATGCGGCCGCCGACAGCGGTCTGAAGATAGAACCCGATCAGAGGAATTTTTTCCGCCACTTTGCAGCAATGGCCGATCAGTTCGTCGTTGCTGGCGCCCGGAAACGCCTTGAGGCTGAGAAGCGCAGCATCGTAGCCGAGTCCAGCCGCCAGGCCAGCCTCGGCCAACGCCTGTTCGGTCTTGCCGACAACGCCGGCGATTTTGACGATACGCCGATTTTTCCGGCGCTCGAATCGATCGATTTCCTCAGACGCAAGACGCAGAACCGGTTCGAGCAGAGCGAACTCGGGCAATCGTATTTCGAATTGGGTCGTGTGGACGGCAACGGCGATTCCCCCCGCACCCGCATCGAGGTAATAACGGGTCAGTGCGCGTTGATGTGCGACGTCCAGACGCCGCTCCTGGTCCAGTGCCAATGGGTGAGCCGGAATGACCTGCCCCTGCCGCAAGGCGTGGAGGATCGCATCATCCGGTAACGGCAATTTTTTCATTCGCAATCCTGCCTTTAAAATTTACCTTTTCTTTCCTGAAAATGGGTCGGTTTGTTGAGTCGCGGCATGTCGCGTTTGATCCAATCGGCTATCCAGACGAGCATTTGATTCAGAGAGACGGAGGGGTAGCCGTAGAGTTGAAACGATTTGCCGGCATTGTTGAGAAAAGCGGTCGTTTCCTCTTCTCCGGTTACGATGGCCTCTTTGCCGAGCAATTCGGCCAATCTGTGTGCGGCCCAACGCAGAGATACCGTTTCAGGACCGGCGACATTGAGATAGGCGGCAGGCGTGCGGCACAGGGACAGTGAATTGATAATCATCGCATTGGCATCGCCCTGCCAGATGACATTGAAATAGCCCATGGTGACATCGATTGGATTCTCATTCTGAATATTCTGGGCGATATCCACCAGAACGCCGTAACGCAACTCGACGGCATAGTTGAGACGCGCAATACAGACCGGGGTTTGGTTTAGATCGCTGAAAAACTGAAACATCCGTTCCCGGCCCAAACACGACTGGGCATAATCGCCTATGGGCTCCGGCGCTGTTTCTTCAGTACAACCCCCACTTTTGATCGGTACCATGGGATAGACGTTTCCCGTGGAAAACGCGGTGATACGAGAATCTTTAAAGCGCTGAGCCACGACGGTTGGTAAATAGGTATTGACGCCCCAGGTTTGCGCCACATTCTCGACCGATCCGAATTTCATACCCACCATATAAATAATATTGTCGGCATCGGGTAGATCGGCGACAAAGGCCGAATCGAGCAGATTGCCCTGTATCGTCTCGATGCCCGATCGTTCAAGCCGGTCGCGCATCTCGCTGTTGGGAAAGGTATCGACGGCGATGACACGGCGCGTATCGCCGTTATTATCCAAAGCCCGTTTTGCCATGCGCGTCAGAGTCGGGCCCATTTTTCCGCCCGCGCCCAAGATCATAAAATCGCCGTCCAATTCCGCTACTGTTCGCTCCAGTTGCGGTGTCGGCCGGGAAAGCAGATCTTCCAGTTCATCCACGCTTGTAATCGAGTGTTCGGTCACAGTTCAAACCTCCCTGTCGAGTGGTCCGAATTATTGTAATTTGCAGAATGATTTTCTAAATCGCCTCTTGTGTTTCGACATTAAAATCAGTCCACGAATTCCAACGAATTATTTAGGCATGAATTGCTATTCGAATAAAAAATGTAATCAAATCCGGAAAAAGAACAAAGTCTTTTTTCGTTCGTTGGTAAATCCCTGCCAGGGACATCGACAAAAAATCGAGGCAACTGACGAATTGGAGTTTTAAGAGCCTGTTCAGCGCCCTTTCCTCTTGCGCATCACGAACGGGCTTGATATATTTCAGCAACACCAATCGGAAAAACGGGAGAGAAACCCATGCGCCACTTTTCCCACTCTATGATCCAATCGATTTTGTGCCTGGCCCTGATGATACCGATACAAGGGGCCCGCGGTTTCGAACTGACCTGGCAAGAAACGACAACGTATGATCTGCCGGCGGGTGTCCGTCTTTTTCATGCATCGCGCACATCACCGAATTTGCAGGCCTGGTATCTGGATGTCGATCTCAATCAGCCCGAGATCACCCTTTCGGCCTATCTATCGGATGTCGATGCGGGCAAAGAAACGGTGCCCGATTTCTGCCGTCGTATCGGCGCCATCGCCGCTGTCAACGGCGGCTATTTCGGCGGTTCGAGCAGTTATTCGGCTGTGGTGCACAGCGGCCAGGTTTTGGCCCAAAACATCGCGGCAGTCAGCCGCGATGGACAAACATTTCCGGCCATGCGCGCCTTTTTCGGAATCGATCGCGACAACGAACCCGCTGTTCACTGGATCTACCATTTTGGCGGTCTAGTGGAGGATATCGTTGTTTTTTCCGAGCCGCTGGCCAATCGTCCCGGTTCACCCGCCCCCTTTCCGCTTCGCACAAACGGCCAGCCGTACGAAAATCTCTTCGCCGGCATCGGCGGCGGTCCGGTTCTCATCCGTTCGGGAGAGGTTCACATCACCCATGATGCAGAAGTTTTTTTTGGCTCCGGAATTGCAACCGACAGCGACAATCCGCGAACGGCCGTGGGATTGACAGCTGAAAATCACGCCATCCTTCTGGTCGTAGACGGCAGACAAAGCGCCAGCACTGGCCTGACCTTGCAATCGCTGGCCGCTGTTCTGCTCGAGCTGGGGTGTACGAAAGCGATGAATCTCGATGGCGGCGGCTCGAC
>JAFGJN010000268.1 GCA_016929055.1 Candidatus Zhuqueibacterota bacterium
GCATCGGCCAAAAAGAAACCGTGCGCATATTTGTGCCTTTTCTGCGCCATACCTCCCATGCCGTTTGGGTACGCTGGTATCATGAGGGGCTCAACGCATTCGCCCAAAATGCGCCGGCTGCTTATGCGCTCTATCAAGCTTATGCCGAACGCGTGCAAAAGGCGGCAAATCGACCGGAGGATTTGCAGGCTTTTGAGGCGCTGTTGCGGCAAACGCAGCGCGACAATGCCGATTGGGTTGAGCAGTTGCAGCGCGGACGCGACCGACTGCTTGAGCTGCATTCCTATCGCCCCGAGGTTGCTGAACCGCTTAAAGAACAAATTCAGAAATTTGACGCCGACGATTCGCTGGAAAAGCTTATGCTCGATTTGTTTGAGCACTATGGCGTGCATTATCACGATGTCGGGCCGCGTACCTATATTCTCAATTTCGAGATGCTCACCGATCCGGCTTTTCCGATACCACAGAGCAACAGCGACCAGTTTCCTGTTACTTTTGACCGCCGTATCGCCTTGCAGAGAGAGGAAATGTCTTTTTTTACATGGGATCATCCCCTGGTGCAAAGCGCGATGGATCTTTTGCTCGGTTCTGAACGCGGCAATTGCGCCCTGGCTGTCTGGCCGGCCGCAGGTGAACCGGAATTGCTGCTGGAGACGGTTTACGTGCTTGAATGTGTGGCGCCGCGTCGGCTGCAAGCTGAGCGGTTTTTGCCGCCGGCACCTATTCGTTGTGTGGTGGATCATCGAGGAAGGGATCGCAGCGACGAGCTACCTGAAAAAGAGTGGAACCGCCGGGTAAAGGATACACTGGATCGTCGACGGCTCGAGGATCCGCAACTTCGACTGGAGCTGCTTCCGGCTATGCTACGACAAAGCGAAGAGATTGCAGCCCGCAGCAGCAATCGATTGCTGCAAGAGGGGGCGATCCGAATCAAAAAAGTTTACAGCCGCGAAATCGAGCGTTTGCAGGCACTCAGCAAGGTCAATCCACAGATCGACAAAGAGGAGATCGGGGCCTGGCAAAAAGAACGCGATGCGCTCGCCGATGTCTTGAAAAGCGCGCGTTTGCGACTCGATGCTTTGCGGCTGGTCTTGAAAATAACATCCAAATCCCGGGGTTGACTATGGAGATTGCACGTGTGGTGGCGGTACACAAAAACAGCTATCGCGTCGCCTTGCAGAATGTCGAGATTCCGGCAGAGGCCACTGGCCATCTGCTCTATGCCGCCGATTCACCGCTCGAATTGCCCACTGTGGGTGATTGGACCGAGGTTCAGGTGATGGATGATCATTCCTTCGCCGTTATTCACACGGTTCTTCCGCGTCGATCGCTCATGTTGCGCAAAACTGCGGGCAAGCGCATCGAGCAACAGGCGATCGCCGCCAATATCGATGTCGCTTTTATTGTCCAATCGGCGGATGCCGATTTCAATCTGCGCCGGCTGGAGCGATATCTCGTTGTTATTCTTGAGAGTGCCATCGAACCGATCTTTGTTCTCAGCAAAGCGGATCGCGTCGATTCGGCAGTTCTGAAGGAGCGCCTGGCCATGGTCCAGGAGATTCAGCCGACAATCCCGGTCATCGCCCTGAGCGCGGTCACGGGGGTGGGAATCGATGAGCTTGAGAAACGGCTTTCGCCCGATCAGACCTGCTGTCTTATCGGCTCGTCCGGCGTCGGCAAAACCACGCTGATCAATCGTTTGCTCGGTGAGGAGCGTCTGAAAACCGCAGCCGTGCGTGACTTTGACCAAAAAGGCCGCCACACCACCAGCAGTCGGCAGCTCTTTGCCCTGCCCGGTGGCGCCTGGATCATCGACACGCCCGGCATGCGCGAACTCGGTACCATCGGTCAAAGCGTGGGCATCGAATCGACTTTTGCCGATGTCGAATCGCTGGCTCCGCAATGCCGATTTGCCGATTGTACCCATGTCCACGAACGAGGCTGTGCCGTGATTGCAGCAGTGGAAAGCGGCGAAATCGATGAGAAGCGATATCAGAATTATCTGAAATTGAGGCGGGAATCGGAATATTATGAGCGATCGTATTCGGAAAAGCGTAAACGCGACAAGCAGTTTGGAAAATTTGTCAAAACGGTCCTCAAGCATCACCCCAAACGCTGAAACGCGCAGTTAAAAAAAGCAACCCCCGGGATCCCCTCTCGATGGAGAGAATCCCGGGGTTGAATAATCAAATGGTGCAAATGAGCATTATCAGAAGCGGTAGCCCAGGCGGACATTCCAGGTATTCATGCCCGCGGCTTCATCGTCTTCAATGTCGCTCCAGGTGCGTTCGACAATGTGGTACTCGAAATCGACAAAAAGATTGTTGAGTTGCAAACCTGCACCGACATTAATGCCCAAGGCGGGATCGATTTTGACCGTTTCCTCATAGGTTTCATCTTCAAACTCGTATTTGACATCCGTGTCGCCGAAATAGTACCCGAGTCCGGCTTTGAGATAGGGGTGGGTACTGCCCATTCCCAGATGGTATTTGGCGAATAAAAGCGCTACCTGTTGGTTGATGTCGAGAGTTGCTTTCGAGATAAAATCCTCATCCGGGTCTTCCGAGGTTATCTCGACGGGATAGGGAAGGACATAGTTGAACCCCAGACCGACTTCCAGGTTGGTACCGACGAGATAGCCGGCTTCGACGCCAACCAGCAGGTTCCCGGCTTCATCCGCGTCATCGAGACCGATAAATTTTTCCCAGTCGAACGCAGTCATGGAATAGCCGGCGTGAATTCCGAAAGAGATGTTCTGGCCGAATGCCGCGGTGCTGAGTAGCAATGCAAACGCGATCAGTGTAAAAAGTCGTTTCATTGAAAACCTCCGGGTTGTTCGTTTCTCTCGTCTGCCTGATTCTCATAGGTGCAAGGGCAACAATATACGATAACCAGAGTGCAGAGTCAACAAGAATAGAAGCGATCTGTTATACCGTGCTGGATTTTTTCGACAGCACAGACCAGAAGGTGATCGTTCCGACACGCAGATAACGCCGTGAAACAGGAGGGAGCAGATGGGGCAAACAGTCGATCCAAGCAAACGGGGGCGAATCCTCCATTCCAATCGAATTTACGGCACTGCTGTTTCCGGCGCGCCGTTGCGTGTCTTTACACCTCCCAACGGTCGAGCGTGCGGGTTGCTGCTTGCCGCTCAACACGGCGATGAGCCGGAAACCGCGGTGCTGCTCTCGGCGGCGTTGAGATCTGTGGCCGATTTGCGAGCCGCAGCGGTGACGGCGGTCAATCCGGACGGTCTGGCATTGGGCACACGCGGCAACGCCCGCGGCGTCGATCTGAACCGCAATTGTCCGGCTGCCAACTGGCGCCCCGAACCGGTTTATTATCCCTGGTACAACGATGAGGAAAAACGGGTAGAGTTGAGTCCGGGTGAAGCGCCGGGTTCCGAACCCGAAACCCGAGCGCTGCTGGCATTGATCGAGGAAATCGATCCTTCATGGATCGTTTCGCTGCATGCGCGTCTGGCATGTATTGATGATCCGCTGGATACCCCTCTGGCGCGATGGCTGGC
>JAFGJN010000030.1 GCA_016929055.1 Candidatus Zhuqueibacterota bacterium
GCATGTCAATCGTTCCCCGCCTGGCGGATCATCCGGAATACCATATCCACTATGCGAATGAACAATCCTTTTTACAGGAACACTTTTTGGATAACATTGATTTTTCCTGTGAATGGCTGTTATCGACGCCCTTGTTGGCTGAACGCACAGAACAGCTGTTGATGATAGGCGAAGCCAGCGGCAATCGAGAACGCGTGACCGAAATCCTTCTCAGTCGAGCGATGGAAAACGACGCCATCTTTCGCTACACTCTCGACCAGGTTCTGGCATTTTATGAAAGTCGGCAAAACGAAGAGATGATGCTGTGGATTACCGAGCATTACCTGGACGGCGAGTGTGCGTCTGTAGAATTGCAGCTCGAATGGGGAGAAAAGCAGGAAATTCTCAAACACTTGCAGCCCGGCAAACCGGCTCCGGCACTGATTCTAAAGGAGCAAAACGGCGAGACAATCGATCTCCATGCCATTCAGGCGGATCGCGTGGTTCTCTATTTCTGGACATCCTGGTGCGTCCACTGCCACACGGCGATCGAATCGCTGCAGCGTCTCTACCAAGCCGCCTCGGGAAAAGATGTGGAATTTGTTTCGGTTTCCCTCGATGAAAACGAGGATGAGTGGAGGAGCGCGCTTGACGAAAATCCAATGCCCTGGATCCACCTGCGCGATCCCGAAAGCTGGGGGTCGGATTCGGCTCGACGCTTTTATGTGACAGCCACACCCCGCTACTTTGTGCTGGGAGCCGACAAGACGATTGTCGCCAAACCGAAAAGCCCTGAAGAAATCGCTTACTATCTCGGTTTGTAAGCTCTTTTGTCACCGGGGCACTGACAATCGATTCAGATATCCCAGGGCACGTCGCCTTCCTGCGCTTGTTTGATGCTTTTTTGCATCAAAAAGGTATGAAAAGTTCTTTCAGCCTCACCTTCTGCAGGATGGCGCTGGCGATAAGTCCCATCTGAGTCGAGATCCCAGGCCAAACGGTTATCCTTGAGCGCATATTCCATCGTTTTGATCAAGCGATTGCAGAGCTTTCGATCGTGGATGGGAACGATAGCTTCGACCCGATCGGTCAAGTTGCGTCGCCGCCAATCTGCGCTGCCCATCAGAACCATTGGCTCTCCGTTGTTGTGAAAACAAAAGAGACGATCGTGCTCTAAAAAGCGGCCGATGATGCTGATC
Source organism: Candidatus Zhuqueibacterota bacterium (assembly GCA_016929055.1). Classification (GTDB taxonomy): domain Bacteria; phylum Zhuqueibacterota; class Zhuqueibacteria; order Residuimicrobiales; family Oceaniaggregativiventaceae; genus Sulfursilanivivens. The sequence goes on from JAFGJN010000030.1 coordinate 1,179, forward strand.
ACTTTAATGTTCTCGCTGAATCCGGCCAATCCCGGCCGCAATCGACTGTGACCACGAATGATCAAATCGATCTTGACGCCAGCCTGCGAGGCGCGATACAATTCGCGAATCATGCGAACGTCATCCAAAGCATTCATCTTGGCGAGAATGCGGCCTTTTCCCGATTTCTTGTGGTGTTCGATCTCACGATCGATCAAATCGATAAAAATCTGACGCATGTTTTTCGGAGCGACCAAAAAATTGCGATAGTGCTGCTCAGGCGCATGACCGGTCAGATAATGAAACAAATTGATCAGGTCGTAGCCAAATTCAGGCGCACAGGTAAAAAGTCCGTAATCGCTGTAAATTCGCGTCGTCTGGGCGTGATAATTTCCGGTGCCGATGTGGCAGTAGGCTCGGGGACCATCCTCCTCTTCTCGAATCACCAGGGTGACTTTGCAATGGGTTTTCAAACCCACCAGACCATAGGTCACATGCACACCTGCCGTTTCAAGCATCTGGCCGAATTCGATGTTTGTCGCTTCATCAAACCGAGCCGTGACCTCGACCAGCACAGCGACCTGCTTGCCGCGTTCAGCCGCCCGGATCAGGGCTTTGACGATAGGCGAGCCTTTGGAGGTACGGTACAGCGTCTGCTTGATGGCGAGAACGCGCGGATCGGCAGCGGCTTCCTCGATGAAACGCTGCGTTGTGGCGGTAAAGGATTCATAGGGGTGATGAACGAGAATGTCCCGCTTGCGGATCAGGGAAAAAATGTCTTCCGATTCTTTGACCGATTCGCCTTGCACAAAGATCTTGGGAACCACCGGTTCCCACGGTTCGAATAAAAGTTCGGGATAGTCGAGATTGGCAATCTCGAAACAATCCGACAGATCCAAAAGTCCATCGGTCTCGTAGATATCCGCTTCCGGCAAATCCAGTTCGCGCAACAAAAGCTGGCGGGTCGAATCGGGCATGCTTTTTTCGACCTCCAACCGCACAACCGACGCAAACCGCCTTTCCCGCAACTCTTCCGAGATCATGGCCAGCAAATCCTCGGCTTCTTCCTCATCCCTTCGCACGTCTGCATTGCGGGTGATGCGAAAAACATGCACTGATTCAATCTTCATGCCATAGAACAATTTTTCGATATTGTTCTCGACCAGCTGTTCCAGAGGCAGCAGTTTCAGTTTCGAGCCACTGCGGATGCGGTACCAGCGTCCATGGATGTCAGGTACCTTGACGCGAGCAAAATGGTGGGTATCGCGTGAAGGATGGCGCATGACGATCGCCAACGACAGGCTCAGATTGGAAATAAACGGAAAGGGATGACCGGGATCCACAGCCAGGGGCGTGAGGATGGGATAGATGTGCTCGTCGAAATAAATGTCTGCTTTTTTGCGCTCGGTCTTGTTGAGATCAGAGTAATCGCAAACGACTATACGAGCTTCATCGCGCAGACAGAGCCGCAGATCGCGCTCCCAGATCTCGGTCATTGCCGAATGCATTCGCCGTATGGCAGTGCGGAGAATATCCAGCTGTTGAGTCGGGCGCCGACCGTCCGGTGAGAGCGAATAGACGCCTGCGGCTTCCTGCCGTTTCAAACCGCCGACACGCTTTTGCACGAATTCGTCCAGATTGTTGGCTGTGATGGCGATGAATCGAACCCGTTCCAGCAGTGGCCAGCGTGTGTCCAGGGCCTGATAAAAAACCCGCCAATTGAAATCCAGCCAGCTCAACTCGTTGTTGAAATAGAGAGAGGGGTGGTCCAGATCAGCGTCTTTGGGTACCGGTTGTGGCTCAACAGCAGGTTTATAGCTCTGCGGATAGATACCGTATTTTGCCAGCGATTTCCGTCGTTTCATTTAAGCGATCCGATGGTTGAATTCACGGGGTCCCAAGCGGGGACACCACACAACCTATCTAATTTAAAAACAATAGGGTTTTTCATGAACTGCAGATCAGGTTCGCTATTTTGCCATTTGGCGCAAGTTTCTATTTATCAGCTGACTATATTGGTGTCCGGTCGAACGACCGGACACTCTGCTATATTTCTATTAAAATCAATTCATTATGTTGGTCGAAAAACAGAATCGATTTGAATCAACTGTTGCGAAATTGTTGCTGTTTATATTGCATTTAAATTCGGTGGTGTCCGGTACCCGGACACCAGTGAGCTGACTAATAGTGCTGCTAAAATCTATTTTGGACAAAAATGAACAGAATCATAATTTAATAATATACAACAAAACTTAACATCGAACAACAGTTTTCCTGGGGGTCAGGGTTGACTTTGCTTATCCTTTCCGGTCTGGTCAAAAAAACCGACAATCGACTGCATCGCGCTGTGACGTTGCTTTTCACGGGTGATCGACTCGAAAGGAAATCCCATGATCACGAGACGATAGTCGCCGTCATAAGCGATCGCGGCGCTGAAGCCGTTCTCCGCATAGCGCATAACGGTAAAGGCGCCGTCCAGACCGGTAAAAGAATCGGGCGATTCGACGGGATAGCGATCCTCGCCGACCAAGGCGCTGTAATATAACGGTTCCATCAGGGCAAAGATCGGGTGAACGGATTGAACCCGACCGGTGCGAGCGGCATGATTGGTGATCCAATTCATTTTTAAAACCGAGCGGGCAAAAACCCGATCCGGATGATCGTCCGCACGGTTGTGATAGAGATCCGTGGCCACATAGGCACCGGAGATCAATAAATTGCCGCCGGCCTGGCAATAGTCGCTCAACTGCTTCTGCAAGGCAGGCGGAAACGCCTGAAAAGAATCGGCGCCGCCTGCAGTCGCGGTCGCTTTTACCGGCGGCGTGCGGCGCTGCTCCCCCAACAACAGATCGACCATGGAAAAAGCTTGCAAAGACATCAACGAATCCGCAACCGCTTCACCGACTGCCGAAACAGCCGAGTAGCCGCATGCCCGCAGCGCTCGTACATGATCGACGGAAAAATCCCGCGTGTTTCCGGGAACGGTTATCGTTTCCAGATCGGCAAAACTGGCACCGTGACCGGGGGCATCGTTGACCCGAAAAACGGATGTCCTCTCAAAATCAACCTGCTCCCCTGTCAGGCCCAGATCGATGCGATCCGGAACCCCGGCATCGCCGTGCAACAGGAATCCGGAAAACCCGTCGCGTTCGATGGACTGTGGAGCACAAATCCGGTCAAAGCCATCGATCACCAGCGCGGTCGGACGCTCCTCCCCCATCCAACAAACCGAGAGAACCGCTGATGGGAAACTTTTTCCGCCTTCATTCAGGGCACAAACCCGAAAGGAAACCACCTGGCCGAGCGGCAAATTGTCGATGGTCAGTTCCGGCGACTCGACACGAACGCCGTTATCGAATCCTCCGTTCTCCCGCCGGGTTTGCACCAGATAGGCGTGGGGGCGAGCCGTCGGCTCGAGCGGATCGAGCCGGGGTTGCCAGGATAACGCGACGCTTGCCGGACCGCTCCATTCGCTGCGAAAATGAGTGACCGGCAACGGTGTAATAACCGGTTCAGTGCCGTTTTGAAAAGCGATAAAGCGCAGAAATCCCTTGTAAATCGCCCGGGAGGCGGTAAAGCGGAAACGGGGATCCAGCGCAAACTGCATATCGAGAAAATTCTGATGCGACAGCAATTCGAGCAGCATCGAGGGCACATTGGGTCGATAAGCCTCGCTGTAATTCCCATCCATCAGATAACGCCGTGTCCAGACCGAATCGTGCAGGGCGCGAATATCCTCCACCAGTTGCGTCTGAACCAGGTCGGCCAGATCGCGGTTGGCCAGTCGGGAAACGCTGTCGGGGAAAACCCGCTGCGAATCAGCAGCCATCAGGCTGTAAATCGACAGGGTACCGATGGTCGTATCCGACGTCGTGATTCCCGCGTCGGTATGAAAGGAAAACGAAAGATCGACGGGTATGCCGAGTCCCTTGGCGCTGCGGTCGACGTTGGGGCCAAAAGGCGCCCCCACCAGATAGTTAACCCACTCACCCCGGCTTTGATAATCGTCTTTGTAATCGTCTTTTTCGTCATTGAAACTGTAGACCAAGGTATCTGGCATACCGGCGGTCTGCAGATAATAGCGCGCCGCTTCGAGGTATTTCGGCCGACCGCTGGTCTGGCCGCCGCGAGCCACTTCGCCCATACCGCCACCGAAACGCACGGCATCGGCCGTGATGAGGCCACCGCTATGAACGCTTTGGTTGCTGAGCACGACCCGCCCGGAATCCGGATTGACTCCGGCACGAAAAGCAAAACGGCCGAGATAGATCCAGGTTCCCCCGCCGATCTGTTGATTGACGACAAACTCGGTTCGCCCTCCGAGATGATCCACGGCATAATGCGCATCCGACACACTGGAGGGCAAGGAAGCATAGGAAACCGCCACCCAATATTCGCCATCTTGAGGAATATCGGGGATCCACTCGGCAGAAGCGTTTGGCCGGTCATCTGCATCGATTTGGCGATAGCCGCCCTGGCGGAAGGGATTCTCACCGGGAGCATAGGGCGGTTCGCCCATGGCAAAACCCCATCCATCGCCCGTTTGCCATTCTTTTTCACCCAACGTCTCGAGGTAAAAACTTTGTCCCGCATTCGAGCCGCCGTCCCTGTCGACGATTACTCGATTCCTCTGGATATCGCGCTCGCGCGGGAGCAGGACCACGGCGCCGGCATCCTCGAGCATGGGAGCCAGATAGGGCAGAACAAAGCCCATCGGCAACACATCCTCGACCGTCAAAAAGAGGCGCGGCCGCTGCCATTCCCAACGTTTTTCACCTTGCGAATAATACCAGCCGTGACTGTGCCAGAGAGCCAGATGGCGATCCTGCAGCCCCTTTTCTGCACGCCAGGGCTGCGAAAGCGATCGAACCAGAGGTGCCGGACGTTCCAGGCGTTGAAGCGGAAAGCGTGAGCGATCGAGTGGAAAACCATCCGGGCGATAGGCATTGGGAATCAACTCTTCTACCGGCACTTGCAGAGAACGGATGCGGAGGTCATAGGAGCGATATTTTCTTCCCAGCAATTCGCGCAATCGGTCATACAGATGCGCAGTGTTGGCCGCTCGAAAAGCCACAAAGGATAGAGGCTTGTTGCAGTCGATGACGATCTTTTGCTGCGATTCATCGACGCGAACGCTGTCGATGCGCACATTGGGGGTCAATGCAATCGGTATTCGAGTATGCACGCATTCCTGAATCAAGCGTTCCATTTTTTTGTGAACATGCTGTGTCGGCTTGTCCATGTCCGTGTAATCATAATGCGGGCCTCTGGGCAGCCGCGCCGCACAACCGGCCAGAATCGCCAGTACCACCAGAACCACCCCGCAGCTCGCCATCCACCGGCATCTTGTTACCATACCACCGCTCCTCTTTTGGTGTCGCCCCCTGCAGGAGCTTGGGGTTTTGGCTCCTTTGCTTTCCACGGGCTAACGCCCATGGCTAAAATCTTGCGCCCCCTGGCGGGGGCTGGAACGACCAGGGAAACAGATACGAGTAATAAAATCACCCATGTCAAACATCTTTGGACATGCAAATACTCAGCCCGCGCAGCGGGCGGCAGAAAAACTGCCAAAACCAGATCATCTGCCATGCAGCTCTTTTTGCTGCGATCGGGTCAAACCTTTGACCACCAGGCGATAGGAATCGTCGATCCAGCCTTGCAGATCGGTGGGCGCTAAAAAATCATCGACAATCACGCTGTTCCAATGCTTTTTGTTCATGTGGTAACCCGGAATAACCTGATCATACTGCTCCCGCAGCTCCAGAGCCCGACCGGGATCGCACTTGACATTGATGCGCAGCGGGATCGACTCTAAATCGAGCAACAGAAACATTTTGCCACTGACTTTGAAAACCAGTGTGGTTTCATCAAAGGGCAACTCTTCGGTCACTCCCGGCTTGACCAGGCAATAACGGCGAATCTCTTCGGCATTCATCGTTTGTCTTTTCTTTTTCGACTGCCCTGCGGGCGTATTCTAATCCTCAAGAGGAGCGGTGTTGCTGACGGTGAACCGAAGCGATAGCGTCGCCGCCATTGCGTGTTCATCCGTTGCCGGTTGTCTGCCGCCAAGGGACAATTCAAAGGCGCCGGCTTTGATGCGCTCCTCACCGTCATCGTCGACAACAGCCATATGCCGGGGCTGGACCGCAAAATCAATCCGCCTGGATTCCCCGGCTTTGAGAGCGATGCGCTGGAATCCGATCAACGAACGAATCGGCACCGGCACAGAGGCTTCGAGGTCGGTGATATAGAGCTGCACCACCTCTTCCCCATCCCAATCGCCGGTATTTTTGACAACAGCGCTGATTTTCAGACTCTGACCGGCGCTGATCGTGCGGCTTGACAGAGCCGGATTGGAATAGTCGAATCGAGTATAGCTCAATCCATAACCAAAGGGATAGAGCGGCGAGCCGGTAAAAAACCGATAGGTCCGGCCTGCCATGGCGTAATCGTTAAAAGGCGGCAACTGCTCGACCGAGCGATAAAAGGTAACCGGCAGCCGTCCGGCCGGATTGCAATCGCCAAAGAGGACGGCGGCAACCGCATCGCCGCCCCGCTGACCGGGATACCAGGCTTCGAGGATGGCCGGTATATGGCGATCGGCCCATTCGATGGAAAGAGCGCTGCCGTTCATCAGCACCAAAACGGTAGGTCGGCCGAGTTGATGAATCGCCTGCAAGAGGTTCTGCTGTGTCTCGGGCAGATCCAGAGTCAACCGGTCGCCGCCGCTAAAGCCCTTGACTGCCACCGGCATCTCTTCGCCCTCCAGCCGAGGTGAAAGCCCGAGACAGAGGATGATCGCATCGGCATCCCGAGCGACGGCCAGAGCCTCGGACTGCAAATCGCGTCCCTGTTGCGCCCAGACCAGCTGCACCCATCCCTCGCCGCGTTGCTTGCTATAGTCGACCCGCAGCCGATACCTGCGCCCGGCCGTCAATTCACAGGTTCGAACCCGTGTGATCACGTGATCGGGGAAATCTTCCTGAACCAGCAACTCGTCGTCGAGATAAATGCTGCAGCGATGCATGGCTGAGAAACCCAGATCATAGCTCCCGCTGCGCGCCGGGGTCAGGAATCCGCTCCAGCGCACGGCATAGGCTTCTCCGGTCAGCCCCTCAACCGGCGGCCGATCGGCCCAGTAGAAATCGACCCCCGCATCGATTCGCTGAACAGCCGCCTTTTCCGTGAATTCGGGATGCGCATAATATTCCGCGTCCAGTCCGGGCCGATCATCCGCTGTGCCCAGCAGATCGGCGGGAATCGGCGACAGCGCCAGCAGACCGTCTGCGAGTTCACAGCCCTGAGCATAATGCACCTCGGTGTCAGCGCTCACTGCCCGGCGAATGCCCTGCAGCACAGTCACTGGATGGCTGGGGGTGCCGTTATAGTTGCCGAGCAAAACATCGAGATTGTCGGCATTGGGGCCGATCACGGCCAGGGATTTGAGGTTCTTGTCGAGAGGCAAGAGATTGTCGCTGTTTTTCAAGAGCACCAGGCTTTTGCAGGCGCTTTCGAACGCCAACCGGTCGTGTTCGGGTGAATCGACCACAGTGTAGGGAATCGCAGCATAGGAAACCCGTTCGGGGGGATCGAACATGCCGAGGCGGAAACGCGCTTCAAAGAGGCGGCTGACAGAAACGTCGATTTCGCTTTCGCTGATCAGTCCCGTCTTGACCGCCTCGACCAACGCCGGATACTGATCGCCGCAATTGAGATCGGTTCCGGCGCGCACGGCTTTTGCCGCTGCCTTTTCCGGTGTATCGACGACGCGATGATGGGCCCAGAAATCCTTGATCGCCCAGCAATCCGACACCACATAGCCCCGGAACCCCCATTCCCGGCGCAGAATCTTTTGCAAAAGCGGGTTGCTGCCGCAACAGGGCTCTCCGCGGAAGCGATTGTAGGCGCACATGACCGACCATGCGCCGGCATCGCGAACACAGGTCTTGAAATGCGGCA
>JAFGJN010000004.1 GCA_016929055.1 Candidatus Zhuqueibacterota bacterium
ACTATCCGGCCGGCGCCCGCAATACGCGCAGTGTCTTTGACCCGGAACGCAAACGCCTGGTTGCCTGGGCCGGAGATTTTGCCGAAACACCCCAAATCGACGAATCCTTTGATCTATTCCAACACAGCGAATACGATCCACAGCTGCAACAAAACGTCTTGCGCCCGGAATTCATCGCTCCGGCCAAGATGGGTATTCGTTTCCTGTACATCTCGCCCGATTCGAATGGGATCGAGAACAAGCTCAACGGATTTGTCTGGTCCGCTGCGGCGCCCAATCAGGATCATTCAGGCCCTTTTCTCGGAGTGGCCGGGCTCGACAACAAATACGCAGCGATGGCCGATCCACGGCTGCTTTCCGAAGCCTTTAGCGATCCTCTGGACACCCGTATGGGACAAAATCGCCTCTATGCAGTCTTTTCTCTGGGACCGTTTAATATCCCGCGGCGCGATTCGATTCGTGTAACCCTGGCCGAATATGTCGGCGGTCTGGGTTTTGATAAAGCTTACAACAAACCGGCTCTCACCCCTGATGCGATCGACGCCGCAGGAGATTCAGCCATCGCTTATCTCGATCAACGGGTCGAGTTTAACTATCGGCATGGTTACACTGTTCCGGTTCCTCCACCCGCTCCCCGATTCACCATCAATGCCGATACAACACCCGGCCTCACGGGCAATATTCTGAGCTTTGACGACGCAGTCGAATCGATTGCCGATCCCCATCAGGGTGTAATCGACATCGCCGGCTATCGGATTTACCGCTCCGGATACCTGCCCTTCGGGCCCTGGGAACTGATCGCCGACATTGCAATCGGGGAGCCGACTGTTTTCGATGCGACAACCGGCACCTATACTTTTATCGATCGACGAGTGGCCCTTGGCTATGGCTATTATTATTCCATCACGAGCTACGATAGCGGCCACCCCGCCTGGAGTATCGATGGCGATGTGACCGTTCCGTCTCTCGAATCGTCTATTTTTGCCAATCGCACCCAAAGCGCCTTTGTTACGACTCTGGCACCGACGGATCGATCCGTGGACCAGGTGGTCGTCGTTCCCAATCCGTTTTATCGCCATTCCGGACTTGCCAAGTTGGGCGATGACAAAGTGATCCAATTCGTCAATGTGGCACGCGAATGTACCATCCGCATATTTACTGTTCGCGGTGATCTGGTCAAAACCATTGATCACCGCAACAACGACAGCGGTGTGGTGACCTGGAACCAGATCAGCGACTATGGGCAATACGTAAAAAGTGGACTCTATTTCTATCAAATCACCAACCCGCAGGGCGATGTTGCTCGCGGGAAATTTGCGATTATTAACTGAGATCAGGACGATGCGATTCGGTTTCCTCGCTATTCTTTTGTGGTGCGGCCTGATTGGGTTGGACACCGTGCACGGACAAGAGTTTCGCAAATCGGGCACCTCCGGCTATGTTTTTCTCGAAATCCCGGCAAGCGCCCGTTCGGTGGGCCTGGGCGAAACCGGCCTGACCCTGACCGATGCCGGCGCCGAAGGTCTGTTCACCAATCCGGCATTGATCGGTTTCAACCAAAAGCGATACTCACTGGTGGCGAGCCATGCCAACTGGTATGTCGAGACAGCCCACCAGGCTCTGGGCTTGACTCTGGCACTTACGCGTATCGGAACTTTTGGCGCCCAAATCATCTATTTCGATTTCGGCAGCATGGAACGCACTCAGACCGTGTTGCCCGGACAGGAAGGCACTTTTATTTCGCTCGGCACCTATAGCGCCGAGGCCTATGCCGTTGGCTTGAGTTTTGCGCGGCAGCTGACCGATAAATTCGCTTTTGGCAGCTCGCTCAAATACGTGCGGGAGGCAATCGCAGAACACCACAGCAGTAATGCCATCCTCGATATCGGTTTTGTCTATCTCACCGGTTTCAACACCCTGCGTATCGGAACGTTTTTGCAGAGCTTTGGCCTCGAAGCTAAATATGCAGATGAAAAATTCAAAATGCCCCAGCAATTGCGATTGGGCCTATCCGGAGAACTCTGGGGCGATCTCGCCGCGGATAATCGGTTGACCCTTTGCGCGGAAGCGGTTCACCCCAACGACGCCGGCGAACGCATCCATCTCGGCGGCGAGCTGCAGCTGCTCGATGTTCTGATCCTGCGCGGTGGCTATAAATTCGGATATAATGACGAAGGGCTCTGCGCCGGAGTCGGAATGCGCCTGAATAGCTCCGCCGGTGCGTTGCGTATCGACTTTGCTTATCTCAAACACGACAAGCTGGATACCGCGCTGCGGTACGGTCTAGTGATGGAGTTTTAGACGGTGATAAGAAGAACTTTAATTTCGCTGTTGTGGATCGGCGGAGTGGCCGTCGGCACCTCGATTGCAAAGCCAGTCGATTATCGCGCTCTGCAAATCGACTTGTCCGGCATGTTGCAGCAGCAGACCACACAACACAAGGCGTCGGAAGCATGGGGCTATGGCGCCGCTGCTCAGTTCAACTATAGCGTCGGATCACGGAGCCATCTCTTTTTCTCGATCGGCTATGACCATATGCAACTCGAACAGAAAGATGTGCTTGATGAATGGGACTGGGATTATTGGCGCGACACCTATATCGAATTCATCCCCGGAGCCCAGGCCGAGGTCATCAATCGCACCCTCACCTACACGAGCACCGACAGCATCTATTCAGCGGTTTTTAATCCATCGCAAAGTCTCAAAGAACTGCGGCTGGGGCTGGGCGTACAACAGGAATTTCCACTTTCGGAAAAAATGATTTCCTATGCCCAATTGACGGCAGGGTACACTCTCTTTACCCGTGACCTGAGCATGACTGAAAATTGGACGAAACGGTTCAAACTGGATTCGCTTTCCATTAATCGGTTTGATTACGAGTACCAGTACGACCTGCTCCACTTTGCTCCGCCGCGCACCGGCACCAAACTCTTTGCCGCTCCGGCACTGGGCTTTCGCTGGGTTATTGGGCCAGGGGTGGACCTCAATTGTTGTGCCCAATGGATCGCCTATTCCAACCGCAACACGCTGGAGTGGCTGGAAAATTTCCTGGGTGTTGAACCCGGCGGGGATAAATGGTTTCCGCTTCGCTCAAAAATGCAATTGACTCTGGGATTGACCTTCAAGTATTGATCGGTAGACACGGGTGTCCCCTTCGGGGACACCACACACGCTGATTGATGTAAAACGGCGATTATTTTCATTGGCAACAGACCAGGGTTACAATTGTCCAGTTTAACATAAGCCTCTTTTAAAGGGTAAATCATGCTGTTCAAAGCTGTTTTGCACAAGAGTAAATGGCAGAATAAAACAAAAAAAACAGCCTGTCTGGCGATCCTGTTCTTGGTTTCAGCCACCGGTTCAGCTCCGATTAAAAGTACCGGCGTGTCGGTATCCGCAATCAGCAGCCGGCCCGTGGGAGGACTGGCCCAGTGGTTCAAACCCGCACCGGCCCTGACCGTCAGTCTGGGCCAACAGATCGATACCCAATGGTTTGTCGAGGGTGTGCTCGAGGTCTGCCGCTATGACAAAGAAAACCTCCGCGGCTATCCAGGCGGACGTCTGGAACTGTTGCTCGAACACGCCACGATCCTGGTCAATGGTCGGCACGCTTTGGTGGATTTCGGTCCGCTGACTCCCTATTTCAACATCGGCTTGGGTCTCTCTTATTGGAAAGGAATTCGAGGAGAAATCGAGGCGAACCCATCGTTAGGTATACCGTTTATCGCCGAAAAAGTGCTGCAAGAAGCCAACTGGGGTTTGCGCACCGGCGTTGGAATTGAATGCTCTCTGGTTGCAGGTTTTGAATTGGATCTGCAGGCCCACTATCGACTGATCGTCGGCGATCTCTGGCCGACCCTGCAACCCCACATCGAATTAGAAGGGGTTTCCGGATTTTCCAGCCTTCAGGCTGCCGTTGGCTTGCGCTATCTCTTTTAATACCATTGGCGAGTCGAAACGCCTGTCAGATGCAATCGCTGTTAACCTGTACAATCGAATCAACTGCTCAAATCGGAGGTTTTTATGAATCGCAAAACCCTGCTGTTTTTCGCCCTGCTCTGGGCGGTATCCGCATCGGCGCAATATCCGGTCAATTGGATCGATTATGATCTGATCAATCCAGGAAACGACCTGACCCGCAGTCTGGCCTATAACAAAACCACCGACCATGTGCTGGTCGCTTCACGGCTCAATGGCACCAGGGTCCAGATCCTGGATGCCGCCAACGGCGATTCGCTCGGCACACTGGATACCGCGATCATCGCCGGCGGCACCTATCCAGTCAACATGGTTGCCGTCGCAAACGATGGAACGATCTATGTCGGAAACCTGACCGCCCCCCAGTACACACCCGGAAGCATGCTGAAAATCTATCGCTACAACGATGAAAACGCCTCTCCGGAACTCGTTTTCGAGGATGCCCTGGACGGCGGTCGATACGGCGATGCGCTGGCTGCTATCGGCAGCGGAGCGGATAAATGGATCTATGTCGGAGGAATGGATAACCCCAAGATGGCCGTATTGCGCGACCGACAAGGCGCAACACTGGATACGGAAGCCCTGGTATCCCTGCCTGTTCCCGGCAACGCCCGCCACGGTATATCGCCGACTGCTCCGGGAGGTCCGGTATGGATCAATGCTGCCGGCCCGGCATTCCCCCCGACTCTGATTGCCGCCGACGGCACCCTGATCGCTTCGGTTCCCGATACTCTGATCTCCCCCGGCGGTTCATCGGGTGTCGTCCATACCAAACTGGGCGCATTTAACCTGTTGACCGTTGTCAATGCCTATTCGGCCACTATTCGCAGCGTACGATACTTGTCAGATGAATTGGGAACGGTCACGTTTGACTATTTCGGCAGCGACTCGGATTCCAGCGCCCTCTTTTACAAGGGTGCCTATTCGACCAACATCAATGCCACTGGGGGTGTCGTCTATGACAACAGACGCAACGCCTTTATCGCTCTGGTCGGAGTGAACAGCATCGCCTCTCTCAGCCTGGAACAGCTGCTGAAAACCTCCACACCGCGTGACAGCCTCTTGACCATCTCGATCGACGGTGACAACGACTTTTTTCCCACCGACCTGATCGGCGAAACCGACAGCCATCGCTGCTATACCACCTGGTCGGAAGGAAAATTCTTTATCGGTATCACCGGCCCTACGCTCATCGATCCCAATGAAAACAATTTTCTCTATGTCGCTTTTGATCTGGATCCTCAAGGTGAAGCCGGCAGTACCCAACCTCCTCGAACCGACGGCGGTGTATCCACCCTGCCCTTCCGTGCCGATGTGGTCTATATGGTGGAACCCTATCCGGAATCCGATTATATGATCGGCTCGATATTCAAATGGAACGGCAGCGCCTGGCAAGAATCAGAGTTCGACGGCAATTTCGCCTCCCAGGGTGCCCTTGCCTTTGCCGCTGAAGGCGTGGATAAAATCGCCGAACTCTGTGCGGTGCGCAACGCCCCCGGTCTGGGAGAAGAGATCGGCGCGCTGTCGTTTGTCGCCTATGTCGCCGATCGAACGATCGATGGCGATTTGGTCTGCACGTTTCCGATAGAAAACCACGAGTGGAACGGATCGTTTCTCAACTACTCTTACCACATCGAAGAACTGGGAGAAAACCTCTTCCCCACCGATCCCGCCGTTGTTCAAACGATCAAGTCAGAATATGAAACGGGGATCGAAACGCTCAAAGATATAATCGCCGCCAGCTATGAACTGCAACAAAACTATCCCAATCCTTTCAATCCCGAGACCACCATCCGCTACACCTTGCCGCATAGTTGCCGGGTGCAATTGAAGATATACGATGTGAGCGGCCGCCTGGTCAAGACCTTGGTGAATGAACCGCAACCTGCCGGCTCGCATGAGATCGTTTTCGACGGGCGGCATATTGGCAGCGGCATCTTGATGTATCGATTGACGATCGACGATCGACACGAAAGCATCAAAAAGATGATTTTGCTCAAATAATCCCATTTACAGAATCGTCGGCACGGAATCTTGATTGATTCCGTGCCGACGATTTTTCATTTACACTATCCAACGCGATTCGATTCGTTGGTTGCTGGAAAAGGCATTCAGAATGTTCCCTTCCAAGTCAAAAGTTGGAAAATATCTGATCGCTTTGGCACTGGTCTGGACTCTTTACGTCCAGGCGCAAAACACCGAATTGCGCGGGGTCTGGATTGCCTGGGCCGGCAGCAATGTGCCGAGCAAAACAAAAATCGCGGCCATGATGGAGGATATCGCCGCCCACAACCTGAACACCGTCTATGTCGATGTCTGGCGGTATGGTTACCCCTACTATCGCAGCGATCTCTTTTATCAACACACCGGCTATTACACCGATCCGGCGCTTGATGAAGGGCGGGATGTTTTGGCCGAGATGATTGCCGAGGGTCACCGCTGCGACCTCCAAGTCGAAGCCTGGTTTGAATACGGATTCGTCGGCTGTCAGGGGAACAATGACCTCCTCTTTCAGGCTCATCCGGACTGGTTTGCGCGCAAAAAAGACGGGTCGGTTCTCTTTAACGGCGATTATCGCTACAAATGGCTGAGTCATGTCAACCCACATGCGCAACAATTTCTCATCGATCTCTGCCAGGAAGTCGCCCTCAACTATGACGTGGATGGCATCGAACTGGATCGCATTCGTTATCCCGAAGTGAATTGCGGTTACGATTCAGCGACGGTTGCGCGCTACCAGGCAGAACACGACGGTGCCCCTCCGCCGCAAGAGATTTGGAACCGCGCGTGGATGGAGTGGCGCGCGGAGAAACTGACGGAATTTGTCGCCCTGTTCTACGATTCGCTCAAATCGGTCCGCCCCGATCTGCCGATCAGCAACGCGCCGATCGTCTATCCCTATGGTTTTGAAAATTTCTGCCAGGACTGGCGTCCCTGGATCAACAATGGCTACCTCGACTTTATCAGCCCGCAGATCTATCGCGCCACCGATGCGATTTATCGACAGGAACTCGATCGCCAGCTGGCACACGTCGTCGACTCGGCAGGGTTCTATCCCGGACTGACAGCGGTCACTGATAACGCTGTAGTCGAGACAGCCGAACTGATCGCCATGATCGCCAGCACGCGCCAGCGGGGACTCGGCGGGCATGTCATCTGGTTCTATGACGCGCTGGCGGATGATCTCGGCGCACTCCGGGACGAAGTCTATGCCGAACCCGCCGCGGTGCCGCACAAACCGGCAGAGTGGCGATTGCCGACCCTCGTCATTAACGAAGATGATTCGATCGTGATGCGCAAAGGTGGGTGGATCGCCTATACAGCCTTGTCCGGCTTTCGAGACGGCTGCCTCTATGACAACAATCCGGTCAAAGGTTCGCTGGTCTATCCCCTGGACGTTCCAAAAGAGGGGTGGTTCGAGCTCTATCACTATAACATTTCCCATTGGAACGCCACACAAAGCGCTGCGTTTGTGATCGAACATGCTTTTGGACAGGATACCGTTACCGTGGATATGAGCCTCAAAGGGCGAGCAGGTTGGTACAAGATCGGCGATTTCTATTTCATACCTGACCGGCAAACACCCTGGGTTAAATTGACCGATTTTGTTTCCGGCAACCGCATCCTTTTTGCCGACGCTTTGCTGGTGATGAACAGCAATCGATTAAAGGGAACCACCGGGGATATCGACCGATATTCGCCCGGCAAACAACCCGATCGCCTGGGTCTGCTCAACAACTATCCCAATCCCTTCAATGCATCGACTCTCATCGTTCTCGAACAAAAAAAAACGGAAACAATCGCCTTGAGGGTTTTCGATTCGTTGGGACGCGAGGTCGAATCGCTGTACCAGGGAATTTTGCTTCCCGGGCGGCATCAGTTTTCTTTTAACGGCTCAAAACTTGCCAGTGGTCTCTATCTGGCGGTTTTGCAATGCGCTTCAGGAACGCTTTTGCAAAAAATGCTTCTGCTGAAATAAAGGCGGCGCGGTACAAACCTATGCGCATTTTTGATTAAACACTTTATGAACTCTCTTTTTCCCAAACAATCGTCACTTTTAACAACATGGAGGAATACCGATGAAAAAATCGCTATGCTTATTTGTGTTCAGCTTGCTGCTCGTTTCCTGGGTGATGGCCGCCGACTCGACATCAACAGCGGTCTGGCAGATCACCTCGGAAACTGCGGGACAAAACTTTATCAAGAACGATCACGCCACCCGCAGCATGGCTTTGAACAAAACCACCGACCACCTTTTGGTCGCCACCCGTAGTGGTGGACACCGTATCGTTGTTCTCGATGCGGCGACCGGCGACAGTCTGGCCCAACTCGATATGACCGGTGTTCTCGGCGGTACCTACCATCTGAACAAAGTCGCTGTGGCTGATGACGGGGTCATCTATGCCTGCAATCTCGATATCGGCAACGGCGTCAAAGTCTATCGCTGGGAAAACGAAGAGGCTGCTCCGACGGTCTGCATCGAGACCCAGGTCGAAGGCGCGACCCGATTCGGTGACGCCTTTGCAGTGATGGGAGCCGGAACCGATACCAAAATTTATATCTCCGGCAACAACGACGCCTCCAGAGTGACGATTCTGGGGACGGAAAACGGCACCGATTTCACTGTGGAGCACATGGTGCCGCAGAATGGCCGGGCCACGGACATTTACCCATTAGACGAATCGACATTCTTTAAAACCTATCCCGGTGCTGCGACCGCGCTACTCGACACATCCGGAACAGCGCTGGAAACAATCACCACCGATGTTATCGCCAGCGGCGCCTCGTCGATTCATCAGCTCGTCTCGGCCACCACCAGCGAATACCTGGCGGTTTTTGACGGCAACAATGTGCCGGCCACCGCACGCCTGGTGAGTTTGGATGAAGGCGCAGCCGCAGCCGAGGTCGCCCTTGTCTTTAGCAACCTCGGCAACAACGGCAATGCCAATGGCACCGGCGCTGTCGCGGTCGATCCGACGATCAACCGTGTCTATTTTCTTGCCACCAACAACAGCATCTCGGCCTTTAATTATGGCCCATACGATACCTGGCCGTTGGTGCATCGGATTCTGGCCGATACAACCGATTGGTTCGGCACCAGCCACATGGTGCGTACCGTCACTTACAGCCATGCCACCGATCATCTCTATGTTGTTTCGCGTATCGGCGGCAGTTTTATCAAGGTATTTGACGCCACAACCGGCGCCTACCTCAAGGATCTGGACAACACGGGTATATCCGGCGGCACCTATCACATCAATCTGGCTGCAGCGACAAAGGATGGACAGATCTTTGTCGGCAATCTGGCACTGCCCAATGTTCCGTTTAAACTCTATCGGCTTGCCAATGAAGAGGCGGCTCCGGAATTGGTCTTTGAAGGCGTTCTGGAAGGCCGTACCGGCGATGCCCTGGCCGTTTCCGGCACGGGCGATCAGGTGACCGTCTATGTTTCCGGACCCAACAACGAAAAAATCTTTACCCTGGTACCCGATGACAGCGCCGGTTTTGTCCGCGACGACGATATCCTGCTGCCCGAAGCGGGCTGCGCCGGATTGGGCATTGCTCCGGTTGCAGACGGCGCCTATCTTTTCACCAATGGCGCCGGCAAAGCCCCGCGCTATATCAACCGCGACGGGGTCGAGCTGTTTGCTTTTGACACTGCCGAGGTTGCGGGAACCTCGATCAATTATTTCGAAGTGGAGACTTTATCGGCATCAACCCGCCGTTTTCTTTCGATTGCCAACGGTTTTACCGTGGGTACCCAGGTGGTGGAATTGCTCGGTACGCCTGGCGACGATCTCTGTGCCATGTACGAACTTTTTCCCTGGACGCCGATCTATGCCGCCAACGGCAATGCGAATGCTACCGCTCAGTCTGTCTATATCAGCAAAAACAACTTTTTGGCTGAACTCACGACAAACAACGGCTTGTCGATCTATTCGATGAACAAGGTCGTTCCCGACTTTGTTCTCTATGAGCCTCAGGTTCTGCTCTCCGCCGATCAACTCGATTTCGGCAGAACGGCCTTGCGCACCATGCCGACCCTGACCCTTGGAGTCGCAAACATCGGCACCGCTGATCTGGAAATATCCAGCGTCGGCAGCAGCAGTCGTGCCTTTTCTGTATCCGTCGATACCACACGGGTCGGACCGGGCGAAGAGGCCACCATATCGGTTGTTTTCATGCCCGGACAGGAAGGCGATTTTAACGAAGTACTGACGATCAATACCAATGCAGGTGACTTTACCGTCGATCTGCTGGCAGCGGTTTACGAATTATGGCCGCAGGAGTGGTTGATCCTTGCCGAGCAGAACGACTGGTTTGGCATCAACCACATGGTGCGAAGCGTCGCATACAGCAAAGCCACCAACCACCTCTATGTCGTTTCACGGGTCGGCGGCAGTTTTATCAAAGTATTTGATGCCGCGACCGGAGAATTTATAAAAGATCTGGACAACACGGGTATTTCTGGTGGAACCTATCACATTAATCTTGTGACGGCAACTGAAGATGGCCAGATTTTTGTCGGCAACCTGGCTTTGGCCAACGTGAATTTCAAACTCTATCGCTTTGCTGATGAAGAAGCCGCTCCGGAACTGGTTTTCGACGGTTTGCTGGAAGGACGTACCGGCGATGCTCTGGCAGCGACCGGAACCGGCGATGCTGTGACCGTATTTGTTTCGGGTTCGGGGAATGAAAAGATCTTTGCGCTCGTCCCCGCTGAGGGTGGCGGATTCGAGCGCGCCGACGATATTGTCTTGCCCGATGCCGGTTGCGCAGGATTGGGGATCGCTCCAGTCGACGGTGGTGCCTACCTGTTTACCAACGGCGCTGGCAAAGCCCCGCGCTACATCAAACGAGACGGAACCGATCTGTTCGCCTTTGATACGGCCGAAGCCGCCGGCACCTCGATCACCTATTTTCAAGTTGAAACCGAAGATATGGAAATCCGCCAGTTTGTCGGGATAGTCAACGGTTGGGGACCCGGCATGCAGGTGGTCGAACTTTTGGGCCCGACTGGCGATGAGCTCTGCAATGACTATACGCTCTTGCCGGCGCGAACGCTGCCTTATGCCGCCGTTTCCAACGCCAACGCGACCGGCCAGGCGGTTTACAACAGCGTCAACAATTCGCTGGTCGAGCTGATCACCAACAACGGCATGGCGTCGTATGATTTCAGCCAGGTTGTGCCGAATCCTTTGGTACCCACCGGCATCATCCTTGGCAAGGTCATCGCTGCCGCAACCGGTTTGCCTATCGCCAATGCGGAATTGACACTCCAGGAAACCGGATTTGCTACGGTAACCGATGACCAGGGCGAATATGCGATCACCGATGTTCCGGCTGGTAACTATGAGCTCTCTGTGCGGGCGCGGGATTACTTTGCCGCTTCGCAGAATGTTGCTGTTCCGCCGGACAGCTTCGTGGTCGCCGATTTCGCGCTCGAGTTGCGCACCTGGCCGGCGATGTCTTTTTCAGCCTATCCGGTTGGACCACAGGCAAAACTCGAGTGGACGCTCGAAAGACCGAATGTCAATGTCTCCTATCACAGCGGCACTCCCAGCAGTGGTTGGTATCAAAAACAAAACCGGGCCTATGGCGTGGTTTTCGATCTCAGCGATTATTCGGGCGCCACGCTTGAACAGGTCGATTTCTGCCATTATGCCTGGCAAGTGCTGCACGGACCCTACAATTACCGCGTTCATGTTCTGAACTGGCAGGATTCGACGCTGGTGCTGAGTTTCGATCAGATCACAGCCCGCGATTCCTATGATCAACCCGAATGGGAACTGGCGATCGATCTGGGCGGCATTCCGGCCATGGAACAGGTCGGTATCTTTATCGAACCGCTCAGCGGCAGCCTGGACGATGCCCACCCCGCCCTCTCGACCGATGACCTTGTTCCTGCGGTCAAAGGCGCCAACTTTATCATTATGGACGTCAACGATCCGTTCGGAACCGTCCAGGACGTCAATGACATCAACGACGGCATGGGTAACTTTTTGCTGGATCTGTGGATCGATACGCCGAGCGGCCAACAGGTGAAAGCGGCTAAATTGGCCGATCGCCGACCGGCGACCGAATCGCTGCCAGCCCCGACCGAGCGCGGCCGCGTCGAATCGACCCAGGCTAGGGGCAAACCGGACGATAACCGCATCGATGGACTCAAGGGATTTTACATCTACCGCGGCAGCGATGTTGAGGATCTGGAACTGTTGGCTGGCGTTCCGGCCAGTGAAACCGCGTTTATCGATGAATCGCCTTGGGAAGACAGCACCTATGTCTATGCGATCTCCGCTGTGTACGATGTCGGCGAAAGCGAGAAAGCAATGCTCGACTATTATCATCCCCTCTTTCTGGACATCGACCAGGCGCGCATCGATGCAAATGGCGACTATGTTCCCGACCGGCTTGGCGACATGGTCACGATTCGAACCATCGTCACGACTCCCAATTACAACACCGGCAGCCAGTCCAACTATTACATGCAGGACGAAACCGCGGGTATCAATTTCTTCTGCCGCAACGTCAATTTCGGTGAACTATTGGGTCTGACGATCGGCGATGAAATCTATGTCACCGGCAAGATCGATCACTATCGCGGTTTGACGGAAATTGTCGCCGACTTTCCGTATCATGTGACGCTTCTCAGCCGTGAAAATGCGATTCCCGATACCGCTCGGGTTGCTATTGCTGAGATCGGCGAAGAGCTCGAGGCGCAATTGGTTACTCTCGATGGTGTCACTCTCGTCGATCCGGAAAACTGGCCGGCAGCAGGATCAAACGCGACGGTCTATATCACCGACGGTGCCGACACTCTGGCCCTGTTCATCGACAAGGACACCGATTTGGCCGGTTGGACGCCGCCAACGGGGCTTTTCAAGGTGACGGGCGTGATCGATCAGTATACCCGCAACATTCCGCCGAACGACGGCTATGAGATCCGGCCGCGCAGCCAGGCGGATTTCACCTTTGCTACCAGCGTTGTGGACAAAGAGACCTTGCCGTTGACGTTTGAGCTGGGACAAAACTATCCCAACCCGTTCAACCCGGAAACCTCGATTCGTTTGCAACTGCCGCAGGATGCCGAGGTGCACCTGGCGATCTACAATCTGCTGGGCAAACAGGTAGCCGAGATTCATCGCGGAAAACTGGCCGCGGGCGTGCACGATTTTACCTTTCAAGCCACGGCCCTGCCGAGCGGAACCTATTTTTACCATGTTCAGGCAGACGAATTCAATGCGGTCAAAAAAATGGTGCTGCTGAAATAACCTGCATCGAACAACCCCGGGGTTATAAATTAACCCCGGGGTTAATTTTTTAGGTGAATCTGTGATATTCGACATTCGTTCCTTTCACCCCAGCGATCTGGTCGATCTCTATCGCATTTGTCTGCTGACCGGCGACAGCGGTAAGGATGCCTCAGAGCTCTATACCCATCCCGAACTCTTGGGGCAGATCTACGCTGCCCCCTATGCTGTTTGCGAGCCTGACCTCTGTTTCGTCCTGACCGCAGACGGCAAGCCCAGCGGCTATATTCTCGGTACGCGCGATACGGAGCGATTCAACCAGCGCTGTCAAGTCGACTGGTTTCCGGTTTTGCAACAGCGCTATGCCAAGCCTGCAGCAGACGACGCTTCTCCCGACGCGCGTTTGATCGCCATGATCCACTCCGGTTTTAAAAGAGATCCGGATCTCGCCGATTACCCCGCCCATCTGCATATCGATCTCTTGCCCGAAGCCCAGGGTCAGGGAATGGGTCGCCGGCTCATGCAGACGTTTTTTAGCCGTCTTGCCGATCTCGGCGTACCGGCCGTACATTTGGGGGTGGGCAAAAAAAATGAATCGGCTATTGCATTCTATAACCACATCGGTTTTGTACGGTTGAAAGAAGAGCCGCATGCGCTGCTGTTTGGCTTTGAGTTGAAAAACTATTCCCCTGGGGACAAATAACAACACTCACTCAATCGAGACGATAACGGTCGAAATCCTGAGGCAGCTTTCGCTCGTCCTGCAGATAAGCCGCATATTCGCGCGCATCGCGAAAATAGGCCCGCATAAAATCAGGAGAATAGAGTTCGCCCCAGCGCAGACCGAGATATTCCAGGCAATTCGAGTGGGGCCAATCGCGCAAATCGGCTACCAGATCGGCTTTGATGGGATTCAGATGGATATAGCGGCAGAGATAGATCAAATAGCCCTCGCGATCGACCTGCACATCCTTGAATCGATCGGCGAACATGCTGCCTGTTCTGCCGGTTCGACGGTTGGTCGAGCGAACATAGGCATCGAGAAAGCAGCCCAAACATTTTGAAACGGTATGATCCCGATTAACCTGGATGAGAAAGTGGAAATGGTTCGGCATGAGGCAATAAGCGACGGTGGTGAGGCGAAAGCGGGATGAGTAGATTTTCCAGAGCTCGACAAAGTGTTGATAAGCCAAATGATCGGGAAAGATAATCTGTCGATCGATCCCCCGGTTAAAGATATGATAAAACCGGGGAGCGACAAAACGGGTCAATCGCCGCGGCATGACAGGATCCTCCTGTGTTTGACGGACAAGGCGCCCTGTCATAATATATTTTATTTGCGAGTTTTTCGCAAGTATTAATTTTCAATATTCCTTTTCACCCCGGGGTGATCGATGGAAATTTCCAATTATTGTAAATTATTTGTTTTCTATAGTTAATCCACTGCTTGTTTCTTTTTACACCCCGGGGTGCGCTCCACCCCGGGGTGTAAAAGAGATACAAATCGACGGGTGATCAGGTTGGGACGCGTGATCGCCGAACCCACAACCACCGCAAAGGCGCCCAATTCGACCGCGTGTACCGCCTGTTCCGGTGTCCAGATTCTTCCCTCGGCAATCAGATGCGTCGATGACGGGAATTCGTGAGCGAGATGTTCGAGGAGATCGAAATCGGGCTCCTCACTTCGAGCGCGTTCCCGCGTCTCATCGGTATAACCCGACAAAGTCGTGCCGATCAAATCGAATCCATACTCGGCAGCGCGCATGCCTTCGGCAAAAGTGGAAATATCCGCCATCAAAGAACAATCGCTAATATCACGTAAAAATGCGACCAGATTTTGCAGTGTTTCTCCCCGGGGACGCGGCCGAAAGGTAGCGTCAAGAGCGACGATCTCGGCACCGCTCCGCACAACCGCTTCGGCCTCTTTCCTGGTTGGTGTGATGAATACCGGCGAATCGTCATAAACTTGCTTATAAATACCGATCACCGGCAACGAAACCACTGCTTTGATGGCACGAATGTTCTTCGGGAGTGAGGCCCGCAGAGCCGCAGGATTTTCCAAAGCGACCGTTTTGGCCACGGCTGCCAGGATCTCCGGCGAAGCCATGGGTAGTCCTTCATCCGCCTGCACCGAGACGATCAGTCTTCCACGCAGCGTTTCGAGTTCAATCACAGCGACTCCTTCTCTTTGGAGGCTTGCAGCACCACGTGCACGCGATTTACGCCCTCCCTGTCCAGACAGTCGCGAATCGCGTCATCGCTCAAATCGATCACACGGTCAGGCAGAATTTCATTGTTCAACTGCAACCGCCCGACTCCGGTGTTCACATGATCGGGATTTTCAACCTCGATTTCAAAATGATAACCACGGAAACGCCTCTGCACCCGATACCCAAACCACTTGGCCGGAATACAGGGGTCGATCAACAACCCCCTGTAGACAGGCCGAACGCCGAGGATGTAATCGAGACCATCGCGCAGCATCCAGGCAGACGATCCGGTCAGCCAGGAATGGCTCGCCTGTCCTTCGGTTGAATGCTCGGGACTGGTGACATATTCGGCGTAGACATAGGGTTCAACCTGATAACGATCGATATCGACCACGGGATTCATGGGCAGGGCTTTTCGATAGATCTCATAAGCACGATCGCCATGCCCGAGTAAACATTCGGCCAGTATAGCCCAGCTGACGGGGTGGTTGAATACCGCACCGTTTTCTTTTTTTCCTGGTACACAGCGTGTGGCCAAACCGATTTCCGGATCGATTTCCCGATAGGCAGGCCAGAGGATCTGTGGGCCTTTGGGAGTATCGAGGTGTTCAGCTACTGCCTGCATACAAGCCCGTGCGCGCTCATCGTCTGCAACTCTGCTGATCACCGCCCAGCTCTGGGTGTTGAGAAAGATCCGCCCAAATCGGTTGGCGGCAGAGCCGATGACCTGACGCCGATCATTGGTACCGCGGATATACCAGTCGCCGTCCCAGCACAGATCGTTTATCGCCCTGGATACCAGGCGATAGGCATCTGAATATTCCCCGGCTCGCTCTTTATACCCCAATTCGTTGCAAAGTTCAACCGTCTCGCCAAGTATATAGCAGAGAAACATGGAAACCCAGACACTCTCCCCCCGCCCTTCTCGGCCGAGATAATCGAGCGTGTCATTCCAATCGCCAGGCCCGAATTTGGCCAAATTGCGTTCGCTGAGATTGGCCAGGGTATAATCGATCGCCGCTGCGGCGTGATCAAAGACAACCGCACTTGCTTTATCATGAAATCTGACTTTTTCTTCGAGCAGCGAAAAATCACCGGTTTCCTTGAGATAGTGGACAATGGCCAGCGGCAACCACAAGGGTGTGTCGGAATGGCCTGTCACCTCACCCCCTCCTGTCAGCGGGTAATAGAGGTGATAGGTGCTGCCATTGCGAAATTGATAGCGGCACATCTCCAGAATGCGCTGCCGTACCCAATCGGGTCGAGCCATTAAGGGTCCGAGAATATCCTGACAGGAATCTCGAAAACCGCGACCGAACAACAGACCACCGTGATAGTACGAGGCGTCGCGACTGCATTGAAAGGTCACCGATGTCTGGTAGGGGTTCCAGACATTGAGCATGGTGTTCATATCATCGTCCGGCGTCTCGACCTGTACCGCATTCAGGTAATGATTCCAGGTTTGTTGCAAGTTTTCAAAAGCAGAGTCGACGTTGGACAAATCTCGATACCGATCGACAGATGCGACAGCGGTTTGGCTGTAATGCCTTTTTTCTGCCGCACCCAGAATAACGACAAACTCTTTTTCTTCGCCGGCCGCAAGATCCAGGGGCATATGCAGAGCGGCAACCGCGTCGCCGGAAGTGATTTCACTGTCACTACATCGCCCCTGTTCGACCGCAATTGGATCGGATTCTGATCGCCAGCTTCCGATGAATTGGTCTTTGCTTCCGTCCCAGCTCTTGACATCCAGCGATGAAGCGAAATAGACCATACGGTCCCACTCTTGATTGGCCTGTTTGACAGTGGCTCCATAGGTCACCCAGTAACGCTTGCTTGCGAACAGGATTCGATTATCCCGGTCAAAAAAGACCTCGTTGAAATGCTGATCATTGGGCTGGTTGATCAGATCGACCAGCGCATGGCCGAGACAGAGCTCGACAAATGCGAAAAGATCCAACCGGCGCGGGCTTTGGCCGTTGTTTTTCAGGCGAACGCGCCAAAGTTCCAGGTCGTCATTTGCAGGAACGAAATAGAGAATTTCGCTTTCGATCGAATTCCATTCGGAGGAAATCCGTGTATAGTACAATCCATGGCGGCACTCGAACCGATCGAGTCGACTGCGGGTGGGTTGCCAGGTGGGTGAAGCGTAATCGCCAGAGTCGCGATCGCGCAAATAGAGATAGCGGCCGGGACGGTCGATTGGCAGACTGTTGTAGCGCCAGCGGGTGATGCGGCTGTCTTTGGGACTGGCATAAAAACTGAATCCACCGGCGGTGTTCGAGATCAAGCCGGTGTAGCGACCGTTGGAAAGATAATTGACCCAGGGAGCAGGAGTATCGGGCCGGGTAATGACGAATTCTCGACGATCATTGGAAAAATAGCCAAAACGCTTCACTCTGAACTCCTCACAGCAGGTTCAAGACAAATGGGTGGACTGCCCATAAAAAATGATAGATCAATGGCGAGACATATAGTGTTCGCCCGCATCGAGCAATTTTTGTACGCGCTGCGGGTTCATGGCACCACAATAGACGCGAAACAGCGGTTCGGTATCGGAAACACGGATCAGAACCCAGGCATCAGAAAAATAAAGTTTAACTCCATCGGAAACATTGACGCGCTCGACCAAAAGTCCGGCAAAAGTGTCCGGGGGATAGTGTTGCATGGTTTCCAGGTTGAGGCGTAACTGCTGCAAAATGCCATGACGGTCGATTCTGCCATAATGAAAAGGCCCGGTCCGCGTTCGCAACTCTTGGACCAGTGTTCGGATATCGGTTTTTCGGGATGCGAGCATTTCAATGGTCAAAAGAGACGAAAGCACCCCGTCACGTTCGGGCATATGGTTCGGATAGCCAAAGCCACCGCTTTCTTCACCGGCAATGACGACCTCCATCGATCGCATCTTTTCGGCCACATGTTTGAAACCCACCGGCACCTCGACGACGCTGCGGCCGTATTCAGCGGCTATACGATCGATCGTGTCGTGCATGGACGTGGTACGCACGGCGCCGCCGCTCCACCCACGTGAAGCGATAAGATACTCAAAGAGCAAGGGCATCAAATCGTGCAATTGCACAAATCGGCCCTCTTTATCCAAAACGGCAAACCGATCCGCATCGCCGTCGGTAGCCAGAGCCAGCTCGATGGAGCTCTGTTGCATGCGTTGCGCCAGTTCTTCAAGATTGGCAGCGATAGGTTCCGGCGCCGATCCGCCGAACAAAGGATCCGGATGCGTATGAATCGCGGCAAAGCGCCCGGCAAGAAGAGCGGCCAGATAACCGACCACCGCGATCCCGGCGCCGTTCATCGGATCATAAAGAACAGAGCCCCGATACCGGCATAAAGTTTCCCGATCGACAAGGCGATCGAGTTGGACAAAATAATCGGAGAGAATATCGACACGCTGCAGATAGTTGTTTGTCGCCTTGGGATCGATTCGCGGGGATTCGCAATCCATCTCGGTTTCAATCGCCCGGGTTATCTCGGATGCAGCCGGTCCGCCTGCCGCATCCTTGAATTTTACACCGTTATAAAAATAGGGATTGTGGCTGGCGGTGATCATAACACCCCCGAAAAGACCCCTTTTTTTTACTGCAAAAGAAAGCGCAGGGGTAGGGGTCATTCGGTCGCTCAGGAAAACCGGAATACGATTGGCAGAGACAACTTGAGCCAGAGTCTGGGCAAATTCCTGCGAGAGGAAACGGGTATCGTAGGAAACGGCGATACCGAGGTCGGTGCTGCCTTGTGTATAAATATAGCGGCTGAGCGCCTGAGCAATCCGGCGAACGGCATCAAAGGTAAAGTGTTCGGCGATAACCGCTCGCCAGCCATCGGTACCGAAATGAATCGGCAAAGAGTTCATAGCACTTCCATAGTCGACAGGCAATTCAAAAGATTTATCGCATCGAAAGACGAATTGATCGGCAATCAAGTCGCTCTATCGGGCAGCGGCAATGACCACAAGGGGTTCATCGGGATTGAGGTCTCGGCATTCGATTTCGGTTAAAGCCAAGACCTGTTTTTTTTCAACCAATCCGCCCAGATCGACGACTTTTCTTCCATACAATATAAAGATATCGGGCAACAGAGCACCGGCGTCGCCATAAGCGGTCAGGAGGTCGATCGCCTTAAGAATAATCTTTTGCGATTCTTGTGCCGTGCTCTGCCAGACATCGGCATTGGACAGCTGCAGCCGAATGATACCTTCGCTGTCCAGAACTCGAAGGGGATTGGATTCCTGGTGCAACAAGCCCCAGAGGCGGCGTTTGATCTTTCGAGTGTTCCAGACCGTCAGCAGAGCGGTTTTCCCGACACATTCGACGGCGTCTGGCTCACATTTAAGCGATTCGGCGGCCAGACTTTGCAATTCACTCTCCTGAAGGGGTTCTTTTCCCAGTTCCCGGAACCGCATTTCCGAAGCGCCGGTTGCGGTAGCGATTACGCGTTTTGTCTGCCGATCGACATCGATCGTGACCTGAATCGAATCCGGCAAAGCGCCCATCTTTTGCACCGATTCGATCGCTCGCTGGCGCAACTGCAACAGATCTTTTTCACTGGGGTTGATAATGGTGCGCTCGATCGAATCGCGGATGATACCGAGGGCCGCGCCGATGGCGGAAATGACCTCTGAATTATCCGCGATAACGTAATCGAGCCCCATCTGTTGAGCGGTAAAAGGCACGATAGCGGATGCTCCGCCGCCACCGCCGACCAGGCGCAACAGCTCGCGATCGAATTTATATTCCTTGCACAGCGCCTCCACGACGGCAATGACCTTGGAACAGGCGATTTGCAGCAGATTTTTGGCCAGTTGCAGGGGTTCGCTACCGATTTTATCGGCCACCCGTTCGAGCACCGAAAAAATCGCTGTGAGATTTCCGCGGCCATATCCGTCAACTGGTATCCAATCCAGGGCGTTGGCGGCGTCAGTGGGGGTCAAAGTATAGACTTGCGAATCGGATCTATCGACGATCTGCACGTAATCGTCCGGATCGTTGGGCAAGGGTTGCACGGTTTTGACTTGCAGGAGACTTTGTTTATCGAGATTTGAAAAAGCGGGATACTGCGCACCAGCTATATGGGCGGAGCGAGGTCCGACATCGATCAATTGGCCATCCCGTAGGCGCGGCATCGAACCTCCGGCAATGCCCTCGGTTCGAACGTCCAGCGTGCGGATATAGAGACGATGGTTGCCTATCCGGGCACTTTTAACAATCGGACGGCCGTTGCGTATGGCTGAAATATCGGAACTTGTACCCCCGACTTCGATGAATATCCCGTCTGAAATACGCGCATACATCAAAGCGGCGGCTACGCCGGCCGCCGGGCCAGAAAGCATCGTGAGGATGGGACGCCGGCGCATCTCTTCGATATCCATAATTCCGCCGTCGCTACGCATCACCATCAGCGGCGCCTGGATGCCGGCGGCGCGAACACTCTTTTCGGTCATATTTACGGTTTCGAGCATTTTAGGCAGCATGCTGGCATTGATCACCGCCGTACGGGTACGAATTTTGAGCCCATAGAGTTGGGAAATTTGCGACGCCGCTGTTGCAGGCAGTCCGATCTCGCGCGCGCAGGCGATCACCTGCTCTTCATTTTCGGGATTATCGACGCCAAAGGATTCACTGGCGACAATGGCCTGCGCGCCTTCGCCCTGCAATTCCCGCAGTGCCGAAAGAATTTCGCTGGATTCCGGCTTTTTGCCGCTGTCGATGAATCGGTAAAATGTTCGAATGAACCGGCCAGAAGCGAGTTCGATATCGCCGATACGCGTTTCGCGTCGCACCCGGGCCGCTTCGAGTCCTCTGCCGAGCCCGACAATCCCAACCGCTGCAACATCGCCTTCGAGCAATGCATTGGTCGCCTGCGTCGTGCTGTGAGCGATCAACGCCACCTGATCGACATCGATATTCCCCTCGTGCAGCAGTTTTTTCATGACCTCGACAACACCGCGTGCCACACCCTCGGATGCCGTGTGTGTAGTCGGCAGTAAGGCCTTGGCGACAACTGTCAACGTCTCTGCATCCACTGCCACGGCATGGGTAAAAGTGCCGCCCACATCGATGCCGATTTTTATTTTTCCCTGCATTTTTTCCCGTTCATTCCAGATCACTGGTATCCGGTTAATCCGCCGAACAACAATAATCGATTTCCTATTCTTTATTCCGTCGCGGGAATCTGTTTTTACTAGAGGGCCAGTTTCGCCGTCTATCGGATTAGACGTGAGATTAACTATTTCGCACCGCATTCCGAAACCAAAAATCTGCCCGACTTTTTGTCGTCTGGTTTCTTGATCCGAAGAGTGTCCAAGGAAAGGGTTGTGCCTTTGGGATCGTTCGGTTAGATCCAAAAAAGCACGGTTTTTCGAAAACTCAAAAATGCAAAAGCGCTGAACAGATCAACCCGACACAAGCGGTAACCCAGACATAGGGCAAAGTCTTCCACAACAACTGTTGCACATCCAGATGCAGCTCATTGGCGATCCAGACGTTGTGCGTATTGGTGGGGTCGGAGACACCCTGAATAACGCCCACGGAAAGGAGCATCCCCATGATGGCAGCCGGCGGCAGCGATCCCGAGGCCCAGATAACTGCAGCGAGGCCATACCCCATACCCCAGACATTCAACGGTCCGCGATAGAGGGCCAGTGGTGCCAGGATGGTAAAGACCAACACATAGGCGATCGGAGTTGAAGGCACAATGTGTTCCACAACCGGCCGCAGCAAGGCCAGAACCGGCCATTCAGCTCCCTGATGAGCGATCGACCAGCTTTCGCCGGGTCCCATAATGGCGTTGAGGAGCATACCGATACCCATCATCAGGGCGACCGCGGGAATGACGCTTCCTCCGCCTTCGATAATCGCCTGGCTCAGCATGTTGACGCTGCCCTTGCGATAGGTGACGACAAACCCATAAAGCAGACCCAGAACAAAAGCGGTGATAAAGGAAAGCTTAAAGACCAGTATCAGTATGAGCGGAATCAACGGTGTCAGATAGGCCGTCCATTTGACCCGACTCATATGGCGGTCGCGGCCGGTAATTTTTTTGAGAAAATCCACGAGAACCACGACCAGGACAGCGATCCATCCCAGAGTAAACACAATTTTAATTCCTGAACCGATGAAAGAGAAAAAACGGTCGAGCACTGGAATCTGGATAAAGAATTTCAGGAGAACGAACATTGTCAGCAACAACAGAACACCGACGCTGGCGGCGATGATTCTCCGCAGCGACAGCGGGTGACCTTCCCTCATCAATTCGCGGGTGAGATAAACCAGGCACATCAGCAAAATGACGGCAAACAAGATCAGAGCAAAGGTTTGAATCTGGGATCTTTCAAGCTGCAGTACGTCCACATAGAGAGCCCAATTGCCTGCATTGAGGATACCGCCGAGATTCAAACCGACGAGAAAGATACCGGCGGTGGTCGTGGCGCTGATGCCGACCGAGGAGAGGATCGGCAGGGCGATGGTGGCGACCATGATGATCGCGCCGAGTCCGCCCAGGGTGGTAAAAAGCATGGCAATCACCAGCAACATGATCAAGGCCACGCTCCAGGGTTTGTCGCCTGCAAGCTCGGCGCCTTTTTTGATCAGACTTTCGGCGACTGACGACTTTTGCAAAAGAAAACTGAGCATTCCGCCGAACATGGCCACCGTATAGGCGCGATGCAGTTTGATCGCTCCGTCCGCAATGACCGATTCCAGGAGATCGGACCACCCCACGCCGCCGAGCAAAGCGATTAATATCGCCATCAGCGGCAACGCTAAAAGCGCCGGAATCCGGCGAAAAAACATGGCCAGAGCCAGAACAATAAAAACCAGAAAGAATCCAAACAATTGCAGCCATTCGCCAGGCATAGATACTCCGCTTGATGTAAAACTGGAACCGATTGATTTTATATCTTTTGACTCGACATCCAGGCGTACAAAAGGCTGGCGAATTGAGCGCGCGTCAGCTCTGTCCGAGATGTCGAATGGTGCAAATCCGGCAATCGGTCTAAAAAACCGGAGAGCTGTGGCCATCTGGCTTGACAGCGCATGACAGAGAGACTCGCCGTTTTTTCATATACTGGGTGCGATTCATCTGTCAACCTCACTCGGCTGCTCCACTCTCCTGCTTGATATTCGCTAATCGGTTGATCGGGATAAAAACGCAGATCATCGTCTGACAGAGGCACCACCCCCGAGACGGCCAGCATCTGCACCGGAGCGAAATGCGGATGCATGTAAGGCACATCGATTATCCAACAGAGAGGGGAACCGTTCAGAATCAACTGTTTCTGAATCTCTGATAAATACGATTCATAGATTTCCTGCGGCGACAAGCTGGTTTGTGAACAAATTGACGCCAGAGAACCGGCAGCCTCACCGATAGCCCATTCGACCGGATGCAATCGATAGGCGCCGTTGGTGATGTGCGTGGTGCCGATGTTTTTTGCGGAAGCGATCAAATTGATTGGCTGTTGGGGGATCAATGCGCCGAGAGGAATTTGAAAAGGCCGGGTCTCGATAAACCACCCCGGTTGTCCTGCAGTGGTGCGATGCACATCGATCCAGTACTTGCCGATACCGCAACTGTCGGCAAAAAAAGAAGCCCGGGCGCCTTTTTGCGTTTCAGCGGAAATATCCTGTTCGCGAATCGTCCGCAGCGCCTGAATCCGCCTCGATTCGCGAATATAGGGATACTGGGCCAGCCCATCAGCCGTGCCCATCTGTTCTTTGCGGAGCAATAGTTCGGGGTACCCGCGCCCTCCGTCGTCACGGGGCGCCTCGTTTTGCAGCCAAAAGAGAAATCCCAGAGCCAGTTCTTTGGCCTCGCGGATGATTTTTCTTTTTTGGCGAGGCGTTTTATCGATAAGCGATGCAGCTGAATAGTCATTGCTGTGCCAGTTGATCAGGCTCAGATCGCCGGGAAAAGCCGATGCGCGGAATTGCCCCGAGTCGATCAGACGACGATAGTTCCAAAAAGAGCCCGGTGTGCCGGGCAGGGTTTGGAACATGGAAAAAGCCTGGCTGCTGCCGTCGGGGCGGGGATTGTCCAGGCTGTAGGGCTGATTGCGACGATTGCGAGCGTAATTACGCGGACTAGGTATGTAAAACGCGCCTCGCGACTGGAATTCGACAATAAAAGGAAAGGTAAAACTCTGGACGCTCTCGGGTTCGGCTTTTTCCGGCGCATGGGGTTCGTCGGTTTCCGATTGCGCCTCAGCCCCGACTAGATAGGGCAAACCGGCCAACGGCAAAAGATCACCCAATTCTGTGGCATCGACAAAGACCGATGCATGAAAAGCGATCCGTTTTTTATATCCCTGATGCAGGGCGACTGCCCGACGGATGGTATCGTCTTTCCGATCCAGACGCGTCACTCGAGTATGCGTAAACAACCGCAGCTGTTCGCTGCTGAGAAACGGTTGCAGCAGTTCATGCAGGATCAACAATCCCACTCGTGGCTCAAAAGCGAGCCGGCTGACCCAACAATTGCCTGGATTGAATTCCGAATCTTGTGGTGTGGATTTGCCCAGACGGTAACGCGACTTGTAATAGCTCCGAATGGCATCGCGAAAGCGATAATAATTCCGGGTGGCGCCGAATGATTCAATCCATTCATGTTCATCGAGAGCAGAGACCCCCTGAGCCGTGATCTGACCGCCGATCCAGGCACACTCTTCGGTCAAGCAGACGGAGGCATCCGCTTGCAACGCCGACAAGGCCGCGGCGCAGCCGCCTACACCGCCGCCAGCTATTAAAATATCACAGGAATAGGTTTGCACAAATCGGCTCAGTTGAGAATTTCGACGGCAAAATCCCAATCCCATTGATCGAAATAAAGATTCCCGCCCTCCCATTCGACCTCTCCACGTTGAAAGTCGATGGTTTCGGAGCGCGGATGTATTTTGGTGGGATAGAGGTTCTGTGAATAATCGCTGTTGATGATCCAGCGGTAAGCGTCCATACCCGATAAATTGAACCACTCGACTGCCGGGTCATCGCTTTCCTGCAGACCCCGTGTCACATCCATCGGCACCCACCCATAAGGAGCAAAATAGATTTCGCCCCAGTCGTGCATGGTATCATCGCTGGGTTCGATATACCATCCCGACTGCCAGCGTGCCGGTATGCCGTTCAGACGACAGAGGGTGATAAAGAAAAGGGTCTGCATGCCGCAATCGGCGTGGCGGTTGTGATAAACATAATCGCTGATGTTGCGAAACGTCGAATATTCCCGCGCTGAGGCCCACGGGATGTTGTGGTCGATCCAGGCAAAGAGCTTTTGGGCGATACGATAGGGGTTGGTTTCATCGCCGACAATTTCCCGGGAAAGGACCCGAATTTCGGGAGTAAAGACGACATGCGGCGGTCTTTCCGCAAGATAGATTTCGAGTTCCGAATCAGGCTGTGCCTGACGACACGTGGCGGCATCAATCGGCTGATAATAACCCAGAGAGGTCATTTCAAAAACGACTTTAAAATCGGTCGACTGCCCCGCGACTGCTGGTTTTTCCAGATAAACCGTGCGGTGTAGGTCACGGCGATTGTCAGAGACAATCCGCTGTTGCGGCTCGGTGGATATCAGTCGGACATTCTCCTGACGCCCGCCGATCTCCATGGCATAAGGCAGCCAGCAGCGAATCATCTTGCCCGGTGGTACGGCATCCGCATGAACCGCGAGCGAATAGGTGATGCGCGAACGAAGGGGATTGACTGAAACGCTGCCCGAACGCAATGCTGTCTCAACGATGTGGCGGCTGTGTTCGATGGGATCGAAATCAGCAGGAGATGAAGGAGCGTCTTTTTGGGCTTTTATTCGGCGAAGAGTCGGATCGATGCGAAAGAGGTTGTAATGGGCGTAATTGAAATAGCGTTTTTCCCCATCGATCAGTCGCGATTCGAGCGATTTATTCTCTTCCCACCGCGTCAAATCCGACGAGGTGATATCAGGCAAATAGGTACGGATGAATGGAAGAATATTGGATTCGGTCTGGGTGAAATCCTTTTTGATTCGTTCCAGACGCTCGATTTCGAAACGATACTCGAGCTGCTGCAACGAAGTCAAAAAAGACTCGTGAGCCAAGCGATCCCGCAATGCCGACTGGGCAAAGGAATACTCGCCCAGAGCGATCAATCGCTGTACGTCGGCCGGTAATTGCGCTTGCGCGGAAGCTGCAACCATCCAGATAACCAGTAAAATTTCTATCCGTTTCACGATATCTCGCTCCCTATTTTGATTCCCGCTTTTTTTTGTGCCACACCGAAATTGTCCAGATGACCGCCCACATCGCCGCCAAAACCCACCAGCGAAAAGCGATCAAAAAACCGACATCGATGGCATAGAGCAGATGGTAGATCCAATCGGGTATTTGGGTTTTCAGCCTTTTTAATCTAACGGACTCGGAGGAAAAAAACAACCCGATTTTCAATAAAAGCAGGATCGGCGTATAGACATAGAGACCGATGCGAACCGCGTTTAAATCGAGGATCGTTCCCGCAACGATCAAAAGTGCAATGACGATATCCCAGGCGATTTGCTTGATACCTTTCATACTCTTCTCCTCTGTTCACGCGCTTCACTCGATACCAGCTAACCAATCGAATCGTTGTTGTCCGGCTTTAAAAGGTAAGTATTTTATCGGCTTCGACTGTCCACTGCACGAGTTGACTCATCGTGCTGATCTCAACTCCCTCGAGCAGTTCGAGTTTAGCGATACCCCGGGCTTCCGAACACGAACCGCAGGCCTTGACGTGTCCTCCTTTTTGCACAATCGACTTGATCATGCGCTCGACATTATAATAGCCCTGCGGTGTGGATTGAGCTGGCAGTGCGCAGGTCACCGAATCGGCCATGAGAAAAACATAGATTTTGACATCGGAAAGTTCCTTTTGAATGGCCATTGCCATGCGCAGAGCGTTATAGGCTTTCTCTGTACCATAGGGTGCGTCGTTGATGATGAAAAGTATTTTCATGTGAGCTCCACAGAACAAGACTATTGAATGGTTTATTCGACACAACAGATATCAGATTGACAAACAGGACATCTGTGATCCATCACTACCTAAAACAATCATGAATACACTGGTGTCCCAAACGGGGACACCACACAACCTATCTGATGTAAAAACAATAGAGGTTTTCATGAATCACAGATCAGATTCGCTATTTTGCCATTTGACCTAACCTTCTATTTATCAGTTGACTAATCATACTACTAAAACCTGTTTTGGACAGGTGTGTATTTATATGATTATTAATAATTCCAAGAAAATCTGTTTTGGACAGTAGTGTCATGAATAGTAAAAAATCTTTTTCCTTTGCACAATACGAAATTGGGGCGCCTATGGCGGATAACTCTAATATCGTTTGTTCAGACAGATTCGGATTTACTTGACCAAAAGTAATTTCCTCTGCAAAATCGTCTCTCCGGCCTGCAGTCGATAGAGATAGACACCCGAAGGCACGGATTCATCGTTATCATCCCGGCCATTCCAGACGACCTGTCTTTTGCCTGGTGCGCATTTCCCCGATAGGAGCGTTCGAATACGTTGTCCGCTGACATTAAAGACAGCGAGATCGACCTGCATCTCGCCGGGCAGATCAAAAGCCAGCGTCGTGGTCGGGTTGAACGGATTCGGGTAATTGGGATAAAGGGCGATCTGTTGGGGCAGGGTCGCATGAATCTGAATGGGCTCGGATTGGTCAGTTTGTCCGTCTATACCAATCATTTGCAGGATATAGCGGTAGGTTTCACCGCCGTTAATTTCACGATCCCTAAACTCATAGTGATACCTGTCGGCGCGAGCCGCGACAACAGCGCCTTCAAGCGGTGCAAAGAGCTGGGCGGATAGACTGCGCAGCACCACAAATTCACGAACCGATCCGGGTTGGGGAACATGCCATTGCAACAAAACGCCGGGTTCAGATTGGAGCGGTAAAGCGCTAAAGACGACAGATTCCATCGAGGTGGTCAACACCTGAACACGCCAGACCACCTCCGAGGAGCGTTTGCCGTCGCTGACGCGACAGGTAAGGGTAAAGGTTTTAAATGCAGCACTGGTCAACAAGAGGTTAAACACCGGCTGATGACCGACCGGCGCGCCCTGGATCAGCCAGGTGCAGGAGAGTGAATCGCCTTCGCTATCCCGAACATCGGTAATACGAAACTCGACGGATTCACCGAGTTGGATCGACACCTCGAGTTCCGACGGCTGCCAGCCAAGGATTTGTGGAGCAGAGTTTCCCTGGGTTGCTGTCGCGGAAAAGACAGTGACCTGCCCTGTGTTCAATTTCGCATCGAAATAGTATTCGCCTGGTTCACTCCCCAGCTGCACTTGACAGAAGGCCAATCCCAACGAGTCGCTTTCCACGGAACCAGATCCTAGAATAGTACCACCGTTGATAGACGAAAAATTGATCGGGACGCCAGAACAAAGGTTTTGATAGCGGTCGAAAATTTGCACCACCAAGGGATTTTCTAGCCTCTCCCCTGCTTGAGCTACTTGACCGTCACCGGAGCGTTTGCTCAATTCGCTTGGCTGACCTGGAACAACTTTAATCAAAAACTCTGTGGAGGCTGTTGAATCAGAGGCCGCAAAGACTTTGATGCGCACCGGACCCGCCAGAGTGCCAAGATCGACGGCTGTATGAGCGAAACCGTCTGAATCGCTGATCACGGTGGTTTCAACAGAACCGGAAAAGGATGCAGAGCCGGTCAAACGTTTAAAAACGACACCGACACCGGCCAAACCGGCCTCGTTCTGAACGATCCGGACGGTTAAGGGATTGGTAAGCGTGGTTCCGGCCGGAGCGATTTGGTTGTTTCCCGAAATTGGGAGCAGCGCAAATCGTCCGAAATCAAAATCGATCATAGCCTGCTGCAAAAGAATAGAAGAATCAGGAAGCACAAAAGCAGAAACCACTTTTCTTCCAGGGCTGGTCGAAGCGAGCGATCCGGTTGTCACGCCCTGATTGTCTGTAGGTTGAGTGGGCTGGATCAGGATGCAATCCTGATCG
Organism: Candidatus Zhuqueibacterota bacterium; assembly: GCA_016929055.1. Lineage (GTDB taxonomy): Bacteria > Zhuqueibacterota > Zhuqueibacteria > Residuimicrobiales > Oceaniaggregativiventaceae > Sulfursilanivivens. Next base: position 29,453 of record JAFGJN010000004.1, read on the forward strand.
TTGGATATCAGCTCGACAAAGCGGCCGAGCACCGGATTCTCGAACCGATCGAGCAAAGTTATGGTGATCGTACTTTTTTGTATACCATCAGGTCGAATCGGCGAAGTGGCCTGTAAAGTCGAACGCTGAGCATCCGGACGATCTGCCTTTGCGATAGCGTTGAAATAGATAAAAACGGATTGATGTGCAGCCTTGATGGAAATCTCGCCGGCTGTAACACCGCACCGAAAATGCGCTGATGCTGATCCTGTCGAATCGGTGACCACGGCATGGGAGGCCGATCCCTCGAAAGTGCCAGTGCCTCGCACGACAGTAAAATCGAGAATCAAATCGGGAATGGTATTGCCATATGGATCGACGGCCCGGACGAAAAAGGGTGACGGCAAGAGGGCGTCGACCGTACCGACCTGGTGGTCGCCGCCGATTTTCTGCAGCTCGGCGAGCTCTGCCGGTCTGCAAATGGCTTCAAAGATCACCGGCGCAACATTCGATTCGGGCACTTTTGCCTGGAGTCGCTGATCGCTGCTGGCGACTGTTCCCAATATCCAGGAAACAGCCGTAAGGCCGAGGGAATCGCTGAAAGTTTGGACCGACGCTCCCCCATTGACTGAACCGCCTCCGGCGACAACACTCCAGACCACAGGCGCACCGGCCAGTGGCATACCGCTTTGATCCAGAATACGCACTCGGAGGTTTTCCGCAAGCGGCCGTCCCGCCGCCCCCGTTTGATCTTTACCGGAAACGGCGATCAACTCCATGGGCATGAAAACCGGTTGCTGGAACTCCACCATGGTTTCACCCAGCGTTAAATCGATTCCTTTGACCACAGCGCTTACGGTTTTTTGTTCAGCTATCGTGCTCTGCAGAAAAGCGCTAACCCGACCGGAGGCATCGGTCAATGTGTCTGGTTGGCTCAAAAGATTCCCCGAGCCGCTGACGGATATGGACACGGTCAATCCAGCACCGACCGAGGCACCATCGCGATCGCGCAGTGTAACCGTGATGGTCGATGCATCCGAACCGTTGGCGAAAACCGGACCGGTGGCGACAATCGACGATTGTTGCTGATCGACTGATATGGCTGAATAAATCCATTCGATCGGGGATCCTTCCAGCGATGATTCGGCAGCTTCGCTTCGAGCGGAGAGTTTCTGTTCCGGCCCCAAATAGGGTCCGGCTTGCCATGTAACGGCACTTCGTCCCTGGGAATCGGTGCGCGAGGTCTTAAACGTATCCCCATCGAGCGAAGCCCCGCCGCTCGAGCTCCAGACGACCGGCCAGTCGGCCACCGCATTGTCCCAGCGATCCAGGACACGAACAGCAAATGGCTCGGCAAAGAGCTGTCCAGGACGAAGGCTCTGACCCTCCCCTCCATCAGGCACCATTCGCACCGGCAGATCGGCCACCGCCTCGGCACGAAAAAAAACCTCGGATGTGCCGATCGACACACTCAGGGTTTGCACCGCACCAGCATTCGGCCCCAGTCGCCAGTGGGCCTGAGCCAATCCATCGGCATCGGTCAACATCGATATCTGGGATATTCCCTGGAGAGTTCCGCCGCCTTCAATCACTCGAAAATCGACGCTTTTGCCTGCTGCGGGTTCGCCGAAAATAGTTTGGACACTAACCACGACTGGCTTGGGAAGCAAGGCGCCTGCTTCGCCGGTTTGATCGTCACCCGACTCGATCGCCAGGACAAGGGGTGTTTCCAGGACAAGGGCGGTAAATTCGAGTGGATCGCCTTGCAGGCCGGCTACTGTCGCCTGTACAACGCAGGTGTCCGGAGCGGATCCGAGCTGTAAATAAATTGAAGCAAAACCGTCGTCATCCGAATCGATGGTCGGATCGCCTATGATCCGACCACTGCCGCGGACAATCCGAAAAGTGACCGGTACGGCCGATTCGAATTGTCCCGACGCATCCCGAACACGTACCACGAGTGGATTGGCCAGTTGTTGACCGGCATAGCCCGATTGACCGTCACCGCTTATCCTCTCGAGAGATCGAGGGGCGGCTTCGGGTTCGATGAGGATGCGCTGGCCGGCAGCTACCTGACGTCTCTCAATCGAGCTGCCGTCGACCAGTTGAACACGAATATCGACAAAAACCCGGTTTCCCAGACCAAAGTGTTGCACCAGATTGCTACCGCTGAGATAACCGACCGCATTCGTGACTTGCCGATAACCGAGCAAGTAGGCCGAATTGCCGAGATGACCTGCTTCATAAATCCAGATTTTGCTTCCGATCCCCCCGCGGTCACCCCGGGGGCCGTTCACATCGATTTGCAAATAGCTGTTTTGAACGGCGGGATTGCGCCGGTCGAGGTGATTTTCCAAAAAGATGTTGTCAAAAAGTTTGTTGGTGATAAAAATATCCAGATCGCCGTCCCGATCCAGATCGTCGATGGCACAGCCGCGTGCATCCGCACCGATCACATCCGCGCCACAAAATCCGGCAGAGACAAACCCCTTTTGGCCATTGTTCAAGCTCAGGATTGCCATGGCATCGGGTATATAGCCGTTGTTTCGCAAGCGATAGAGATCGAGCCAACCGTCATTGTCGGCATCGAAAAGCTGGACGGTAAAACCATCCATGACCAGGTTATAATCCTGTGTATGATCGACAAAATAACCGTTTCCCAAATTTTCAAAGACATTTAAATATACTGTTTCTCCGATATTGGGCGTTTTCGTGTTGGCGACAAACAGGTCCAGATCGCCGTCATTGTCAAAGTCAGCAAAGGTTGCCCCGTCACTTCGGCCGCCGACAGCGATGCCGCGTTCCGCTGCCGCTTCCCGAAAGCGGCCGTTTTCATTGAGATAGAGTTCGTTGGATTTTTGTCGTTTGCTGATATAGATATCAAAATCGCCGTCATCATCGATATCGGCAACCGTCACCCCCTGAGTGCCGATCTGTTCGATCTCTTCGACTGCGCCTTCGGCACCGAGATACTGGCGTTGAAAATAACCGCGCCCATCATTGATATAGAGTTCGTTCTCCATTCCCCAGTTGACGGCATAGAGATCGATATAACCATCGTTGTTGGCGTCAAAAGCCACAACTCCGCGTGTCTCACCGTCGATGAGCTCGATGCCGCGTCCCACACTCTCTTCGGTAAAATATCCGTTACCATCATTGATATAGAGCTGATTCGGCTCCCAGGTGTTGCCATTGAAGAGATCGAGGTCGCCGTCATTGTCCACATCGACAAAGACCACGCCATGGCTGCAGCATTCGTCGGCTACTCCCCTTTCCATCGTTTCGTCGGCAAATGTACCGTTGGGTTGCTGAATGTGGAGAACGTCGCGCAGGCATTCGCCCTGATAGCAATTTGAAATATAGACATCGGTCAGGCCGTCGTCATTGACATCACCCATGGCAATTCCATGACCAGAGTAATGTGGATCGCCGAGTCCGAAAAGATTCTTGCTATAGGTTTTATCCTCAAAAAACAGCTCGGTATCGGCGGTTCGGATTTCTAGGTCGGAATAAACCGGGCCATCGATGGTCAGGTAATCAATATCACCACCCAGATAGAGTTCGCGAAAACGGCGTTCCTGGCCAGAAAAGGTGTATTGTTCGATCAGCTGATCATCGATAAAAATCCAAAAATAGTATTGATTATAAACGATCTTGAATCGATAAACGGATGCAAGATTGAAAAACTTGGAGTTCAGAAAAAAGTCCTCTTTGCGCTCAGTCAGACCTTTAGAGCTGAGATCGATTCGCATGGATACAGATCCATCCGAATTAACGTAAGATTTGCCGGTACGAAGATAGCACCAGGATCCGTTGGTATACAACACATCCGATTTGCCGCCCTCCTGGGAGGTCAAAAAAAAGATATGGGACTTGCTATAATCTGCTTGTTTTGCCGGATTAAAGTTGGTGACTTTGAATTCAATGGTGCCGGACGCGGGAAGGCGGTTGGCAAAACGGATGATAAGACGGCTGTTGTTTTCTACCGTTGCCGAGGACTGGCTCGCTTTCCAGCCCGCAGAAGTAAACTGACCTTTGTAATTTTCGACCGAAGCGAATTCATGAACCATCTCGCCGGTTAAGGGATTGTGGTAGAGCAGTTGCTGATGTACGGGTTGCGAAAAAACAACAGAGGCTAGAAAAAGAAAAATAAAACTGAGACGCGCCATGGGAAAACCTCCGAAGAATACTTTTAGTTTAAACACTGAATCAGAATAACACAAAAACGAGGGTAACCGAGTTTATGGCAAAGAATCCGAGGGGAAGGATCGTATTTTTTTACAATACAGCAAAGGCAATCATTTGCAGAAAAACCGATTTCAGGGTTTTGAAAGTGCCGGTCTGCGATGCGGATAGCAAGGTTGTCAGCCACCACATGACAGAAATAGCTAAAAACCCTTGGGGAAGCAAACGAATTGGAGCGACCCAGGTTATCTTTCCGGAGCGACCTATCGGATACTGATCAAAATATCTTCCGCGCCAGGCGAATCGCAAGGATAGCCAGAGCGGAGTAGAAGAAAGGTAAAACATCAGATACGAATCGTGTGCAGGCGATATGCTCCATCGATATAGAGTGTTGTGCCGGTTACATAGGCTGATTCATTGCCGGCGAGATAAATAGCGGCGCCGGTTACATCGCTCACCTCTCCCACCCTGTGCATCGGTATATGAGACAGGAAAGCGTCGCCGGCCTCCTGAATGCTCTTGCGATTCATATCGGTAAGAATCGCGCCCGGCGAAATGGCATTGACGCGGATATTATCTTTGGCCAATTCCAATG
>JAFGJN010000269.1 GCA_016929055.1 Candidatus Zhuqueibacterota bacterium
GACGAAGCATAGGCAAAGAGTCCAAAACGGGAAACGCGACCATAGGTCGGTTTCAGGCCGACGATACCGCAAAAAGAAGCGGGTTGGCGGACGGATCCACCGGTATCGCTGCCCAAAGCGGCCGTACAAAAGTCAGCGGCGACTGCAGCCGCCGAACCGCCGGAAGACCCTCCGGCCACGCGTTCGGGATCGCATGGATTTCTGACCGGCCCCGCAAAAGATGTCTCGCTGGAAGAACCCATGGCAAATTCGTCGAGATTCGTTTTGCCGATGAAAATCGCGTCTTCATCCGTCAATCGCTGCAGAACCGTTGCGTCATAGGGCGGATAAAAATTTTCCAGAATACGCGACCCACAGGTTGTGGGTGTCTCTCGAAGAGCCAGATTGTCCTTGACCCCGATCACCATCCCCGCCAACCGCCCTGCACGCCCTTGCTCGATTTTGTGGTCGATTTCGGCAGCGCGTTGCAGGGCGCGGTCGCGCATGACAAAAAGAAAGGCGTTCAAATGAGCGCCTTTTTCAATTTTCGCCAGATAGCTTTCGGTCAATTCGACACAGGAAAGCTTTCGATCGGCGAGTTGTTTTTGCAGCGCGGAAAAATCCAAATTTTCACTCCGTTTGAACTGGGCGCACAATCCGCCGTTATTCCTGGCCGGTTTTCGACTCGTCTTCGCTCTTTTGCGGCGGCTCTTCGCGGGTGGCTTTTTTAAACTCGCGAATACCCTTGCCCAATCCCTGAGCCAACTCAGGCAGCTTGCGACCGCCAAAAATCAATAAAATCACGAAAAGAATAACGAGCAATTCAGGACCGCCGGGCAATCCCATATCAACCTCCTGTTACAAAAAGATGTAATCGATGCCGAGTAAGCATCGGACACTTGCTGCGTTTTCGACGCAGGTCACTTTTTATCGTCGATATCCATTTCGCGTTTGATCTCTTCGGCCGACTTTTTCAGTTCGTGCAGAGCCTTTCCCAGGTTTCGCGCGAATTCCGGAAGTCGCTTTGAGCCGAAAACCAACAAAATCACCAACATGATGACCAGCATTTCCGGCATGCCTAGCGCGGGAAACATCGGCCTCTACCTCCTCATCAAGAATAAATCCCAAGTCGGTGCGGTGCACCAAATCCGGGAAAAAATCCCAACACTCGCTTTGAGCGATCGTGGGGCGGCTGCTCGAATGCGACCGCAAAAGATAATATATCGGTCTTTTATTACAGTTGCAAGCGTTTTCAGGGCTCAATCCTCAGACGTACCAGCGCAGGATATAGGCCGCCAGGATGATACCGATAACGCCGATGACGTTGAGCTGAAAGGTAAATCCGAGGGTCAGGGTGATCAACGAGAGATCGATGGTAGCCGGTGAAAAACCAAAAGCGATCGAACGCAAAAAGAATTCCTTCACGACACCCGCAGGCAAAACCAGACCGAGCACCTGACCCAAAGCCGAACCCATCAAGGCACCGAGCAGGAGCGTCACCAGAACCCAGCCCAAAGAATAATGTTTTTTCATTCTTTCCGCTCCTTTCCCTCTCTCAGGTTATCCCCCTCAGCGGTACGCTCTTTTGGAATAATCGCCAGTTCCGTCGATTCGTCCCGCAGGAGAGCCGAAACCGCTCCAACCGGGCCTGAAAACAGATAGATCAGCATAAATCCGAACAGCGCGAATTGCGGGGTGATCATCATCAGAATCAGGGTGACCACAAAGGCCAACAATTTGAGACTATTTTTTCTGCCTTCGCGGAGACTGAACCGAGGAAAAGCGTCGTATTTAAAGGTACTGGCCATCAAGAGACTGACCAGAGGCACAAGAACCATCGTGGATCGCATGAGCCACTGCCACTGGGTGAGGTCGTAAAGGATGGCCAAACTGCCGAGGGTTACGGCGGCCATTGGAGCGGGCATGCCGACAAAATCGCTTTTTTTGCCGTTTTCCATGGCGAACAAATTATAACGCGCCAGGCGAAAAGCCGCAAAGAGCAGAGGCAGGAACGATATCACCAGTCCAATCTCACCCAGCCGTTTAAGATAAAAACCGTAAACCAAAATCGACGGTGCTACCCCGGCGGACACCACATCCCCCAGAGAATCCATCTGCAAACCGAACTCGCTGTTTTGACCCGAAGCACGGGCGATGCGTCCATCCAGGGCGTCGAAAACCCCGGCGATAAAAATCAACCAGGCGGCATTGCTCAAGTTGCCGGACACACTCTGCACAATCGAAAGAAAGCCACAGAACAGATTAAGTGCAGTAAACAGGGTGGGGACGTTGATATAGCCCTTATTTTTCATCGACTCTTCCAATAATGGATTCTCCGGCGCGCACCCGATCGCCGATTTGCACAGTGGGTTTTGCCCAGTCCGGCATATAGACCTCGACGCGCGAACCGAACTTGATCATGCCGAACTTTTCCCCCGCTTTGACCCGATCGCCCAGACGCAACCGGCAGACGATACGGCGGGCGATGATACCGGCCGATTGCTTAAAGGCCAGCTTGCCATGATCGGTCACCAAACCGATCAACACATGCTGGTTGGCTGTGGCCGCTTCTTCGCGAAAAGCCGGCAAATAACGACCGTGTTTGTAATCGAGAAAATCCACCTGACCAGCAAAAGGAATCGTGTTGATATGCACGTCGAAAATCGATAAAAAGATGGCTACTCGCTGTGCCGACCCTTCAATAAAGCGATCTTCCGTGATTCGATCCACTGCCACCACACGACCATCGGCCGGTGATACGATCGCCTTTGGATCGGCAGGCGCTGTCCGCTGAGGATCACGAAAAAAATAGAGCGTCAGAAGAAAAAAAAGTGCGGTGATAACAAAAACCGCTATCATCCAGGGATTGCTCCGGCTGAATGCGAGGTATCCGACCAAAACGGCAAACGATGCCAATCCGGCCAGCATGCCCCAACCTTCACTGCTGATTTTCATAGGACTGTCTCTCATTATTCCAAAAATATTCGTTTTTTTATCGCTTGATACTCCTGGGCGATATCATCGGTATTCTTGGCGGTCAGACGTTTGTTGAATTTCGTCTCGCCTGTGATATCCCACAAGTAACAGGTATCGGCGCTGATTTCATCTCCTAGAAATACATGCGAATCTCGGCGACCGAATTCGAGTTTGAAATCGATCAATCCAAGCCCACGCCGGCGCAGCATCTCTTTCAGAATGGCATTGATCTTGGAAGAAAGACGGTGAATTTCCTTCAAGTCTTCGGGTGATGCATGACCAAAAGAAACCAAATGATCTTCGTTGATCATCGTTTCTTTTTCATCCTCACCTTTGAGATAATATTCGATGATCGGACATTCGAGCTCTTTGCCCTCATCGATACCAAATTGCTCCACCAGCGATCCGGCGGCGATGTTGCGCACAAACACCGTCACCGGAATCATTGCCAATTTTTTAACCAGCATTTCCCGGTTCGAGAGCTGTTTGACATAATGGGTGGGGACGTGATAGCTCTCCAACATGCGAAACAAAAAGGTTGCGATGCTATTGTTGATTGCGCCTTTATTGGGGATCGACGCTTTGGTGCCGTTACGGAGGATCAGATCATCCTTGAAAACCAGAACCACTTGCCCTTCATTATCGGTTTCATAAACCTTTTTGGATTTGCCTTCGCCGATTTTTTTTGTTTTCAATAGTCAGCTCCTTTAATTTATAAACCCCGAAGCAAACAAAAAAGACGATCCGGTTTCGCATGATTTCAATCAAATATACCGACCCGGGCATAAATCTCTTGAACGTGTTTGAGCCCGCTGTTCAGGTCAAAGCAGAGGGCCAACTCGTCGCGCGACAGATAGCTTCGCACCTGTTCGTCTTTCCACAGGGCTTGCTGAAAATCGAGTCCATCCTGCCAGCAGATCATGGCCGTCGTCTGTACAATTCGGTAAGCATCCTCGCGGCTCATCCCTTTCTGTGTCAAAGCCAGCAAAACCGGTTGAGAAAAAATCAGGCCATGGGTCAAATTGAGGTTTCGTTTCATATTTTCCGGGTACACGACCAGCCCTTCGAGAAGGCGCGTCATTCTCGCCAGCATATAGTCGGCCAGGATACAACTGTCGGGAAAAACGATTCGTTCCACCGAGGAATGGCTGATATCGCGTTCATGCCAGAGAGCGATATTTTCCTGCGCAGCCAGGGCATTGCTGCGAAGGAGGCGCGCCAATCCGGAAATATTCTCGCTGCCGATGGGGTTGCGTTTGTGCGGCATAGCCGAAGATCCTTTTTGTCCCGGTGTAAAGGGTTCTTCGGCTTCGAGAACCTCTGTACGTTGCAAGTGGCGGATCTCGACCGCCATCTTTTCCAGGGAACAGCCGATCAGAGCCAGGGTGGAAAGAAACTGGGCATGAACGTCGCGTTGAATGATCTGGGTGGAAATCGGTGCCGGACGCAATCCCAGCCGAGCACATACCTGCTCTTCGATCTTTGGTTCGAGATGGATAAAATTTCCGACAGCACCGGAGATTTTGCCCACCCGCAGGGCTTCTACCGCAGCATCGAAGCGCTGCAGATTGCGCTGCATCTCGTCAAACCACAGGACGAATTTGAGTCCAAAAGAGGTGGGTTCCGCGTGAATCCCGTGGCTGCGACCGATGCAAACCGTCTGCTGGTGGGTGATCGCCTGTTTTTTAAGCACCGCTTGCAGCTCCTGCAGATCCTCGTGCAGCACAGCGGAAGCCTCGCGAATAAGCAGTGCCAGCGCGGTATCGAGCAAATCCGAAGAAGTCATGCCGAGGTGGATGAAACGCGCTTCCTCGCCGACAAATTCGGCCACGGAGGTCAAAAAAGCAATGACATCGTGTTTGACAGTGGCTTCGATGGCTTCGATTCGATCGACGTTAAAATCGGCTTTATTGCGAATCACCTCCACCGCTTCAGCCGGAATTCGGCCGTTATCCGCCTGCACCTCACAGACGGCGATCTCGACGTCGAGCCATTTGCGGTAACGGTTTTCATCCGACCAGATGCTTCCCATCAGCGGCCGAGTATAGCGTGCAATCATGGCCGGGCTCCTTTCATCGACTCGGGATAAGCGGCAAGCTGCAACCGAATGTCGATCAATCGCCGGTTGCGATAGACGCGCAATAATATCACATCATTTTTTTTCAAATCCAGCTCTTCAATAATTCGGTCGATATCGTTCAAATTGGCGACATCCTTGCCGTTGATTGACAGAATCACGTCGCCTATTTCCAGGTCGGCTCGCGCGGCCGGGCTGTTGCGAGCGATTTCGGCGATGATACACCCATTGGTGTTGTCCAATCCGAGATAGAGCGCGATCAAGGGTGTCAATTCATTGCAGGTAATGCCGGTATAAAAATTCCGATCCACCCGTCCGTAGTTGATCAGATCGTTGAGAATCCGCTTAATCCGGTGAACCGGAATGGCAAAACCCAGACCGATATTGGCGCCGGCGTAATCGTCGGTGGAAATGATCCAGGTATTGATGCCGATAATCTCACCGAGGCAGTTGACCAAAGGTCCGCCGCTGTTGCCGCTGTTGATAGCAGCATCGGTTTGCAGCATATCTTCATAGACTCGCGAATTGTTCAACTTGCCGAAATCTCGATCTTTGGCGCTGATGACCCCCACCGTGACCGTAGGTTGACTGCCGATATCGAACAGGCCAAAGGGATTACCCAGGGCGATGACCCATTCACCGATAATCACCTCTTCGGAATTGCCGAGCCGAGCCGAGGGAAAACGGTCGCCTTCGATTTTGAGAACAGCGATATCGGTCTTGTAATCCTCGCCGATTTTTTGGGCGACAAACTGATTACCACCGCTCATCGTTACCACAATCTCGGCTGCGTTTTCCACCACATGCTGATTGGTAAGGATATATCCTTCACGCGAGATAATGACCCCCGAGCCCAGACTCTTGACCCGTTTTTCGAAAGGAATATCTGGAAAAAAATTGCGAAAAAACGGATCTTCGGCAAAAGGGCTCTTGCGGACATAGCGGTGCACCTGGGTGACGTTGATGCCGACGACTGCCGGACTGACCAATTCGACCGCGCGAGTGATGGCGGTATGTCGCGAAAGCGCGAGCGATTCCGTCCGCTGCAGCTTTTGTTCAGTTTCCGCCAGCAGGACGGCAAAGGCCGATCCAGCTACAAAAATCACCACCAACAGCAAAAAACGAATCGCGCGTCGATCGCTCGAAAAATGTTCCATGCTCCATCCCATTTCAGCTCAGTGACCGGTGCGGCCTGACCAATCCTTTAAAAACTTTTCGATGCCGATATCGGTCAGGGGGTGGTGGATCATTTGCTCCACGACCTTGAGAGGCAACGTAGCTGCATGCGCACCCATCAAAGCCGCATCGAGCACATGCAAGGGGTTGCGAATGCTGGCGACCAGCACCTGTGTGTCATAATCATAGTTGTTATAAATGGTGACAATTTGCTCGATCAATTCCATGCCGGACTGGCTGATATCGTCCAGACGCCCGACAAAGGGGCAGATAAACGTGGCGC
>JAFGJN010000270.1 GCA_016929055.1 Candidatus Zhuqueibacterota bacterium
CTCGGCGAACAGGACCACCGCTTTGTCGAGATGACCCGACCGTTTGCCGGCATTCGCTACGCCATCTCTTATGTGCGCGACGCTGCTGAAATGCAGCACTACCGCGAGCTGCTGGGTCGCGATCTCTATTTGATAGCTAAACTCGAACGCAAGTCCGCGGTGACCCAGGCCCGGCAGCTGGCTGACAGCGCCGACGAACTCTGGCTCTGCCGCGGCGACCTCGGCGCCGAACTCGGATTCCGCGCTTTGGCGGAAACCGCCCGGCGTTTTGCCGCTCAAGTGCCCTCTTTGCCTCTACCGGTGCTGCTGGCCGGACAGGTGCTGGAACACTTGAGCGAACATTCAACCCCGACTCGTGCCGAACTCTGCAATCTCTATGATTCGCTTTGCAGCGGATATCACGGCGTGGTGCTTTCGGACGAAACCGCCGTTGGCCAGTATCCCATCGAGAGCTGCCGCATTGCCGCCCTGTTTCGCGACTCGTCCGGCGCGGAAACGAATCGGAACATTCTTGCATAAACGGGGGTTGGAAAAACAATTGCGATGGTCAGGGCAGAGCACCCGTCACGACCGATAAAAGATCAATTGTCCCCACAACTTTTCAAATACAGGGTCGCTTTTGTATAGAACAGTGCACTCTATTCTGAACAGAATCAAGCGGACGAATTTTTCCGCCGACAGCCTGCTGCATCTGGTCGAACGAGTCGGCAACGCTCTGCCACACCCGGCTTCTCTTTTCGCCCTCTTTTCGCTTCTCGTCATCATCATTTCAGCCATAGCCCGAGCTCTCGACCTCAGTGCCGTTCATCCCGCAACCGGCGAAACCATTCATGTATTCAGTCTGTTGTCCGTCGCCGGACTGCATCGCATCCTGACTGAAATGATTCACAATTTTACTGCCTTTGCCCCACTGGGAACGGTTCTGGTCTCCATGCTGGGCATCGGTATCGCCGAGGGCAGCGGACTGATTGGCGCCGCCTTGCGCTTGCTGGTACTGCGAGCTCCCAAACACCTGCTCACCTTTGTTCTGGTTTTTACCGGCGTGCTGTCCAATACCGCCAGCGAAGTCGGCTATGTGCTGCTGGTGCCCCTCGGCGCCGTGATTTTCATGGCGGCCGGCCGCCACCCGATCGCCGGTCTGGCAGCCGCTTTTGCCGGCGTCTCGGGCGGATACAGCGCCAACCTCTTTCTCGGAACCCTCGACCCTTTGCTCGCCGGCCTCTCTGAAGAGGCGGCACACATTATCGATCCGTCCTATTTCGTCAATCCGGCGGCCAATTACTATTTTATGGTCGTTTCCACCTTTCTTGTCACCCTGCTGGGAACCTGGGTCACGGAAAAATTTGTCGTTCCCCGCCTCGGAGACTATCACGGCCACACATCAGACACGGAACTCCGGCCTCTCAAACGCGAGGAAAAACGAGGCCTCGTTTTTGCCGGTATCGCCTCGCTGATCTTTCTCGCCGTCATCGCCGCAGGCATCGTGCCCCAAAACGGCTTCCTTCGCAACTTGCAGAGCGGAGGCATTCTCGACTCGCCCTTTCTCAAGGGTATCGTCGCGTTCATTTTTCTTGGCGCCGCCACTGCGGGCATCTCCTACGGTATCGGAGCCGGAACCATCAAAAGCGACAAGGATGTGATGCGCGGCATGGGCAAATCGATTGAAACCCTGTCCATCTATATCGTCCTCACCTTTTTTGCCGCTCAGTTTGTCGCCTATTTCAGATGGACCCATCTCGGACTCATCTTTGCCATCCGCGGAGCCGACTTGATTCAGAGTTCCGGATTGGGAGCCATTCCGTTGATGCTCGTTTTTATCCTTTTGTCCGCTTTTATCAACCTCTTTATGGGCAGCGCATCGGCCAAGTGGGCGATCATGGCGCCGGTCTTTATACCCATGTTTATGCTGCTCGGCTATTCTCCCGAACTTGTGCAGGTGACTTACCGAATCGGCGACAGCGTGACCAATATCATCTCACCGATGATGTCCTATTTCGCTCTCATCGTCGCCTTTGTCGAACGCTATAACCCCAAGGCGGGTATCGGCACGGTCATCGCCGTCATGTTGCCCTATACCGTTGTCTTTTTTATCGGCTGGTCAATACTCCTGGTCCTCTGGCTGCTGCTCGGCCTGCCGGTCGGCCCCGGTGCAGCGCTCTATCTGTAATGATTCACAATTAATGGTAGGGTCAAGCTTGATATAGAATTGAGATGAGCTAGGGGTGTCCCGTCTGATGACGGGACACGATTGATTCGCAATTTGCGCTGAAAAGTGCAGCAATCCAGTCCAAATCAAGTTACCTGCTCGCGTTGCTGGTCTTGATCTCGACCCAACAGAGCAGCAGTGCAAAAACAGTCCCGCCTTCTCCCCCTCTCTGAACCAACCCGCATATCAGTCTCTCATCAAAAGATAGCTTGTCTTGCTCTGTCCCTGGTGCAAACGCAGAGTAGACAATCAAACACTCTTTTTTTGTGGCACTTGATTTGCAAAGATCCTGATGCCGGGACGACCGGCGGCATTCACAATTTATTGCAATCAACTGTTTATTAATCAATTATTTCAATCACAATTCACGCGGCCGCTGTTTTGACGCTCCCTTCGCCCCACACCAGGCCCCAAGAGTGAGACAAAGATGCCACAAAAAACCAAAGCGCTCGTCACCGGAGGATGTGGATTCATTGGTTCTCATCTCGTCGATTTGCTGTTGGCCGAGGGATTTGACGTAACAGTGATCGACAATCTCTCCACCGGCAGACGGGAAAACCTTGCCCACCAGGCCGGCAACCAGCATCTGCACATTGTCCAAACCGACCTCAACGATTTGTATCCGGAGCAGGATCTCTTTGAGGGTATCGACTATGTTTTCCATTTGGCCGCGCTGGCTGATATCGTGCCCTCGATCGAACGCCCGCTCGACTATCATCGTGCCAACGTCAACGGCACGGCCAATCTTTTGGCAGCGCTTCAACACCGACCGATCAAAAAGTTTGTCTATGCCGCTTCCTCTTCCTGTTATGGCATTCCCGACCGCTTCCCAACCGCCGAAACCGATGACAAGCGACCGCAATATCCCTATGCTCTGACAAAATATCTGGCCGAACAATACGTCATGCACTGGGGACAGGTCTATCAATTGCCGGTAATGTCTCTGAGGCTTTTCAATGTCTACGGTCCGCGATCGCGAACGAGTGGCACCTATGGTGCCGTCTTTGGCGTTTTTCTGCGCCAAAAACTGAGCGGCGCGCCGTTTACCGTGGTCGGTGACGGCAAACAGACACGAGACTTTACCTTTGTCACCGATGTGGCGCGGGCCTTTTGGACAGCGGCTCGATCTCCGCTTCGCGGCGAAATTTTTAATGTCGGCAGCGGCGGCACCTATAGCATCAACCTCCTGACCGATCTGTTGGGCGGCGAAAAGGTTTATATACCCAAACGCCCCGGCGAACCGGACTGCACGTTTGCCGACATAACAAAAATTCGCCAGCTCCTGGGATGGGAACCTCGGGTCTCTTTTGCTCAAGGTGTCGAGCGGATCCTTCAAGAAATCGACTATTGGCGCGATGCGCCGCTCTGGGATCGCGATTCGATTGCCGCTGCAACGCGCAGCTGGTTTACCTACCTTTCCTGACGAATGAGGCGGAAAGCGATGAAAAAGGCTCTGTTTTTCGACAAAGACGGTATCCTGACCATCGACCATGGCATCGAGTATAACTATGACCGGATCGATCTCATGCCGGACATCGATGGTGTTGTGGTGCATGCCCGCCGCTGTGGCTATCTGATTGTCGTGGTGACCAACCAGCCCGCTGTGGCGCGAGGGCGAATAACCATCGCCGATCTCGAAATTCATCTCGACCGCTTTCGCGCGAAACTGACAAAGCAGAATCCGAGCGCTCTTGTCGATGCAATTTACTATTGCCCGCATCATCCCAACGCCGATCTCTCCGCCTACCGCATTCTCTGCGATTGCCGCAAGCCCAAGCCGGGCATGCTGTTGCGGGCCGCGGCCGAACTCGACATCGATCTCAGCCACAGCACTATGATCGGCGACAGGTTGTCGGATATCATTGCCGGCAAGCTCGCCGGGTGCACGACCATTCACTGCCTGACAGGCAGACATGAGGAACAGATGATCCAAACCGATTTGCAGCTGGATCGCGAAATCGCTCCCGACTACACTCTTGCATCGGTGGCTCAGGTGAAAGGAGTGATCGAATGACCGCAGCGATGATTCTCTGCGCCGGATACGGCAAGAGGTTGCAGCACCTGACAAAAAACATTCCCAAACCCATGCTGCCGATCGACGGTAAGCCCCTGCTCGAATACACGATTCGACATCTGGCCGGCCTGGGCATCGACCAGATTGTCATCAATTTGCACTATCTAGGCGACCGCATCGTCTCCTATTTCGGCGACGGAAGTCGCTGGGGGATATCCATCACCTATAGCCCGGAAACGAAACCGCTCGGCACCGCCGGCGCCGTCAAAAATGCTCAGGCCCTGCTCGATACAAGCGACCGTTTTCTGGTGCTCTATGGCGATGTGATTTGCAACGATAATTACAACCGATTGCTGAATCGACTGAATACCGTGCCGACAGCAATCGGTGCCATCGTGCTTCACCAGAGAATGGTCTCCAATAGCATCGTTGAAATCGATAGCGACCATCGCATCGTCCGCTTTTTCGAACGACCGGCTCACGAGGTGCCTGACAAACGTCAAAACTGGGTCAACTCGGGATTGTACGCTTTTCGGCCGGAAATATTCGACTCTATCCCGGCCGGCGAATTTGCCGATTTTCCCAGAGACGTCTTTCCGCAATTGGTGGCGCAGGGCTGTTTATATGGCCAGCCGTTGCAGGACTACCGCTGTGCGGTCGATTCGCCCGAGCGCTATGCTCAAGTGGCAAAGGATATCAGGGAACAAAATCTGTTTGCTGAATGCGCAACGGTTGACCGCGTCTAATCAGATGAGGTGTCGCATGACCATGAACATGAATACCTATCGCAATACGTTTTTCGATCTGATAGAAAACGCGGAATGCACCAGCGCCGATTCTCTGATACCGACACAGCTCTGGCTCGACCAGCTGGTCACGGAATTGAAACGCCTCAAAGCGGAAAAACGCAGTATCTGTTTTATCGGCAACGGCGCCAGTCAATCCATGGCCGCTCATTTTGCTGTCGACTTTACCAAAAACGCCGGCATGACCGCCCTGTCGTTTGACAACAGCGCCATGTTGACCTGCTTTCACAACGATTTTTCTTTCGAAACTGCCTTTGCCGAGATGTTGCAGCGCTATATGAAAAATGGCGATGCGCTCTTTGCCATCAGCAGCTCAGGACAATCCCGAAACATTGTCAACGCAGCCCGGTTTGTCGCTGAAGCCTATCCGGACAGCCTGCGGGTTACGCTGAGCGGGTTTAGGCCGGACAACCCCCTGCGCCGTCTCGGTCGCTACAACGTCTATTTGGCAGGCGATCGCTATGGATTTGTCGAATCAGGACACGCCTTTTTTCTTCACATGATTCTCGATCTGTTTATGGAGCCGAATGGAGAAAAGTTATGATGGTCACTCGGGATAAAATCCTGACCTCGTTGGAGGCCCTTCAGGAACGAATAGATGAAATTCGGACGCGCAGAAAACGCCTGGTCTTTTGCCAGGGACATTTCAACGTCATTCACCCCGGGCACATGCGCTTTTTAGAGTTCGCCGCCGATCAAGGTGACCATCTGTTGGTGGCGGTACACGGTTCGAGCAAATTGGAAGAACGCGTACGGGACAAGTTTTACACCGTCGAAGAACGGGCGCGGGGCGTCGCATCGCTGACCTTTGTGAATACGGTTTTCATATTCGACACACAAAATTTTCAAGAATTGATTCAAATCGTTCGGCCGCACATCTATGTTTTGGGTGCCGAATTTGCAAAAACACCGAAACTGATCGGCGACCAGGTCGCCCTGGTCGAGAAAAATGGCGGTAAAGTCCTGTTTAGCTCCGGGGATTCGCGCTATATCGCTTCCGAATTCCTGGATCACGACATGATCGACATTAAAACCGTGCGCCGAAACCTGCTGCGCTCAGCCATTGCCAAACAGGGGTTGAACCTCGAAAAGATCACCGATAGGATCGATCGGTTTCATCAATTGCGGATGCTGGTCATCGGCGATACCATCGTCGATCAATATGTCGCCTGCAACGCCCTGGGTATGAGTTCCGAAGCGCCGGTGCTGGTGGTCAAAGAGCTGGAACATAAAGAGTTTGTCGGCGGCGCCGCTGTGGTGGCCCGACACATCGCTGCACTCGAAAGCCGCTGCAGTTTCGTCTCGGTTGTCGGAGCGGACGAGCCCGCCCGAATCACTCGCAATCGGTTGATGCGGGACAAGATCGATGCAAAATTGATCATCGATAAAAATCGCTCGACGACTTTTAAAATACGCTATCTCGTGGGAACACAAAAGATCCTGCGCGTCTCAAGGCTTGAAGAAAATCCCCTGGATCAAAAAACCCAGGAACGCCTGGTTGAAGCGATCGATGCCGCTATCGCCAACGTGGACGGCATCATCGTCAGCGATTTTGGTTACGGTGTCATCTCGCCTGACATCCTGGAATATGTTGTGCGTGAGGCCAGACGACGGGGTATTCGCCTCTTTGGCGACGCCCAGAGCAGCAGTCAGATCGGCAATGTTGAAAAATTCAAGGACTTTTATCTGCTCACACCGACCGAGCGCGAAGCACGGCTGGCACTGGACGACCGGTTCAGCGGCCTGGAAATCCTGGGGCGAAGCCTGATGGAGCGCACCCATGCTGAGAATATCGTTTTGAAATTGGGCGCTGAAGGATTCGTCACCTACAAACGAACGCTTGACGAGTATTATGTCAAAACCCAGCATTTTCCGGCTCTCAATCCACAGCCTCTGGACGTGATGGGTGCGGGCGATTCTCTTCTCACCGGACTGGCGGTTTCCACCTGCGCCGGTGCCGACATCATGGAGGCCTCGGTCATCGGCTCTGTCATCGCTGCCCTGGCCGTGGGAAATTTGGGCAATATTCCGATCAAGGCAAACGAGGTGCGCGCCTATCTCAACTCACTCGATTCGGCTTCTCGACGCGTCTGGCACAAAACCGCAAAAACCTCTACCCAAAATTGGATAAAAGAAGGAATGCTGGCATGAAAAAAATCCTGGTCACCGGTGGCGCCGGCTATGTCGGCTCGGTTCTCGTTCCCAAACTGCTGCAAAAAGGGCATGCCGTCACGGTCTATGACCTCTATTTCTACGGAGACGAGGTTCTGGCTGAGGTAAAAGATCATCCCGGTCTGCGGGAAGTGAAAGCCGACCTGCGCGATCAAGAGCGCCTGCGCCGAGAACTGCAAGGAATCGATACGGTCATCCACCTGGCCTGTGTATCCAACGACCCCAGCTTTGAACTCGATCCGGAGCTCGGCAAATCGATCAATTACGACGCTTTCCTCCTTTTGGTGCAGGCTTGCGAACAAGCTAGAGTCAGTCAGTTCATCTACGCCTCCAGCTCGAGTGTCTATGGCGTCAAAAGCGAAAGTCAGGTAACCGAAGAGCTGTCGCTGGAACCGCTAACCGACTATTCGTTCTTTAAAGCCGAGTGCGAAAAGGTCTTGCTGGAAAAAATACGCGATGAGTTTCTCTTTACCATCATTCGGCCTGCGACGGTCTGCGGCTATTCACCCCGGCTGCGGCTGGACCTGACTGTAAACATCCTCACCAACCACGCCGTCAACACAGGCAAGATCACCGTCTTTGGCGGAGACCAAACGCGTCCCAACCTGCACATCGCCGACATGACCGATTTGTATGTATTTTTGCTCGAACTCGACCCGCAAAGCATCCATCGAAAAATCTATAACGTCGGTTACGAAAATTACACGGTAATGGAAATCGCGCAAATGGTGAGGCAGGTCATCGGCGGAGAGATCCCCATCGACGTCGTACCGACCGACGACAACCGCAGCTACCGCGTTTCGTCGGCAAAAATCCGGGACGAACTCGGATTTGTCGCCCGCCACTCCATCCAGGAAGCGGTTAAAGATCTTAAAAAAGCTTTTGAACAGGGATTGGTGCCCGATCCCTTGCACAACCCGCGTTACTTTAATATCAAAACCTTTCAGAATCTCGAACTGCAACCTATCCAATGAGGCGAAAAATGATCAAGGTGGAATATTCTTATCTGCAACAACAATTTGCCGACCCGGATCCCATTCTGGAGAGCATAAAAACCGTCGTGGCGACGGGGGATTACACCCTGGGCAAACCGGTACAAGAGTTTGAAGAAAAATTCGCGGCACTGATCGGCACGCGCTATGCTATAGGCGTCAATTCCGGCACCGACGCCCTGTTTCTGTCCCTGAAAGCCCTGGAGATCGGTCCGGGCGATGAGGTCATCACGGCGCCGAATACGTTTATCGCCACCGTCGGAGCCATTGTTGCGACCGGTGCCAAACCGGTCTTTGTCGATGTCACTCAAGAGTTCACTCTGGATCCACAGTTGATCGAATCAGCCATCACGTCTCGTACCAAAGCCATTATGCCGGTGCATTATGCCGGCCATCCGGCCGATATGACCGAGATCATGGAAATTGCTCACCGTCACGGCATTCAGGTAATCGAGGACGCCTGTCAGGCGATCGGTGCCCAGGTTGACGGCCGAACCGCCGGAACCTATGGAGCGGCCGCGGGATTTAGCCTGCATCCGCTCAAGAATCTCAATGTCTGGGGCGATTCGGGCATCATTGTCACCGATTCTAAAAGTGTGCGCGACGCACTGCATCTGCTCCGAAATCACGGTCTGTGCGGTCGAGATGAGGTGAAAATCTTTGGTTACAACAGCCGACTCGACTCGATCCAGGCGGTAGTCGGCAACCATTTGATTCAACGATTTGAGGAAATCACCGAAACGCGGATCAAATGGGCCCAGACCTTTGACCGCGCCCTGGCTTCCATCGACGCCATAACCCTTCCGCCCAGGCGGCCCAACAAACGCACGGTCTATCACCTCTACATGATCGCTGTCGAACGGCGCGATGAACTGCTCGTCCATTTGCAGCAAAAGGGAATCGAGGCCA
>JAFGJN010000271.1 GCA_016929055.1 Candidatus Zhuqueibacterota bacterium
GGAAAAGCGGTGTGTGAAGAGAATCCGGATGAAACACGGGTTCGCGCGTCCCTTGCTGCCCTTTTGACAAAAAGCTGAAAACCTTTCAACTCGGCTATTCAAAAAGAAAGGATCGCACCTCGTGCGTATCCTCGTCATTCATGGTCCCAATCTCAATCTGCTCGGCGAACGCGAACCTGAGATTTATGGAAATCTCGGGTTGGAGGCGGTGAATCAGCGCATCCGCAGGTTGACCAATTCGCTGGATGTGCAAGTCGACTTTTTCCAATCCAATCATGAAGGCGAAATCATCGATTATTTGCATCACAACCGCCATACAGCAGACGGCATCGTCATCAATCCTGGCGCCTTTACCCATTACAGCTATGCTCTTCGTGACGCTGTCAGCGCAGTCAACTTACCGTGCGTAGAGGTTCATCTGTCCAACATTCAGCAACGCGAAGACTTTCGTAAAATATCGGTCATCGAACCGGTCTGCATTGCGCAAATCAGCGGCATGGGTGTGGACAGCTATCTGCAGGGCATCGAGGTTCTCATGGCGCATCTTGGAACCATCGACCGTTGATTTCCCGCCAAACATGCGCCGCAGGCGTATTCCCAATTAGATGTTGACATTTCCTTTCATTCGTACTATATTCTTGCCGGTGTATCGATAAAAGGAAAGCAATGAAAAACATAGAAATATCAACTCTGCTGGAGAGGATGGCCGATATCCTCGAATTCAAGGGAGAGGTGATTTTCAAGATCAATGCCTACCGAAAAGCGAGCCGCATTCTGCGGGAAACTCCTCAGGACATAGAAAAATTGGCTGCAGAGAAGCGCCTGAGCGAATTGCCCGGAATCGGTGATGCCATTCAAGAAAAAATTCTCGAATTTCTTTCAAGTGGCACCGTCAGCGCATTCGAACGCCTGCTCGATACGGTTCCCAAAGAGTTGTTCGAACTCTTGAGCATACCCAGTTATGGCCCTAAAACAGCCGCTCTGGCTTATCGAGAATTGGGTGTGGAGACGGTTGCCGATCTTAAAAAGACGATTGAAAACGGATCTTTGCGCGCTTTGCCAGGCATGGGGGATAAAAAAATCGAAAACATACGCAAGGGTATCGAGTTGCGAGATACGGCGGCCACGCGGCTGTCGATCGGTATCGCCTTGCCCGTGGCCGAAGAAATCATTGAATACTTGAAGGAGAAAGGCGGAGATCGAATTGCGCGCATATCGCCCGCCGGTTCGCTGCGCCGATTTTGTGAGACGGTTCACGATATCGATATTGTAGTAGAAACCGAGGATGGCGCGGGACTAATCGAATTGTTTACCGCAATGCCGCGTGTGACGCGTGTACTCGGTGCAGGAGAGACCAAAGCGAGTGTTATGCTCGACGATCGCTATCAAATCGATTTGCGCGCCGTGGCTGAGGGCAGTTTTGGGGCAGCCCAACTCTATTTCACCGGCTCAAAAGCACACAATGTCCATTTGCGCGAGATGGCGAGGAAAAAAAATTACAAGATCAACGAATATGGTGTTTTTGAAGGCGAGAAAAAAATCGCCGGAGCGGAAGAAAAAGAACTCTATTCATTTCTGGGCATGGAATGGATTCCCCCCGAATTGCGCGAGGATCGTGGCGAAATCGAAGTCGCGATGGAGAAAAAACTGCCCCGGTTGGTACGACTAGAAGACATTCAAGCTGATTTGCATATTCATACCAATCAAAGCGACGGTCAGCTACCGCTTGAAGAGATGGTGGAAGCGGTCAGAGCACGGGGTTATCGGTATATGGCGATCTGCGACCATTCCGGCGGCGCTTTTTATGCCAACGGCCTTTCGCCCGACCGCCTTTTGCGGTCAATAGAAAAAATCCGCCAGTTGAATGAAAAGTTGAGCGATTTTACCATTCTCGCCGGTGCCGAGGTCGATATCCTCGCCGATGGAAAGCTGGACTATGATGACAATCTTTTAAAGCAGTTGGATTTCGCGGTCGCTTCGATCCACTCGGCTTTTAAAAGCGATCCCACAGGCCGCACCTGTGCCGCCATGTCCAATCCTTATGTCGATGTCATCGGCCATCCCACCGGCCGTTTGATTTCGCGTCGTCAAGGTTTCGTCCTCGATATCGATAAAGTCATTCAAACTGCTGTCGAGACCGGCACCGCTTTGGAAGTCAATTCTTTTTGGGATCGCCTTGATTTAAAGGACAGCCACGTCAAAGCAGCGATCGATGCAGGCGCGGTGATCAGCATCAATACCGATGCCCACCACCCGCCTCATCTCGAGATGATGGTTCTCGGCGTAGGTACGGCCAGGCGCGGGTGGGCAACCGCCGACCGGGTGATCAACACTTATCCTCTTGAGAGATTGAAAAAATGGCAGAAAAGAAACCGATGAAAAAATTCGATCGATTGCAACGGTTCTGTCTCTTCCTGCTGGCGGCGGCGCTGATTGTGCCCACCGGCTGTGGCGAATCGATGCCGCCGCAGAATACCGTTTCCCGGAAAGGAATGGTCGTCAGTGTTAACGATCTCGCCACCCGTGTTGGCGTGGATATCTTGCGCCAGGGAGGTAACGCCGTGGACGCCGCCATCGGCGTCGGTTTTGCCCTCGCAGTTGTCTATCCCGAAGCCGGAAATCTGGGCGGCGGTGGCTTTATGGTGATTCGTTTCCCAGATCGCCCGCCGACGAGCATCGATTTTCGCGAAACCGCACCGAGCGCGGCTCATCGCGATATGTATCTCACCGAAAGCGGTGCGGTCGATCCTGAAAAAAGTCTGCGTGGATATTTGGCTGCAGGGGTACCTGGAACCGTCAAAGGGCTGGAATTGGCTCATCGTCTCTATGGCCGGATGCCCTGGAAACGTCTGGTGCAGCCTGCTGTCGAATTGGCGGAACAGGGTTTCAGATTGAGTGAAGATCAGGCCCGGTCCTGGCGGAACATGGCTGGTGCCTTTCCTTCTACTTTTCGGGTTTTTGGCCACGCCTGGGATGTTTTTGCCCGGAACGAAAGGTTTTGCCAACCCGATCTTGCTCAAACCCTGATCGCGATACGGGATGAAGGTGATTCGGGTTTTTACACTGGACGAATCGCAGAGCTGATTGAAGCGGATATGAAGCGCAACGGCGGACTTGTTACAGTCCAGGATCTGGCTGGGTACCGGGCGGTCGAACGACAACCGATCATCGGATCCTATCGCGGATACGAGGTGATTTCCATGCCGCCGCCGAGTTCGGGCGGTATCGCTCTCATCGAGATGCTCAACATCCTCGAGGGTTATAACTTGGCCGATCTGGGTCCTGAAAGCCCTGAGACAGTGCATCGGGTTGTTGAGGCCATGCGGCTGGCCTTTGCGGATCGGGCGCTTTATCTCGGTGATCCCGATTTTGTCGATATCCCGGTCGAAAAGTTGACGGATAAAACTTATGCTGACGAGCTTTTATCGCAGATTCAACTTGGAGTTGCCGGCCGATCCAGCATGTTCAGCGTTTCGGCGCGTGGCTCTTTTTTCCACGAATCTCATGAAACCACCCACTATTCCATTGCCGACAGCACCGGGCTGACCGTCGCCGTCACCACGACGTTGAACGGCGTCTATGGCAGTCTCGCCGTGGTGGACAGCGCCGGCTTTTTGCTAAACAACGAAATGGACGATTTTACCGCCAAACCCGGCGAGCCCAATCTCTATGGATTGATCCAGGGCACAGCCAATGCCATCGAACCGCACAAACGCATGCTTTCGTCCATGACGCCTACCATCGTTGTTCGGGATAGTCAGTTGGTATTGGCCGCAGGTTCACCGGGCGGGCCGACCATTATCAATACGGTTCTTCAGGTTTTGTTGCACAGCATCGATTTCGAGTCGACGATCGATGAAGCGGTCTCCGCCCCTCGTTTTCATCACCAGTGGTTTCCGGATGTCATCGATTACGAATCAGATCGATTCGACCCCTTGCTGCTGCGCCAGTTGGAAGAGTGGGGCTACAGCTTGAATCCGGTTACGAGTCTGGGAAAGGCACATGCTCTCGCCTTTGATGCCCTCAATAAAACATTCCGCGGTGCCGCGGATCCTCGGGGAAAAGGGTCGGCGCGCGGGTATTAAATCCCTAATGAACCCGATAAGGTTCACCACATATGAGGTGATGCGATGAAACGATCATTCGTTACCCCGCTTGTTGGTGTCTTTGGTTTTTGTTTCGCTGAATCGCTTCGTGCTGCACAACCTGTCGCACAACCTGTCGCGCAACAGCTGAATATGAACCCCTTTCTCAATCTGCTGGCGTTGGCGTTGATCATCGAAAGGCTCATCGAAATCGTTTTGATTCTTATACCCGGAATCGAGGAAAAAAAGATAAAGCTCTACGATGACATTCTAAAGTACGCCGTTTTGCAGCTCACCATTCAACGCTGCACCCTGGTCGTCGGTATGGCGCTCGGTGTGTTTTTTTGTATGTTCTTTCGTTTCGGCATACTCGACGAGGTTTTCCCCGGTCAGGCACAGCCGGATCACTGGCTCAATCTTGTCGTTACTGGATTGATTGCGGGCAGCGGATCGGAACCGGTACATCAGATTATCCAGACGTTGCTCAGTCTGCGGGAAAAGCTGAGCGCCAGCTACCGTGCGCAAAAATTGCGCGGCAGGTCTGAATGAATGTCAGCACTTATTTCAAAGCCAGTAAAAGTCCGGCTTATGGCCTGATCGCCGTTTTACCGCTCATGGTCGCTTATGAAATCTTGTTTATTAAAATTTATGGCGATCAGACCGTTCAGGTTAGAAATTTAGTCGATCTAACAATTCGTCAGATACTCGCCCGCATGGGTTTACACAACAATATAATTTTGGTTTTAATCCTCGCCGCGGCGGTCATCGCTCTCATTCTGCGCGATCAGCATTCACAGCCCATTCGGCTCGCCTTCCTTGGGGGGGTGATCATCGAAAGCGCCGTTTATGCATCTCTTGTCGGTTTGTTGATTCATCGTCTCACTGCCGCAGTTTTGAGCATGTCCGGCGGAAGCGAAGCTTTTTTGCAGCAGGTCATGCTGTCTTTGGGGGCGGGCGTATACGAGGAGCTTGTGTTTCGAGCGATCATTTATCACTTTACCGCACTTCCCTTGATCCGATATCTTGCGACATCGCCATTTGTCGCCTATGCAATCGCCGCTGTTTTGTCATCGACGCTCTTTGCCGCTCTTCATTACCTCGGCTCAGAAACTTTTACCTGGTACAGCGGCTATTACCGCTTTTTTGCCGGATTGTTTTTTTGTGCATTGTATCAGTTGCGCGGACTGGGAGTCGCTTCCTGGACCCATGCTTTTTATGATCTGTTCCTCTATGCAGCTTGATGGAATTTCAATGAGACATTTGCCAAATTTTCGCACCAGGACCGGTTTTTTGACCTCAATCGGTAGCCTTTTGGTCGTCGCTTTCGGGTACGTTTTCTGGAATATGTTTTGGCCCCTTTACACACCTATAAGCCAAAATAGGGTAGAGGTGCGTATCGCTCACGGCGCACATTCGGCTCAGATCGCAGATTCGCTCGAAGCAAAAGGGATTGTTCGAAGCGCGACCTGGTTTCTGCGGACGGCGGATCTTTTCGGTCGCGCCAATCAGCTCAAAGCGGGCTATTATCAAATGCCGTCTGGCTTATCCGCTTATGGCGCCCTCACCCGCCTGGTACGTGGGGAACAGTCCTATTTGCGTGTTACCGTCCCTGAAGGCTTGACCGCCCGTCAGATCGCCAACTTGATGCAAAGACATCTGCAAATCGACTCTTTGAGTTTCATGAACATCATCGGGGATAGCGTTTTTGTCCGGCGCATGGGGCTTGACGTCCCTTTTTTGGAAGGGTATCTTTATCCGGACACCTATTATTTTTCCTTTGGTACACCGGAGAGTCGTCTTGTCGAACGAATGATCCGCCAATTCAAAGAAGCGGTACCGGACAGTTTTTATCTCCGCGCCTCTGATTTGGGCTTTGATTTTCATCAGATTCTTACCCTGGCGTCGATCATCGAGGGGGAAGCGATTTTGGAGCGTGAAATGACGACCATATCATCCGTTTATCACAACCGATTGCAGCGCCGAATGCCCTTGCAGGCGGATCCGACAATTCAATACCTGATTCCCGATGGACCCCGGCGGTTGCTTTATCGCGATTTGGCGATCGATTCGCCCTACAACACCTACCTCTATGCCGGGCTGCCACCGGGGCCGATCAACAACCCGGGCATCGCTGCAATCAGCGCCGCGCTTTATCCGGATACGACCGATTATCTCTACTTTGTTGCCGATGGTCGGGGAGGCCACCGGTTCAGCAGCACTTTGCAGCAACACAATGCCGCCAAAAAACAATTCGATCAAATTCGCCGTCAGGTGGCGCGTGAGAAACGGGAGAAGGAAAGACGTGAGCAATCGGGTCAGTAAGAATGCGTCCAGTGAGGACTGGTTGGTGACCGACCTGAATTCAGAACAATCGGCTGCTGTATCCTGCACCGAGGGTCCGGTCTTGATTTTGGCCGGTGCAGGAAGCGGCAAAACCCGGGTTTTGACCTACCGCATCGCATATCTCTTGCAAAACGGATTGGCCGAAGCTTCGGAAATATTGGCCATGACTTTTACCAACAAAGCCGCAGGCGAAATGCGAGAGCGGGTGGCAAAGCTGGTTCCCAACCGCATGTCGGGTATGTGGATCGGCACTTTTCACTCCTTGTTTGCCCGGTTGATGCGCCGGGAAGGCGAACGATTGGGCTATTCGAGCAATTTTACCATCTATGACGAATCGGACCAGATCGCGCTGTTGAAAAAGGTCCTCAGCGATATGCATCTTTCGGTTCAGGACTTTCCTCCGAAAATGGTCTCTTTTCGAATCAGTGCGGCAAAAAATCGTCTGCTCTTGCCCGATCACTTGTTGGAAGAAGCGGAAAATCAATTGGATACCGTGGTGGCCAATGTCTACCGAAATTACCAAAATCGTCTTCTCGAACTCAATGCCATGGATTTTGACGATCTCTTGATCAAACCCATCGAATTGTTACAGCGTTTTCCTTTGGTCGCCGGATATTATCAGGACAAATTTCGTTATATCCTCGTCGATGAATATCAAGATACCAACCATGCGCAGTATATCCTTTTAAAGATTTTGGCGGCCAAACACCGCAACATAGCGGTTGTCGGCGACGACGATCAATCCATTTATCGGTGGCGTGGGGCCGATATCCGCAATATACTCGATTTTGAAAAGGATTACCCAGAGTGCAAAAAATTCCGGTTGGAACAAAATTACCGTTCGACTCGCAAGATTCTTGCAGCCGCGCATTCGGTTGTTAAAAACAATCGCCAGCGTCATCCCAAAGAGCTTTGGACGGACAAACCAGAAGGCGAGAACGTCGTGCTGCTGGAAGTCGAGAGCGATCTGACCGAAGCACATCATGTCGTTGCCCGGTTGATACGCGAATTCAAAGGCGGCCAACGCAATTTTTATGACTTTGCCGTTCTTTATCGTACCAATGCCCAATCACGTGTGATCGAAGAAGCTTTGCGCAGAGAGAACGTGCCGTATATCATCGTCGGCGGTGTAAAATTTTATGAACGCAAGGAAGTCAAAGATGTCCTGGCTTATCTTCGTTTTTTAAGCAATCAGACCGATGCCATCAGTTTTCGACGCGCCATCAACTATCCAGCGCGCGGCATCGGCGAT
Source organism: Candidatus Zhuqueibacterota bacterium (assembly GCA_016929055.1). Taxonomy (GTDB): domain Bacteria; phylum Zhuqueibacterota; class Zhuqueibacteria; order Residuimicrobiales; family Oceaniaggregativiventaceae; genus Sulfursilanivivens. The sequence continues at coordinate 7,681 of JAFGJN010000271.1, forward strand.
GCGACGGCCGATAAAATCGAGGACTTTGCCCGACTGCAAAAACTCACTCTCGTCGAGGCGATGAAACGCGTGCAAGAGATTGGGTCGATTCAGATCCGCACTCGCGAAAAAATTGAATCTTTTTCCAAACTCGTGCAAAAATACGCCTCCCTCAAATCGGAGCTTTCTCCTGCGGAACTGGCTGCCGCTCTGGTGGACGAAGTCGGTATTCTTCGCTATCTCAAAGAAGAGGGAACCATCGAGGCCGCCAATCGTATGGAGAATGTACGCGAATTGTTGCTGGCTATTGCCGAATTTTCTTCCCAGAACGGCCGATCGGCAACGCTGGATGACTATTTGCAGCAAGTCGCTTTGACGACTGATCTGGACACACTGACCGACCGTACCAACGCTGTTACGTTGATGACCCTGCACTCGGCCAAGGGGTTGGAATTTTCTGTCGTCTTTATTGTCGGATTGGAAGAAGGGTTGTTCCCGCTTTCGCGCAGCATCCAGGATCCACCTGCATTGGAAGAGGAGCGCCGGCTGTTTTATGTTGGAGCGACACGTGCCAAAGAAAAACTCTATCTCTCATGGTCGCGTTATCGCCGGCGTTACGGGGAAAATTTGCACAGTATGCCGTCGCGTTTTATCAAGGAACTCGACCCAACTACAACCGATGCAGAAAGCACTTTACGGCCGTTTCGCATTGAGCGTCGGCGATCCGCCTATCACGATAGTGTAGATTCACCGATGCCGAATTATGAAGATCAAACACAAGAGAACCTGGAATATCGCGTCGGTATGAGGGTGGCTCATGAGGTGTTTGGGAAGGGAACCATTGTAAAAATCGATCCCGGCGGCGAACATGCCAAACTTTTGGTTATGTTCGATACCGCCGGAAAAAGAAGGCTGGTTTTGCCTTATGCCAAATTGGAGATTTTGTAGCCCTATGATCCGTTTTTTTATTGTTTTGGCTCTATTGGGGTTTGTTGTTGCGGTTGGGACGGCTTCGGCTCAAAGCCCATCCGTGGTGCAGGAAGAAGAAGATTTTCTTTTCGCTGAACAATTGGCTTCCAAAAATATGCATGATCTGGCTGCCAATCAGTTCCGTGAATACGCCGAAAAATACGCAAGCAGTCCTCGAGCCGCGGAAGCCTTGTTTCTTGCCGGTAAAAGCCTGGACGCTCTGAGTCAATGGGGCGAATCGGTAGCTGCATACACCAAACTGTTGCTTCGTTTTCCGTCCTCTGTTCTGGTCGACCAGGCTCTTTACCGCAGGGGGTTGGCGCTGTCAAATTTGGGGGAGGATTTGCAGGCGGCCAAATCTTTTGAACGGGTTGCGCTGTTTTCATCGACCAGTGAATGGATTCCCGAAGCCCAATTGCAGGCGGGTCGCGCTTATCTGCGGGCCAGCGAAGAACAATCAGCCATGGATGCGCTATTTGTTCTTCTTGAGGACTATCCAACCCATCCATTGCGCTTGCAAGCGCGTTATACCCTGGCCCGGGTCTTTGATCGTCGCAAGGATTATGAGCGCGCGCTCCAGGAACTCGATCGAATCGAGGGAGAACGGTTGGATAGCGACTTGTCTGCCCAAGCCGGATGGTTGCGGGCACAGATTCTGCAATCCACTGGCCGTTACGGCAAAGCGGACAGCGTCTTGAATTCTCTAATTTCCAGCGGTCTTGGATCCGATACAATCGGCATCGCCGCGATTCATCTGGCCGCTTCCTGGCAGTTGCAGGGACATTTTCAGGAATCGCGTCAGGTTGCCGAGCAGGCCTTGCGCCACAGCTATGCCGATTCGATTCAGAACACCCTTTATCGATTGACCGGTGATAATTGTTATGCTCTGGGACTCTATGAAATGGCCCTGCAAAACCTGCAGCGCATCCCTGAATCGGCCAAGGCCGTGCCCCGTATCGATCTGGTGTTTCGCAAGGCCATGACCAATCAGGCCTTGGGACGGCATGCCGAAGCTCTGGCCCAATTTCGATTTCTGATCCAACTTGCGGATTCATTGGACTGGCAGTTTCGAGTAAAAGCCGAATCCGCTCTTTTTGCTGCGGATATTCTATTGGGTCGCAATCAGACCGCTAACGCTGTGCAGGTATTGCGCCAGGCCCTGCGACAACCCCTCGCACATCAATTTGGTGATCGGGTGCTGCTCAAACTTGCCCAAATTCAGGGAGATGTTGAAGGCGATTGGACCGGCGCCCGGCGCAGTCTCGCTTCAGTTTTCGAACTCTATCCCTCAAGCACCCTGGTGGATGACGCCCAATTCACCCTTGCCCAAAGCTACGAACAGGAGGGCAATTGGACGCAAGCGCGGCAGGAATATCGGCGTTATCTGCGAGATTTTCCCGGGGGCGATGCGACCCAAACGGTTATGCAGCGTCTGAAATATTTGGATCGATCCGGTTCAGCTGAGATGCGAACGGCCGATCAGGCCTTCAATCGATTGCTTGATCTGAGTTTGAGCGGATCGCCTCGTCCCGAACTTTTGGCTCAATGGTTGCATGAACAGATCTACACCTTTCGCAACTATTCCCGAGCTCTCTCTCTCGTTCGGCAAATTCTTTCCGAAGAAAACCGAGCGAATTTGCCTGCGCAGCAACTGCTCTTTGAGATCGCTCACTGTCATGTCCAATTGGCCGAAAGCGAATCCGATCCCGAATTGCGCCGTGCCCATCTGGATACCGTGCATCAAACGGTCGACTTGTTGACGGCAAATTATCCCAGGAATCCCTGGACCTGGAAAGCCGTTGCTCTAAAGGCGGATGTGAATATCGCATCGGTAAGCGATCTGGAAGAACAAAAATCTCTGTTGCAAAAAATCATCGCCGATATGACCAACGCCGGCAACGATTCACTTGCCAACGATTATCGTCTACAACTGGCGCGTCTTTTGCACAGTGAAGCGGATCTGGCGGCTTTGCAGGAGATTCAGACAATCGTTGAACCGCTCCTGCGTCCTTCCGTGTCACCCGTCTATCGTGCTCAAGCACTCTATTATGTGGCAGTATCGAAAGTACAGCAAACACAGATCGATACAGCACGAGTACTTTTACAAAGAGCGATTGAGCTGGCACCCCATTTGCCACAACAGGTCAGCGCCCATTATCTGCTTGCTCAGCTCTATTGGCAAGGGGGTGATCGCCAACTTGCCCGTGCGGCATTCGAAAAAACCGCCGAACTTTATCCCTATTCCCGTCTCGGTCAGGATGCAGCCCTGATGATCTGCCGACTTTTGCTTGATTCAAACCGCCAATCGGCCGGCGAATGTGTTGAACAGCTGATATCGCCTGAATTGCCGGAAGGGCTGTGGATCTATCTCAAACCCATCAACACGGATGAAGAAAAAAAATCCTGGTTTTATGCGCAAACTCGAATCGATCCCCAGAACCCTCGTACATCCTATTATGCACTGATTCGTTATCTCAACGCCCATCCGGCTGGTTCTCATCGCGAAGAGGCGCTATCCCAGGCGGCAAACCTGGCGCTAGAATTGCAACAGCGTGATGCGGCGATCGGATTGCTTGAACAGCTTGCCGACTATGGAAAAGATCCAGAACAGGTCATGGAGGCGCGGAATCGTATTGCGGATCTCTATTTTCAGCAAGAACGGTACAAGAAAGCGCTCGATTACACCATCGCCAGTTTTCGCTATCTGCAAGATAGACATCTCGCTACGGCCAAAGCCAGGGCGGCGCAATGCGAATACAAACTCGGCAATCTCTCCCGAGGCGATGCTTTGGCCGAAGAATTGAAAAAAAGCGGCGGCAGCGCTGATTTGCTTGCTCAGGTCTATTACGAGCGCGGTTTGCTGCTCATGCAACAAAAGGATTTCAAAGAGGCTGAAAAGACATTCAAGTCGATCAGCAGCGATTATGAAAAAAGCGGTGCCGGCGGCAAGGGCGAATTGGGATTGGCGCGTCTCTACGTGGTGCTCAATCGTACCGATGATGCGCTCAAGCGGTTGGTCGACCTCACCACTCAATCCAAAGATCAGGCTATACTGGCGGAAGCTTATCTGAATTTGGCGGATTTTTATTATGAAAACCGCCAGCTGGAAAATTGTATCTATGCGGCTTCAAAGGTGCTAGAGGTGCAGAATAGCGGACGAGAACATCGATTGGCATTGAATCTTTTGATGAATGCCTATGATGATGTTCGCTTGTGGGATCGTGCGGTACAGATGGCGCGAATGTATCTCGATGCTTACCCTCAGGCTGAAGACCGGATGGCTAAAGAAACAAAAATAGGTGTTTTTTTGTACTATTTAAAAGAATATGATCGATCGTTGACCCATTTGCGCGATCTCAAATCAAGAGTTGATGCGGATACGCAAACGGAAATCCAATACTGGATCGCCAAAGCGGAAGCGGATCGCGGCAATCACCAGACCGCTATTTCCGAATTTCTCAAAGTTAAATATGTCTGCAAACAAACCCGCTGGCCCTGGGGAGTAACGGCTTTGTACGAGGCGGGTCAATTGTACAAAAAATTAGGTGAGCTCGCAAAGGCTCGCGATCTTTTCGAGCAGATTGTGCGTGAACGCGGAGCGGCGGATCAATTTGGACGGGTTGCCAACCAAAAAATTCAAGAGATCGACGATGAACTGCGTCGTTCGTCCTGAAAGAGGCGGATGATGGAAATCGATGTGGACCTTCAAGACTTGATCGAGCGCGCATTGGTGGAAGACTTGGGGGAGCGGGGCGACATTACGACAGCCGCCATGCCTCAAAACGGTAAAGAGGCGCGGGCAACGATCACCAGCAAAGAGAGCGGCTGGATCGCAGGTGGAGCGATCGCTGAGGCGGTTTTTTTAACTGTTCAACCTCGACTGCGGATCGACCGACGGGTATCTGATGGATGTCGGGTCGACTCCGGAACCGTGCTCCTGGTCATCGATGGGCCAGCGCAGGACATTCTCATTGCGGAACGGACAGCTCTCAATTTTCTCGGTCATTTATCCGGTATCGCAAGCCTGACCGGTCGTTTCACCCAGGCCATTGCCCATACTCGGGCCAAAATGCTCGACACACGAAAAACGACCCCGGGGTTGCGCCGTTTGCAAAAATATGCCGTGAGCTGCGGTGGAGGTGTCAATCACCGAATGGGGTTGTATGATATGTTTCTGATCAAAGAGAACCATATCACAACAGCCGGAGGAATCGCAGCCGCTGTAGACGCCTGCCGCGATTATCAACGTCGGCACGGGTTCAAAGCTGCCATCGAAGTTGAAACGACCTCACCAAATCAGGTTATGGAGGCCATCGCTTTGCAGGTGGATCGTATCATGCTCGATAACATGACCACCGAAATGATGCGCCTCTGCGTCGAAATGGTCGCCCACCGCATACCAGTCGAGGCAAGCGGCAATATCGACTTTGACCGCGTTCGAAGTGTTGCCGAAACCGGCGTGGATTTTATCTCTTCCGGAGCATTGACTCATTCCGCGCCCAACCTCGATTTGAGTCTCTTGCTCCAGCTCCGTTAAAGCATGTTCCCATCCCCAAATCGATGCCGGAACAATCCGTTTCATTTTTTTGTTCAAACTGGTAGTCAATAGCGAAATAAATAAAAAAGATAATCAAAGAGATATGCGAAAGTTAGAAAAACTGATAAATAGAGGTCAACATGAGCAACACCCCTATTCCGTCGCCGGACGATCTTCGCAAAGAGATTTCCGAATTTTTGAAAAGCAAATATGGTGACCGCGTTGTTGTGCCACCGGAAGCCGATCGCGAAGGTAAAGAGACCGGCGGCACCAGCGACAAGAAAAAAATGCCGGAGCAGATCAACTTTGATCTCAAACCTTCCGAGCTCGAGAGCTATTTGCTCAATTATGTTGTGGGGCAGAATGAGACAGTCGAAGTTCTGGCGACCAAAATTTGCACCCATTTCAACCGCATGCGCTTGGAGCGTTCGCTGCCCGATGACCAGGAGCTTTTAGGCCATATCAAGAGCAATATTTTAATGCTTGGCCCGACCGGTGTTGGCAAGACTTTTTTAATCAAACTGATCGCACAAAAAATAGGTGTTCCTTTTGTCAAAGGTGATGCGACAAAGTTCAGCGAAACCGGCTATGTTGGCGGCGACGTCGAAGATCTTGTCCGCAGCCTGGTCCATGACGCGGATGGCGATATCAAATTGGCTGAATACGGTATTATCTATCTCGATGAAATCGACAAAATCGCTTCCAGCGGCAGCGTCTTTGGTCCAGATGTTTCTCGTACAGGGGTTCAACGCAATCTTTTAAAGCTGATGGAAGAATCAGAAGTCGATCTCAAGACCCCCAATGATCTCGCCGCGCAGATGGAAGCCGCAATGGAAGCGCAACGAACCGGAAAAGTGACAAGA
>JAFGJN010000272.1 GCA_016929055.1 Candidatus Zhuqueibacterota bacterium
TATTTTTATCCCAAGGATGATACGCCGGGTTGTACCAAAGAAGCCTGTTCGTTTCGCGATTTTCGGTCAGAAATCGAAAAACACGAGGCGGTGATTATAGGCGTCAGCGCAGATGGTGCCGAGTCGCATCAAAGGTTCATTAAAAAGTATGATTTAACGTTTCCATTGTTATCCGATTCGGATCACCAGGTCGCGGAAGCCTATGGTGCCTGGGGAGAAAAAAATATGTATGGAAAAAAATACTTTGGAATGATCCGAAAAACCTTTATTATTGATAAAAATGGAAAAATCGTTTACGCCAATCACAAGGTCAAAGCCGACGGGCACGGTGAAGAGATTCTGCAGGTTTTAAAAGAATTCTAGAGATCCGGGAGGCCTCCGGCTGGTGGTCAAACCATGGTTGAGTTGAAATACGGGCGGAAGGTTGTTTCTCTAAATCCGCCCTCTTTTATCCGCTGGTTGCCTCTGGAAAAGACGATAGATGAACCTCCTGTTTCGGAACGAGCTCTTTTAACCGATGCGGCAGATACCCTCATTTCCCAATTAAAAGAGTTGCCTTTGCGCCGGGGAGCGCGTCTATTGCTGGTTGTTCCCGATCATACACGCAAGTGCCGTCTCAGTGATATCCTGCCGATTTTGTTGCAGCGTCTCGAAGAGTCATTTCAGCCTCTGGTCGAAATTTTGATCGCCAATGGTTCGCATGTTGTTCAGCCCGAATCGACCGTGGAAAACCTGGTGGGCAAAGAGGTTTATCGGAGATTGGACGTTGTTCAACACAATGCTCTCTGTTCCGAAGACATGCGCTATGTGGGGGAGACGACTGCTGGAACACCAATTCGACTTAATCGCAGAGTCGTGGAGGCGGATTGTGTCGTGACGGTCGGGGGAACGCTCTACCATTATTTTGCCGGTTTTGGCGGCGGGCCCAAAATGCTGCTGCCGGGGGTGGCCGATATTGAAACGATTCGTCTCAACCATCGCCGCACAATCGATCCAGACACCGGCACTTTTCATGAAAATTGTCGTGAAGGCGAAATTGATAACAATCCGGTCTATCAAGATCTGGTGCAGGTTTTGCGTTTTTTGCCTCGACTGATTTCCCTGCAGGTGGTTCTCGATGCTATGGGCAGATTCCACTATGCCGGGGTCGGTCCGGTGGTCGAAATTCAAAAGGAGGCGATCGCCCGTGTCCGTGCACTCTATCGAATACCTCTGGCGGAGAAAGCGGATATTGTTCTCGCCAGCGCTGGGGGGTATCCGGCCGATCTCAATCTCATTCAATCCCATAAATCGATTCACCATGCTTATCAAGTGGTTCGTCCCGGCGGTGTATTGGTTATGTTTGCTGAATGTTCTGAGGGAATCGGTTCTTCTACATTTATGCCCTATTTCCAAAATGGCAGCTCGCTGGATATCGCCGCTGCGCTCTTGCAGGACTATCAAATCAATGGACATACGGCCCTGGCGTTGAGAAGCAAAACCGAAAGCGTCTCACTTTATCTGGTATCTATGCTGCCCGACTCGCTGGTTAAAGAGATGGGCATGTTACCCCTCAAAGCCGATGAATCGATGTGGCAAATTCTTTCAAAAGGTTTATTTTCGGAAGGCTATCTTTTTCCTCAGGCGTCGCTCTACTCTCCTGAATGCGTTTCTTAACTGGCGTGAATTCGCCTGTATCAATGAATCAATCCCGAGTATTATAAATCTATAGAGAGGAATAGTATGGCTGAAACGCAAGAAAAAACCGGTGTCCTGGCATCATTTCCCCGTGTTTTTTGGGTGGCTAATGTCATGGAATTGTTTGAGAGAGCGGCCTACTATGGTATGAATTCCGTTTTGGCCGTTTATCTGACCAATGAGACGATAAACGGCGGCCTCGGATTCACCGAACAATCGGTCGGTTTTTTGCAAAGTTTGGTCTATGCCTTCACTTACATCCTGCCGATTCTTGGTGGTGCTCTGGCGGATCGCTATGGTTATCGCAAAATGCTGTTGATCGCTTTTTCGCTTTTAACTGCAGGCTATTTTTTCAGCGGGCATGTCAGCACTTATGGAGTCGTCTTTGCCAGTCTCTTGCTCATGGCCACAGGTAGCGGCTTGTTTAAGCCGATCATATCCGGGACCATTGCTCGTTCGACAAACGAGGAAAATTCCGGTTTCGGTTTCGGTATCTATTATTGGATGATCAATCTCGGCGCTTTTCTGGCGCCGTTACTGGTCAGTTATCTCAAGGGTTTTTCCTGGTCTTACGTCTTTACCGCATCCAGTATCTATTGCGCTCTCATGTTGATCCCAACGGTTTTCTTTTTCAAGGATCCACCCAAACCGGAAAACAGCAAGACTCTACGCCAGGTTCTTAGCGGAGCAGCCATGGTTTTGGGAGACGCGCGGTTTATGCTGATGATCGTTGTCTATTCCTGTTTCTGGATTCTCTATTTTCAAAATTTCGGATCGGTTCTATGGTTTTTGCGTGATTTTGTCGATAAATCGCCGGTCGACCAGGCTTTTGCCGCCATCGGTATTCGCTTCAGGTTCGACGTCGAGCATGTAACCGTCATCAACGCCGGGACCATCATTCTTTTACAGGTTTTGGTCAGCCGCATGGTTAAAAACATCAAGCCGTTGCCGACCATGGTCACAGGCATATTGATCGGGTCACTCGGTTTTCTTTTTCTTGCCTTTGCCTCCAACGCTTGGATCTTTATTCTGGGTATTGCGGTTTTTTCGATCGGCGAAATGACTGCTCATCCCAAATATTACAGCTATGTCGGGTTGGTGGCACCGAGCGACAAAAAGGCTGTTTATATGGGTTATGCTTTTCTGTATGGTGTGATCGGCAGTTTGGTGGGTTCGAATCTCGGGGCGGTGATGTACGAAAGCATGCTCAAACCGCTGATCGGCCAAAGCGATATCGCCGGCAATATTCGTCAGTTTTGGCTGATTTTTGCGGTTTTGGGTCTGGTCACACTTCTGGCATTGGTCGCATTTAACAAATTTTTTGCAGAGGACACCCCGGCAACCAATCGCAACGCTCGGCGAATTATGATCGGTGTCTATGCAATTTTACTGGCGTTGGGCGGATGGTTTTTGTATCAATCCTATTTTTCTGCAGATAGGGTTCAATACAAAACACTGGTTCAATCGGTTATCATGCTGTTGATCGGCAGCGGTGGATTGCTGATCAGCTTTCGCGGTCGGCAGGCCCGGTAATCTCGAGGGCTGACTGAAGCGGATTTAACGGATTTGGTCAGCCCTGGTTCGCAACCGTCTGGTCCAACAGTTTGGCTTTGAGCATTTCGCCCCATTGAACGATAAACTCCCAATCGCGTGTATCGATGCTGCCCGTATCCGGCAACCCGGTTTTTTGCAATACCTTTTTCATCAGCGATTGCATGACCGGATTCAGTCGCTCGAAATCGATCTTGCCGCCAAAGGCTTCGACGCTCAGTGGATGAATGTCCGGGTATTTGTCGAGAATCTGCTTAATATAATCGTTTTTGACTTTTTCCCGTCCTTCACGACAGTTGGCCGACAAACAGACAGCAAAAATCGCCACTTTTTTGTCGATTAACTCGTGATGATGGATCGAGAAAAAATCTCGAACATTGGCTGTCGGCCTGTCGGCGCGCACTGAACTACCGACGATCACACCATCAAAAGTCTGCAGACTCCCCACCTGATCGAGAGATGCGATTTTGATGGTCAGTTCGGAAGATTCCTCTAGTACGTCCGCCAGCTTTTCGGCGATTTCTTTTGTCGTTCCAAAGCCAGTGCTGTACGCGATCAAAATTCGCATTCGAGTTTTCCCTTGTCAATTAAAATGTATAGTGTGCTAGCAACCATTGCATTTGAGCACGAATCGATTTTAAAATCTTTCAGTGGCTGAAAAAGCGCGCACGAGTCAACGCGGTTGTGCCCGCACTTTTTCAGCCGCATGGATAGCTTTGTTTAAAGCTTTGCGGTTTGCTACCACTAACCTGGTTGCTAAAGATTGATTTCGATCATTACTTGTTTTTTCGACAACTCTGAAAACTGTTGGCTTTATCTATTCTCAATGAACAAACATTATTTCAAAAAAAATCCGTATTCGTGCAGTAATTGTTGAATGATGAGGATGTTTTTTATACCTTTCAATAAGGATTCCGTGCAAAGGGAAAAATCATGCTCGAAAAGCGAACAGAATTTTGGCGGGACCCGGTTCGAGTCCAATCTTTTGCCGAACGAGAGGCGGATCATCGATTGGTTGAACTGGTTTCTCGTTCAGAGTTGTTTCAAGGCAAGCGCGTCCTGGATTTGGGGTGTGGTGGGGGACGGAACAGTCGGTTTTTAGTCGATCAGGGCTGGGAGCTCTGGGCAATCGATCTTTCTCCAGAGATGGTAAACAAGACCCGCGCTCGAATAGAGTCATGGTCGGAATCCAGACGTCGGCAACGAATTTTTGTCGGCCCAATGGATGATCTGTCCTGGGTAAAGAGAGAGGTTTTTCATCTGGTGATCGCGCTGGGGGTTTATCACAACGCCCTGAGTGAGATAGAATTTCTTCAGACGATTCGAGAAACCAGCCGTGTTCTAAGCCCCGGCGGTGTTTTACTGGCGGCATCTTTTGCTCCGGGCACCATTTTGGACGGTCGTGTGGGTGAGCAGATCGCCGGATCGCGTTGGCTCTATACGGGTTATACCATGGGAAGCCTGTGCTTGCTTTCCGCTCCAGAGTATGATGCGGTTTTTGCCGCCCATGGGCTGGAGCCGATCCAGAAAACTCGTACCGTCGAACGGCAAATAGAGAATTCCATTCGAAGGACGGTGAACGGATTGTACCAAAAAAAAGTGGTTTGAAAGCATGAGGTTAAGAAATGAAAGCAGCAATTGATAGTATCGTCGTAAAAGAACGTATACGGCAAAACACTGGTGATCTGACAGAACTGATGCAATCGATACAGGCGGTTGGTCTTATTCAGCCACTGACGATATCTGAAAACCATGTGTTGATCAGCGGCTATCGCCGACTTGAAGCCTGCAAAAGACTGGGGTGGGAGCAGATCGATGTTCGAGTGCTGCCTATTGCAACTGACCCGTTAAAACAGCTTGATGTCGAGCTTGAGGAAAATCGAGGGCGTTCCGATCTGAGGGAAGAGGATTGGGATGCTTTTCGCAAAAAGCGGGAAGAATTGTTGCGCCCACAGCACGGCAACCTCTTTACACGCTGGCTTTCGTCTGTTCATAGGTGGCTGGTCCGATTCTGGCATCGTCTGTTCGGGCGCCGAAATTAAAGGATCATTTTGTTGATTTCAAACAGCACGAGAGGCGTTGGGTGGATTCAAAGGCCAATTTGCGCAAATTGAATTTCGATGAACTACAAGCCGTACAGGTCAATCGCGGTTTCGAACGAATTCCTTTGATCGCTCTTTTGGATGATGTTCGCAGTCTCCACAATGTCGGCTCGATATTTCGCACCGCTGATGGTGTAGGCGTGGAAAAATTGTTCCTTTGCGGTATCACGGGAATCCCACCACGCCCGGAAATCCGCAAAACTAGTCTGGGGGCGGAAGAATCGGTAGCATGGGACTATAACAAGGAGGCAATGGAGGCAGTTCATCACCTTCGCGGCCGGGGCTACCAAATCGTCGCTTTGGAGCAAACAACCGGCAGCATCGATTATCGCCGTGCAGATTATGTCTTTCCGCTCTGTCTGATCGTCGGTCACGAATTCCATGGAGTAGCCGACGAGTTGATCGCCGTATGTGATCTGTCTATCGATATTCCAATGCGGGGGATCAAACAATCACTCAATGTTTCGGTGGCTTTTGGTGTGGCGGTTTATGAGATCGCATCGCAGTATAGACAATGGATTGGGAGGTGAGTCATTTTTGACCTGAGTCGCTATGTCGATCGATTCAAACAGCTTGGAGTTTTTCAAAAACGCGGAATGATTTACGGTGCAATCGGGTTAATCGGTTTTTCCTGCGAAGTGTTGTTTCGCGATCCTCCACGCGCTATCGTCCTCCTTTTGTGGGGTGGTCTCATCACCATCGCTGTGCTGGTTTATTTTATTCTTCGGGAGCCAGAAAACTGAAAACCGAACTCATTTGCGGCCTGATGCTTGGCGGAAGCGTTTTAACCGCCGGCCCTTTCAGCCCAAGCCCACGTTATCTTCAATCCCACATGGATGTTTTGCATTATGACATCGTTCTTGATCTCGATTTTTCCCGACAACAAATAGATGGACAGGTCGAAATCCTCCTTCTACCTCCTGCTGATACGAATATATCGCTTGGATTCGATTTGATCGACATGAGGGTTGATTCGGTGCGAATGGAGGATCGTCGCGTTCCTTTTTACCGCACGGCCACCCGGGTGGAAATCGATTATCCAGCCAACCTTTCGGATACTCTTCGGGTGCAAATCTATTACGGTGGGAAACCACAAAACAGCGGTTTCGGCGGATTCTTTTGGCGAGGTGAATACGCTTTTACTATCGGTGAGGCAATCAATCGTGCCGATCCATCAGCTTTGAAATATTGGGTGCCGAGCAACGATCGGCCCGATGACAAAGCGACCTGTACCTTCGAGTTGCGGGTGCCGACTGGCCTGACCGCTATCGCCAACGGTTCCCTGGTTGCTGTTGCCGAGGAAGCGTCACAATCGATTTTTAGCTATCGAGAATCGCATCCCATCGCAACTTATCTGATCGCTATTGCTGTCGGACCCTACGAGGTGCTTTGCGATGAGGTTTTATCGATCAATGGAGAGTTGTTGCCCCTGTCCTATTATCTTTTTCCGGCCGATGTTGAAAAAGCGCGGGTCGATTGGCTCCCTGTGGTGCCGAAAATGATGCTCTGGCTCGAAACGCAGTTCGGTGCCTATCCCTTTTCCGGGTATGCCATGGTGCAAGTCCCGAGTTTCGGCGGGGCGATGGAGCATCAGCAGATCTCTTTTTTTTCATCTTCTCTTCTTACCGGTGACGGCCGGTTTGAATCCATCGTCTTGCACGAGTTGGCCCATCAATGGTGGGGGAATTGGGTGACGCTGGGGGACTGGCGCGAAATTTGGTTGAATGAGGGATTCGCCTCCTATTGTGAGATTTTGTATGTCGAAGCGACGAAAGGCGTCAAAGCCCGCAACACCACCCTTGAAAATTTTAGCTCACTCTATTTCGATGAAATAAGCCGGCGCGGGCATTTCCCCCTGTATGATCCCCTGTATGCCTGGGGTGGCACGGTGTATAAAAAAGGAGCATGGGTTTTGCATATGCTGCGGGGACGAATGGGCGATGAATCGTTCTTTGCGGCCTGGAATGGTTATGGACGGCGCCATGCCTATGGCACAGGTTCGATCGATGGGTTTAAAGCGATAGCAAAAGAGATCAGCGGTCTGGATCTCGATTCCTTTTTTCGAGAGTGGATTTATGGAACGGGGTATCCCCAACTTTATTTTAGCTGGAATCATCAAGCCGATCCGGTATCGTGCTTTCAGCTCGAATTGATATGCGAGCAAGTGCAACAACAGACATTGTTTTCTCAACCGGTGCCGATTGCCTGGTGCACAGCGACCGATACTTTATACGATGAGTTCCTTTTGCAGGGAAAACGAACCGTGCATCGGCAAAACTGGCGCTACAGACCTCGCGCCTTGGTGATCGATGCGGAAAACTGGCTTTTAAAAAAAGCAGCGATTGTATCGGCCCCCCTTCCCGACGGCGTTGCCACGGATGATTTGTATCTGGCGCAAAATTATCCCAACCCATTTGGGGCAAGAACCACGGCAGAGGAGACTGTGGTGGGGTTTCAGGTTTCGGTGCTCAAAACACCGGTTGAGGTCACACTGCGCGTATACGATCTTTCCGGAAGGCTCGTTCGGGTGCTGTTGCATCAACCTCTCTCGGCGGGCTATTATCAGGTCAACTGGGATGGCCGGGATGCGGCTGGACTGCTTTTGCCGGCGGGCAACTATTTTTGTGAATTAAGCGCTGCGGGAAGGTGTAGAGTGCGCAAGCTTTTGTTCTTTCCCTGAGCTGGAACCAAATCGCGTCGATCTGGAGGATCCACATGACAACAAACGATGTTCTGGGACTCGTATTGTCGTATGTTTATGCTTTTTCTCTCTTGCTTGCGGTTGAAAAAATCGGGGAATGGCTGCGCTGGCCGCAACCTCTTACCAGAAAAGTGGTGCACATTGGGGCCGGGATGTGGGTGTGGGCCATCATCGGATTGTTCGATCACTGGTGGGCCGGGATCATTCCGTTTGCCACATTTATTGGGTTGAATTATCTGTTTTATCGACGGCAAACCTTTCACCAGATGGATCAAAAAGATTCGACTTTGGGGACGGTCTATTTTGCGATTTCGATTACCTTTTTGATGTCCTGGTTTTGGCGCGGTGACGGGCCGATAGACCGACTTCCCGTCGCTGTTGCCGGAATTATGGCGATGACGTGGGGAGATGCCTTTGCCAGTCTGGTCGGCGAAAAGTGGGGTAGTCGACGCTGGTCGATTTTCACCTCGGATCGAACTCTCCAAGGCTCCCTGGCTATGCTCGTTTTTTCATTTGCGGCCGTTTTTCTCACGCTTGTAATCTTGCCGGAATCCTCCTGGAGTCCCTATTCCGCTGCTGTCCCCTTGCCCCAGGCCTTTTATGCTGCCATCGCAGCGGCGATATCCGCGACGGTGGCTGAAATGGTCACTCCCGCTGGTATGGACAATTTGACCGTACCTATCGGCTCTTCTCTTGTGTTGTTGTTGGTTTTACCGTAGCCCGGTTTTCTTTTTGTTGCGAGATTCCGGATCGCCTTGTCAGGGATTGTGCAACAGCAAGAGTTTGCCGCATATCCATTTTTGCGGATCCGGTTCCTGCGCATCGCGCAATGTGTACAAATAAACGCCGCCAGGCATGCTTTTGCCCGATTCGGTGCGTCCGTTCCATACAAGCCGGCCGCTTCCGGGCCTGACTTTTTGAACTTGGCTGTGGATGCGCTGTCCTCTGATGTTATAGATCTCCAGGATCATCGGGGTTTCTCGCATGGTTGAAAAGCGAAAGGAGACCGGCCCGAAGCTGGGATTGGGTACGGCAACCGGTTTGCCGGTAAAACCGCTGTAGTGAACGGAAACTACCGATGTCAGGACGGAGGCGCCGTCAAGATCGATCTGGCGCAGACGATAGTGATAGAGTCCGTCACGCGGCGGTTGATCGGTGAAGCGATAGTCTGTTATCTGTTGAACTGTTCCCTGTCCGGCAACAAAACCGATGGTATTAAAGTTTGCTGACTCTTCCGCTCTCAAGATTTCAAATCCATAGTTGTTGCTTTCACTCAGAGTTTGCCAGAGCAAAGCGACTTTGTTTTCGTGCTGTCGTGCCTCAAAGGACGAGAGTTCGACGGGCGTGGTCTGCGAGAGGAATTGTTCCTCGACGGCATAAAAAACAATATCCTGGTCGAAAACAGGGGTGGTAAAGCGTTTTAGCCCTTGGCTGGAAAAATCCCGCCATTCCACATCGCCGATCCATTCCCCGCTTTTGGGGTTGTAATAGCGGCAGGCGTAGCGCCCCGGTTGAAAAACAATGCGGAATTGCAGTTGAGAAGCCTTTTGCTGGGTATAGAGGTAGGCTACGGCTTCCTTGCCCGGGTGATTGCAGAGCCAGCCGTATCCTGTGCCTGGATCGAGTAAGGCATCCGCCGGCTCCAGCGCATTGGGGTCGACCAGTTGCTCGACAAATCGAGCCTGATATGAGAGATACTCGGTAATCCGATCCGGGACCTCGCGAATGTCTTTCCAACACCAATCGCCGACACCGGCGTTACCAGCGGTAAACAACCCCCAAAATGAAGCACGAAACCAATCATATTCATCCTGCAGAGTGTTGCCATCGTAAGGTCGGATTTCGTTCCAGATCATCGGACGGTTGTTGGCATAGCCATTGGGATCGTTCAGTGTTCTGTTGTGTGTATATTCCCATTGATGGGTATAAGCTTTGTAGCTTCCGTGGGGAAAGGTCATGTCCAGGGGGTAGGGACCCGTGTACATTTCGGACGCTCCGACGAGCAAATCGTAGGGATCATATTCACGAATCCAGGGCAGATAGACTTGTGTCGCTGCCAGGGCCGATACTTTAAAGCGTTCGGCTTCATTCCACAGTTCCCAATGCACATGTGCAAACGCGGCATAGCGGTTGATGATGTATCGCAGGTAAAAGCGAGTGGCGTCCACGAAAGTATGAGGGTTCCAAGGTTCGAGCAAAAGATCCTCCACGCCGTTTTCGGGATCGCGTGAACTCCAGTTCACATTTTCTTTTCGCTTGCCCCAGCTGTCGAACAGATTGAGTTGGACATTGATCCCGGCTTCCTGAGCAGCTATGAGGGTTTTGTCGATATAGTCGAGAAATTCCAGGTTCATTGACTGCAGATCATAGTTGAGCGGCAAAACCGACAGTTTGAGTAAAACACCGTTCAATCCCATGGCACCAATTTCCGTCAAATAGTCTTTGGCATGACCGAGATAGACTGGACTGCTCATTCGTTCCGGAAAACTCAGTTCCTGTAAATCGGCCGACCCGAAAGGACGCATAAAGCAGAGGTATTTACCGCCAAACCAATAGAGAGGTGTGCCGTCTTCGAAGCGCAGTTTGTGAGGATTTTGGGCATCTATGCGCAGATGGCCGTGCAAACGGGGCTTTTCGCGGGGAGAACAGGTGAAAAAGCCCATACCGGAAGAGCCGTCAAAATTCCAGGAGAACGTCCACTGGCCGATTTCTTTGGCGGTTGCACGAGCCTTCCAAATATTGCCACCGTCATAATAGCCCGTTATGGTCACGATTCGACCGCTTGGCGAGGTGAAATCCATTTGAGGTGGCTCGAACTGAAAGGGGTTTTCGATCGAGCGGTTGTTGGTGAATTCGACCTGAACCACTTCCCACAGAGGAACGGGGTTGCGTTGGATGCGGACATTGACGGCGCCCAACGTCAAACGCGGCACCACCAAAAGAAAAAGAATGCTGCAAAGTGAAACAATGCTTTTTACCATGAGACACCTGTCAAACCAAAGTTGATGATAAGCAATTGTTTTTCAATGATGTCTTGCTGATATGCAAGGAGTATGCCAAGGCTGGTCGACAAAAACCCGTTTTTCGATCGCGTGCGATGCTTGATGGGGGAGCGCGCGAGTTGTTTGCCGCGCCGGAGCAGTCGGGAATCGTGGCGGGGTGAATACGACGGCATCCTTCGCTTGAGGATGCCGTCGCTTATACAATCGAATACGGGCTCTAGATATTTTCTTCATACCAATGAATCAGGCCCATCTCCAGCGGATGAGTGCTTTCGGGATTAGCGGGTAGAATTCGAAAGGCATAACCGTGTTGTCCGGTGGTCGAGCAAGTGATGGATGCTGTGAAGAGATGGCGATTGGCAGAGAGCTTTTTCTGCAAGTTCATTTGGACGAGACTGCCGTTTTCTATCTCTCCGTCGCTCCCGATTGGGCCATAGTAAACCTGAACGCAAAGATCTTCCGGGGTAAGACCATCGACATCCACCGTTGCGGCGACTTTGAATTCGGCGCCGACTTTATATTCCGTGTTTTGATCGGTTTGTACCTGAACGAATTTGACTTTATGCCAGTTGTTGCTGACTTTAGCTTTCCATTCGAGCAGGGTGCGGGTGGCGGCTATGTCGTCGGCGATGAGGCGATTCCAGCGCTGCGCTGCTGGAAGATAATAATGAACAAAATATTCTTCCACCATGCGATGGGTATTGAAGATCGGATTGATTTTTTGGATGCAGTTTTTCATCATATCGATCCAGTCGGTTGGGACTCCGTTGCCCTTGCGGTTATAAAAGAGGGGGATCACCTCCTTTTCAAGGAGATAATAAAGGGCTTCGGATTCAATTTGATCCTGCTCCTCCAGATCCGGATAGATTTCACCTCGGCCGATCGACCAGCCGATCTGGTTTTGATAGGCCTCATCCCACCAACCATCGGGGATACTGAGATTGAGGACGCCGTTGGCGGCCGCTTTCATCCCGCTGGTTCCGCTCGCTTCTCGCGGTCGCCGCGGCGTATTGAGCCAGACATCGACTCCGCTGACCAAATAGGAGGCGACCCTCATGTCGTAATCTTCGAGAAAAACGATTTTGTTGCGCAAATCGCTGTGGCGAATGGTTGTGATGATGTCTCGAATGATGCCTTTGCCAATGTTGTCGCGCGGATGTGCCTTGCCAGCATAAAGTATCTGGACCGGCCGATCGGCATTATTGAGCAATCTGGTGAGACGCTCGAGATCTCTGAACAACAGAGAAGCGCGTTTGTATTGCGCAAATCGGCGCGCAAATCCGATGGTCAGCGCCTTTGGATTGAGAACATTGGTTGCGGCTTCGATGTCAGCTTGGCCGGCGCTGGATTTTATCAATTGTTCCTTCAGGCGGTTGCGGACAAAAGCTACCAGGTGCTCGCGGCGGCGTTCGTGCGCCCGCCACAGCTCTTCGTCGGGCAGGTTGGCGATGCGGGACCAGATGGTTGTGTCGGCCGGGTTTTCATGCCAGCGCGGACCGAGGTAGAGATCAAAGAGATCGGCAATATCTTCCGCTATCCAGGTGCGAATGTGAACCCCGTTGGTGACGTAGCCGATCGGCAGTTCGTTTTCCAGGGCATCCGGCCAGAGGTAATGCCACATCTGTCGTGCGACCTTGCCGTGCAGCTTGCTCACACCGTTGCAGTATCCGGCCATGCGCATGGCAAAGATGGCCATATTGAATTTGCCCTGGGTTTGTTCCCGATTTACACCGCCCAGGGCGTGGAATTCCTGCTGGCTGATCTTGAGCGAGTCGTAATAAGCTCCCAGATAGTGATCGATCATCTGCGGCTCGAATTCGTCGATTCCAGCTGCTACGGGAGTGTGGCTGGTGAAAACGTTGCCGCCGCGTGTCGCTTCCTGCGCTTCCGGGAAAGAGAGTCCTTTTTCGAGCATCAGCAAACGAGCGCGTTCCAGGGCCATAAAGGCCGAGTGCCCCTCATTCATATGACAGACCTGGGGCCGAATATTCAGAGCGTCCAGAGCGCGAATACCGCCGATACCGAGAAGAATCTCCTGGCGGATTCGTTTGTCCGAATCCCCGCCATAGAGTTGGTCAGTGATTTTTTGATCCTCAGGTTGATTTTGGGGCACATTGCTGTCGAGCAAATAGAGCGGCACTCGACCGACCCGAGTTTTCCAGATTTGGGCATAAACCGTGCGACCGGGAAAGTTGAGTGCGATCATGAGTGGTTCATCGTTGTCTTCGACGCGCACGAGTTCAACAGGCAGATTGTGAAAGTTGACCTCGGGGTACATCTCTTGTTGCCACCCATCGGTCGAGAGATATTGATGAAAATATCCTTGTTGGTACAACAATCCAATTCCGACCAGAGGCAGCCCCAAATCCGAAGCGGATTTTAGATGGTCGCCCGCCAGCACACCCAATCCGCCAGCATAGATCGGCAATGAAGCAGCCAAACCGTATTCCATGGAAAAATAGGCGATATGGAATTCGCCCTGATCGCCGTAATTCTTTTGGAACCAGGTTTTTTGGTCAAGGTAATTGTCCAGGGTTTGTCGCACGCGACTTAGATGAGCCAAATAGCCCTCATCTTTGGCCCGTGTTTCCAGTCTGCTTTGTTCCAGATTGTTCAGGAGCTCCACCGGATTCTGTTTAACGGTTTCCCACAGTTTGCGATCGAGGCGACGATAAAGCTGCCGCACGTCATGATCCCAGCTCCAGTAAAGATTACCCGCAAGCCTTTGAAGATCTTTGACCTCTTTGGGCAGATTGGGGACGACTTTGTATGTTTTAATCGTTTTCATCGTTTTTCCGGATTTTCGAGATAAAGGTTCGATTGATGGCTGAATCGATAGCATCGCTCAGATGTTGAACCCGACTATTTTGTGAAGGGATGATCAGATTTTGTGCGATGCGTCAACAAATCGTTTACATGGTTTTTGTATGTTAATTTGAGTCCCGTTTGTTGGATGAAAGGGCTTCCATGGAGGATATAATATAGCATAATGGAGGTCAATATCAAGAGAAAATGACGGAACGAAAAAGATCCTGTCTGAAGCATTATGCAGATCACCCGGATTCGGGGTGAACCGCCGAATCACTTCAAAAATCACTTGGATTGTGATACCGTTAGATACTCGTCTAAAGGAAGAGCCTGTTCGGATCAAGAATTACAAGATTGGCATCAACCCAATCAACCGCTATTATTTGCCTCTTTTGTCGTGCACCTTTTGTCCGCACCTTTATTATACCTGGCACATAAATTGCCTTTTTATATCCAGCTGATAACGGTAAATGCAAAGCCGGGCTGCGTTTTTTCGTTCTTTTGTTAAAAACAAATAAAACAATAGGATAGAAATTAATTGGTGCAAGCGTACGATTGATTTGAACCGAAGGGAGGTGATGGTGATCCTTTGATCTGTTTCGATTTGATCGATTGTATCAAACAGTTACACTCTGAAATACATCTTGCGCACGGCATCATCTCGAACAAGGTATTGAACCATCGCTTCAATGCGATCGCATGAACACACTATCGGAGGGTAGAATGAAACATTTAAACAAACTTCCCCTGTTGGCCGCGCTTTTTATGGGAGTCCTTTTGGCTGCGGATCCCGTTTTTTCCGCTGCCGGGGATTCTTTGATCGTCACCAGCGGTAACGGTTCGCCGGGTTCATCCGGCGAAACGGTGGAGATCATACTCAAGAATGCAGCGCCTTTGCGCGGATTGATCTTTAACCTTCACGACACGGCCAATTCAATCGAGGTGACCAATGTGCAGAGCACAGCTTTCAGCTCGCATTTTACGCCGCATTTTACCACCACACCGGCCGGAGCGCATAAAATTCTTTTTATGTCAGATGGCACAGCCACGAACAAGACATTGGACGCGGGTCGGAATGCCATCATGACCGTGACCTTTAATGTCAAGCCTGAAGCCGAAGGCGGTACGCAGGCGTTGATCACGATCGACAGCCTCACCGTTGCCCGCACAGCCAGTATCTCGGAAGCCTATGCTAAAAAGAACGGTAATTTTTGGCTGGGAGAAAAGGGCGATGTGATCTATACCGGGACAATCGATCTCTTTGATGTTTTGCGCATGATCAATATCGTCCTCAACCGTCAACCGGCACCGACGCCTTACGAGCAATGGGCCGGCGATTTGGACGGCAACGGCACGATCGATATCGTCGATATTCTCGGTGCGTTGGATCTGGCACTGGTCAGCACGACGAGTCTGGGCAAAGCCCTTCCGGAAATTACGGCCGATGATTTCGCCTTTGGGAGTGCGCGTTTTACCGCCTCCGCCATCCCGGCCGGCGCATCCGGTACATTCGACTTGCCGATTCATGTGGCCAACTCGGTTCCCCTGAGCGGCGTCCAGCTTTCTTTCCGCATTCCCCATGCTTCGCTTGATCTGGGGCAGGCCGATTTCGTCGCCGGTGAACAGAACATGACGGTGCGCTCGCGCCGAAGCGGAGACCGTTACGATATCCTTCTGTGCAGCCTTGACGGCAAAACGATCGCCATGGGCGAAACAGAGCTGCTGCGGATTCCGGTGCGCGTCAGCGGACAGCTGAATCAGGATGTGGCCCTCGAAATGATATCGGTCAAAGCGGCGAGCGAGACAGGAACGGCGATCAAGGCTTTTATGGGAACCGACACACCGATTGCTGGCGGTTTGCCGCAATCCTTCAAACTTTATCCCAACAGCCCCAATCCGTTCAACATGTCCACCAAGATTGTCTATGACGTTCCCGGTACTGCCGACGGTTCCGTTCATGTTCGGCTGGCGATCTATAACACCCAGGGACAATTGGTGCGCACACTCGAAGATCGCGAGCGAACTCCGGGACAGTATGCGGTGCAGTGGGACGGTCTGAATTCCCAGGGTAAGACGGTTTCGTCCGGGATCTATTTCTACCAGCTTCAGGCCGGCGATGTCGTGCTGAGCAACAAACTTGCCGTGATGAAGTAAAATCGACGTGAAGATAAAA
>JAFGJN010000273.1 GCA_016929055.1 Candidatus Zhuqueibacterota bacterium
CAGACAAAGGGCGGCACCGGCCTCGGTCTGATGATCTGCCAGCGCATCGTCAAGGATCATCGCGGTGACATCGCCCTTTCCAGCACCTGGGGCAAGGGCACCACCGTGCGCATCGAGTTGCCGGCGTCCGAACATCGGTCAAAGCGAATCCGTTCCACAGCGAATTCGCGAAAATAATCTAAAACAGTCCTTTGCCTGGAGGCGGTCCAAATCGGTCGTCGACCTCGACCGGTACCAGGATTCAGGCGAGGAATTCAGCGTTCAGGCTGTGTCGAACAGCGAGAGGGTGGTCGAGATGGGTGCACAGCGTTTGCCTGAAATCCTGGTTGTGGATGATGAAACCAAAATGCAGGCAATTCTCAAGGATATCCTCAACTCCCGCGGGTACCACACCCGAAGTGTCGGTCTGGGCCGCGAGGCGATCGAGTGGATTCGTTCTTCCCCCGTCGACGCGGTGCTTCTCGACTATAAACTGCCGGACATGGACGGGCTGCAGGTGCTGGAGGCGATTCGCGAAATCGATCCGCTGCTGCCGGTGGTGATCATTTCCGCCTATGGCGATATTCCCACGGCGGTGCAGGCGACCCGGCGCGGCGCCCTCGATTTCATCCCCAAACCGCTCGATCAGGAGGTGATCTGCCGGGTCGTTGAAAAGGTGCTGCATCGCCGTTCGCGGGATAGCCAGGCTTTGATTGATATTGCCGGATTTCGCGACCGGTTCGGCATGATCGGCAGCGGCGCTGCCATGCGTCGCGTCTATGAGATCATCGATAAAGTGGCGCCCACCGATGCGGCGGTGCTGATCGAAGGGGAGACCGGAACCGGCAAGGAGTTGGCGGCCACGGCCATCCATCGTCTCGGTCCCCGCGCCGAGGGCCCTCTGATCGCGGTCAATTGCTCGGCCATGCCGCGCGATTTAATCGAAAGCGAACTCTTTGGCTATGTCAAGGGCGCATTCACCGGCGCCAACCAGAACAGAATCGGCAAGATCACCGCAGCACACGGCGGAACGCTCTTTCTCGACGAGATTGGCGATATGGAGCTCTCGACCCAGGCCAAGGTGCTGCGCACCCTGGAATCGCGTCAGGTCTGTCCGCTGGGCACTGAGGAATCGCTCCCCGTGGACATCCGCATCATCGCCGCCACCCACCACGATCTGGCGGACCGGGTCAAAAGCGGCGACTTTCGCGAAGACCTGCTCTATCGCCTCAACGTCGTGCGCCTGTGCATGCCGGCGTTGCGGGATCGACGCGAGGATATTCCCCACCTGATGAACCACTATCTCGACCACTTTTGCCGGCGCTACGACCGGCCGGTCAAGCATCTGTCTCATCAGGCTTTGGAAATCCTGTTGCAGCGCGACTGGCCCGGCAATGTGCGCGAATTGCGCAATGTGGCGGAAAAACTGTCGATTTTCGTCAGCGACAGCCTGATCAGTCCTCGGGATCTCCAACTCGTGCTCGAACTGCAGGGCCTGAGTGCAGAAATGACCGAACACCAGACTCTGCGACAGGCGCGAGAACGCTTTGAACGCGACTTTATCCTCAATCAGCTCATCATTCACGACTGGAACGTGACCGCTACGGCTGAAAAACTCGGCATCGAGCGCACCAACCTGCATCGCAAAATCCGCCAGCTGCGCATCGACCTGTCACCGCGCGGCTGAATCCTGCCTGTCTCCCCATCCCGACTCGCGGTTTCTCGCGCGAACCGCTCTTGGCTGTTGTAAAAATGATACGCTCGGAGCTCAGCGCTGTTGTGCAAGAGATACAGCTCGTATCGTTCCGGGTTGAAACCGTCAAGGCACTGTTCTGATTGACCCTGTTTGGATTGGGGTGTGCGACAATTCATTAAAAAACAAAGGTCGAAACCGACTGGCGCGTCAAGGGTTTGCGCATAAAAGCGGGTGAAGGAGCCGGGATTCGGCATGGTTTTGGCAAGGCCCGAATCGGTTTCCAGCGGGGGCACGGAATCCGGACGGGGTGCCCGGGGGCATTGAAGGCGCTTTATTCCGTCAAAGGGAGGCGAGCGGGGGCTCTCTCCCTTTTTACTTAATATCGGCCACTCTTTGCCTGACCAACCGCACGAATCCAAATCCAAACACGATTGCATAGATGGCCAATCCCCCGAGGTAGGGCAGGATATCAGTTGTGCTCTCTCCGAAAGAGATGAGGCGATGAAACGCTTTCATTGCCATTCCAGAGGGCAGGATGGAGGCGAGGGTATTCATCCATTGGGGTGCGACTTCCAGGGGAAACCAGCATCCCCCCAGCGCGGCCAGCACGATGCTGGTAACAATGGCGGTGCCGGTCAGCTTTTCCTCCGATTCGATCCAAAAGGCCAGGCACAGGGCCATTCCGGCGACTACGGTGGCAAAGGCGCTGATCAGCCAAAACAGTCCGGCTGGAGATGAACCGTAATAGACGCCGAAAACGGTTCTGCCGGCGATGAGCAGGAGGATCATCTGCAAAAGCGCGATAACGGTCAATCCCAGCCATTTGCCGGCAAAGATCTGTTGCAGCGACAGCGGTGCAACGGCGATTCGCCGCAAGGCGCCGGAGCGCCGTTCCTCCTGGAGAATCGTCCCGCCATAGATCAACACAAACAGCAGCGTAAACATGACGAGATTGCCCGGCGTTTGATGAGCGTATCCGGAGGGAATGATGCGATGGCGTCCGGCCTGTTGAATGTCGACGCGAATCAGACTCGGGCGCCGGTCAATGGCGGCATAGACCGAATCGGGTTCGAGATCGGGATTCAGTCGCACCTCACCGAGATCGGCAAGCAGCCGATAGAGGGCCTTGCGCACGGCCAGTTCGGCGGTCATTGCCGCTTCCCTGTTGGCGTCGCTTTTTTGCCAAAACAAGAGCCGGCTCGCTTTGCCGGTAGCGAGGCTGTCGCTCAAGCCGGCGGGGATTTCCAGATAGCGCGGGGGCGAGGATTCGGGCAGAGAATCGAGCAAGACGATAACGAGGTTTTCGCTTTCGAGATAGGCGAGCAGGCGGTCGGCTGCGATACCGCCGTCGCGGTTCCAAACGGCCAGATAGGCTCGAGTAGCAGCCGGATCTCCGCTGCTGCGAAAAGCGCTGCCAAAAATGGCGATAAAGAGGAGGGGTACGAAAAGCATCCAGATGGCTGCGGTTCGATCGCGGCTCAAAACCCGCAGCGTGTGCAGGGCGATATGTGCGACGGCTTTCACCTCTGCATTCTCCTTTCGAACAGCAATCCGGCGGTCGAGAGAAAGAGCAAGGCGGTCAGGCCGAGGATCACGAGGTTGGGTGCGATTGCGCTCCACCCATCGTTGGTAAAAAGAATACTCTGCAGGGTATCGGCGCTCCAAAAAATAGGCGAGACAACCGACAGAGCGCGCAGAAATTCAGGGAGATTGCCGATCGGCACCATGGCTCCGCCCAAAAGGCCGAAAATCAGAATCGGCGCCGGCATGATGGCCGATGCCTGGCTGCGGCTTTTAAACAGCGCATAGAAAAAACCGGTGATGCCGGTCAGGGCGGCGGCGATGAGGAGGCAGACCGGGAAAAAGAGCCAGGGCCTGGGTATTGAGACGGCAAAGATCAGAGCGGCCAGCAACCAGACCAGCAACAGGGCTGCAGAAGAGGCGAGCCAGTTGAACAGCAGTTTGGCGACGATCACCGTGCGAATCGAAAGCGGTGCTGTTGCCATGCGGTCAAGGGTGCGCTTTTCTTTTTCGACAAAAATATCGCGCGACAGCGCATCGATGAGAAAAAAGAGGAGCAGGATGGAATTTCCGGTGAGCAGATAGGCAAAGAGATTGAATTCCGGTTCTTTTGTTGCTTCCTGGCCTTTTTCCGAGATGCTGCTCTCTTTGTGCAAGGCGAGCAGCGGCGGGAAAAAGACCGGCTCCAGAGCGCGGATCAGTCGGTTGAACTCGACCGCGACGGCTCCGATAGCCACATCGGGTGGGAATTCTTTACTTTCGCTCAATCTGTGGATTTTCTGAATCGGTGAGGCTGCCAGATGCAACAGTCGGTCACCGCCATCGGCCAGCAGAGTCACCGTTTCCTGGGCGATTTTTGGCAAAAAGGCTTCGGCGGGATTTTTGATCAAACGGAGGGTGGTGGTTTTTTGGCTCAAGAGCGAATCGCCGAATCCGGCGGGAATGATCAGAAGTGCTGAGGCCTTGCCGGCATCCATCAGCTCTTGCCCCAGACCGCTGTCGACGGGCTGGACGCTAAAGAGATCGGCCAATTCGCCCCCGGAAAAGACCGAGGCCAACGCACGGGAGGCGAGGCTGCGATCGTGATCCTCCAGCAGAAGTGAAACGCGAATCGTCACCTCTTTATCGCCGCTGCCGCCGAACACCGTTCCCAAAATCAGGGAAAAGAGCAACGGCAGCGCCACCAGCAGCAAAAATCCGCCCGGTTGGGCGATTTTGCGGCGCAGATCCTTTTTCAGCAGTGTCCCGATCAATCGCGCAACTCCCGTCCGGTCAGTTTGATGAAAACAGAATCGAGATTCGGCTCCTTGATGGCCAGATTTTCCACCTGCACGCCGGCCCGGGTCAGCTGTTCGAGAAAGAGTCCGGTTCCCGAATCCGTGGGCAGGGAATAGACAACCTGGTTGTCGTCAAAGTTGATCAGATCGAGTCCCTGGACTTTTACGAGCATGGCTTCGGCGACCTGGCGATCAAAGCGACCGCGGACAAAGAGGAGACGGTTTTCACCCACCAGGGCGGTCAATTCATCGCGCGTACCCTGGGCGAGAATACGTCCGTGATCGATGATTGCGACACGGTCGCAGAGCGATTCGGCTTCGTCGAGATAGTGGGTGGTATAGAGAACCGCGGTACCCTCTTGTGCAACCTGGCGAACCACGTCGAGCATGCGGTGGCGGGCCTGGGGATCGATTCCGACCGTGGGTTCATCCAAAAGCAGCAACGGCGGGCGGTGAATCATGCCGATCGCCATATTGAGCCGCCGTTTCATGCCGCCGGAAAAGGTCTTGACCCGTTCGAGGCCGCGATCCGCCAGTCCGGTCAGATTCAGCAGCTCATCGATTCGGTTGGCAAGTGGTTTACCCGATAATCCGTACAATCCACCCCAAAAGCGCAGGTTATCGATGGCCCCGAGTTCTTCATAAAGGGCGATTTCCTGCGGCACCACTCCGATTTTCCGGCGCGTTTGCGGACGGTCGACAGCGAGCTCTTCACCGTCGATGAAAATACGACCGCTGTCCGGTTTCAGGAGCGAACAGATGAGGTTGATCGTGGTGGTTTTGCCGGCGCCATTGGGACCGAGAAAGCCGAAAATCTCGCCTGTCGTGACCTCGAAACTCACCGCATCGACCGCTCTGCGCTCGCCATAGCTCTTGCTCAGTTGCTCGACCCGCAGCACTGCCGTCGCAGGCTTTTCGTTCGAACGGATAGGGGACATGGTCTCTGTTCCTTGAATGCGCGTTTGAATCCTTTCGCCGATCCGGCTTCGGGAGGCGCTGCTCAATGCCCATGCCGATGCGAATCGGTAGACTAGGCAATTGTAATTCTTTTGGCTTGTAATGTCAAGACAAAAAATGGATTTGAAACCCCTGGTTTGCGCAAAAAGGGAGGGCAAACGTCTGATTCAAAAAAACAGCTTTTGAATTCTCTTGTTCTTTTCTTACACTATTTCCCGGGTTGGTTCGTCTATATAAGTGAATCCGAACGAACGCATCTCTTGCCGCTTGAGCGAATCGGTTATGCGGCGGGACAACGATTCTAACCAGGAGAAGTAATGACCGCCGGAGAGAGACAGGAGCGGATCGATCAGGCGCTGGCAGAGGAGGCCAGGCTTTTCGCCTTTATCCGCCGCCGAATCCCCGATCTGGAAGAGGCCCGCGACGTCATGCAGGATGTTTTTTATCGAGTGATCGCCGGAATCGACCAGCTCGAATCGCTTGAGAAAATCACAGCCTGGGTCTACAGCATTGCCCGCAACCGCATCGTCGATTGGCGGCGCAAAAAACGGCCGATTGCCGTGAGCCGCCTGGCGCAGGAGGAGTCGCTCTCTCTGGTCGATCTTTTGCCCGATCTATCGAACCAGCCGGAGCGCGATTTGCTCAGCCGCCTGATCTGGGAAACGGTGGAAGAGACGCTGGCCGCTTTGCCGGCAGAGCAGCGGGAGGTCTTTGTCCAGCATGAATTCGAGGGCAAGAGTTTTGCCGAGTTGGCGCGAGAGATGGACTGTTCGATCAATACTCTGATTTCCCGCAAACGCTATGCGGTTCTGGCGCTGCGGCGAAATCTGGAAACGCTTTATGGCGAACACAAGGAGAACTGACAATGAAGACAAGATGCGGCAAATGGTTTTTTATTCCCCTCATCGGCCTGATCGCGGTGGCGCTGATCGGCTGGATTCTGATGCTGTTGTGGAATTGGCTGGTTCCGGCGCTGTTCAGCGGGCCTGTCATCGGCTTTTGGCAGGCCCTGGGTCTGTTGCTGTTGAGCAAGATCCTCTTTTCCGGCATCGGCCGCGGACACGACCGCCATTTCGATCACCGCCACACGATGTGGAAAAAGGCTTTTCATAAAAAGATCGAGGGAGAAACGGAATCTTAAGAATCGACGGGTGATGCCCGATGACATGTCAAAAGGTGCGGGCGAGGCAGATCCAACCTGCCTCGCCCGTTCATTGAAAAAAAACTCGCATCGCTTATCTGCCCGGTCGTTTTGGCCGATTTCCTGAATCCCGCCACCGTTCTTGCCGTTCTTTCTGCCTCTCGCGATACGTTTTCATCTGCTCTTCTGTCAGAATATTTTCGATCTCGCCGTCAAAGGTTTCCCTGGTTTTGATCAGGGCTTGGCGCATGGCCGGCCCGCGCTCGTGGGTACGGAAAATATCTTCCATTTCTTGCCGCTGTTTTTCGAGAATCGGTTTGAGATCTGCGGCCTGTGTTTCACTCAGCTCGAGTTCCTTGATCAAGAGTTTCAGTTCTTCTTTTGCGATCAGACGCTGCCGCGGTTGGGCTAAGGCGATTGCGGCGATGAAAGTCAAAGCCGTGACAAGGACGAGAATTCGGTTTTTCATGAGGTCACCTGTTCTATTGTGGGTTCAGGAAAAAAGGTTTGCTTGTTTTGATTTAGACAATCTAAAATCACCGAATCTTCCATTCAATCTATGCTTAAAATCTCAAGGCTTTTCCCTTGTCCGATTTTCTTGAATATCGATTTGTTTTCAATTTTTATTTGACTATTTTTTTCTCCAGACCATGTTCGACCCCAGGGTCCTGTGTTAACAGAATCCGGCAAGTCGTATCTTTATAATTATTTTTCAAATTGCAGCAGCCACCATTTCCACCCATTAGGTTCATATAAGAAGTTTTGTTTTTCGGGTCAGGGGCGATTTGGGGGATAAGGAGTTGCGATAGATGGCCCGTCACTTGATTTTTAGAGAATGATCGTTGAACAGTGTTTGCCTGATCAACACATGGAAGGTCAAGTCCGATGAAAAAAAATGATCGAAAGAGTGGCAGAAGAAGCTTTTTGAAAACGATTGGAAAAGGTTTGGCCGTTCTGACAGCAGAGGCTGGGTTGCTTAAATGCATGGGTAAAGCCAAAAAGCGAGAAATGATTTTCGGCTGGACAACCTGTCTGACGTATCAGACCGGCAACAAGCGACTGGGCTATGACTATTTCAGCCGTCTTTTGGATGAAATGAAGCAGCACGGCATGACCCACCTGATCGTCATGATGGCCAGCCACGGCAGATATTCTCCGGGAAATCACGGACTCGCCTGGCCAGTGCGAAATCCGCTTCTCAAATACCAGATCGATGTAAACGCTCTGAACAGCCACGAAGGGACGGAATTCTTTTCCCGGGTTATCCAAAAGGCGCATCGGCTGGGTATCAAGGTTTTCATCGAAATCAAGTACTTGGGCATGGTGGGCATTCGCCAGGGATATCCGGGTGTGGAATTTCTGACACCTCCGAACGGGGGCTTTATCCATTCCATCGATCCGTCGGCTGATGCTTTTGAGCGCGAGGCGACAGAGACCCTGCACATCTGCTGCGACAGCGAACCGGCTCATCGCTATATGCGCGATAAAATTCAGGATGTGCTCGAACGCTACAGCGATCTGGACGGGCTGGTCCTGGAGCATCCTTCCTATACCAAGAATACCTGCTACTGTCAGAGCTCTCAAGAAAAACTGCGGCAGGATACCGGCAAGAGCCATGAGACGATCAGCTACGAGGAACTCATTCGCTGGAAGAGCATGCGGGTTCGCGATACCCTGATCGATCTGAAAGATCTGATCAAAAGCATCAATCGCAAGTTTGCATTCGGGTTTTATACCGGTCTGCCGACACCGGACGGGGATATCGCCGGTTTTCAGGATTGGCGCGGGCATCGGACGGAAATGCTGGCGCAGGTGGGGTGCGATTTTTTCATGCCCTATTGCGAAGGCCGTACCGGCGAGAACGAGCCGCAGATGATCGAAAAGGTCGTCGATCATCTGGCGCCATTGCCCTGCTATTTGCACACCACCATTCGTAAAGAGATGCCGCAAGGCTATGCTCTGCCTCCCAAAGACGCCGCGTATGTCAAAAAGATCATCGCCTGGGGAAAAGACTATTTCAGCCGCAGCGATCGATTTATGGGCATGACTTTTTTCAATGAGGTCAAGATACCGGAGGAAAATCGACGAGCGGTGTACGATTCGATCACCTCGCATCAGGGCGCACGTTTGACGGACACCCATAATTCAAAAAATTAAATCAATTCTATCCGGTCACGTCAATCGTTCCCTGTTTTTATTCCGACAGTCCGGTTCAGCGGACAGCTTGCTGCCGCTGAACCGGCTGTCGGTTAACTCGTTTTTTCGCCATTCTGTCCGCTTTTGGCTGGGCAGAAATCAAGCGAGATCGAAACGGTCGAGGTTCATGACTTTTGCCCACGCCTTGCTAAAGTCCTGAACAAACTTTTCCTCGGAATCCTCACAGGCATAGACTTCTGCCAGGGCTCGCAGTTGCGAGTTGGAGCCAAAGACCAGGTCGATACGGGTGCCGCTCCACTTTTTTTCACCCGTTTTGCGATCACGTCCCTCGAACACGCCGGGCTCTTTTGCGCTTGGCGTCCACTCGGTATTCAAGTCCAGCAGATTGACAAAAAAGTCAGGCGTAAGCGTTTCCGGCCGTTGGGTGAATACGCCGTGCGGTGATTGTTCGGTATTGGCATTCAATACGCGCAACCCGCCGATGAGAACGGTCATTTCGGGTGCAGTCAGGGTCAGCAGCTGCGCTCGATCGAGCAACAACTCTTCTGCCGTCACGGCGTATTGGGTTTTCTGGTAGTTGCGGAACCCGTCCGCAACCGGCTCGAGCACGGCAAAGGATTCCACATCCGTCTGCTCTTGCGACGCATCTGTGCGGCCCGGGGTAAAGGGAACGGTCACATCGTGTCCGGCCTTTTTGGCCGCTTGTTCGACGGCGGCGCAACCGCCGAGAACGATCAAGTCGGCCAGCGACACCTTTTTCCCGCCGGGCGCTTTGCTGTTGAACGCCTTTTGGATTCCCTCGAGCGTCTGCAGCACTTGAACGAGTTGAGCGGGTTCGTTGACCGGCCAATCCTTTTGCGGTGCCAGGCGAATACGCGCGCCGTTGGCGCCGCCGCGCTTGTCCGACCCGCGAAAGGTGGAAGCCGATGCCCAGGCGGTCTTGACCAGTTCGGCGATCGACAGGCCGGACGCGAGGATTTTTTCCTTGAGATCGGCACTGTCAGCGTCACCGATCAGTTCATGATCCACGGGTGGCACCGGGTCTTGCCAGATCAGTTCTTCTGCCGGTACCTCCGAGCCGAGATAACGCGAGCGCGGTCCCATGTCGCGGTGGGTCAGCTTGAACCACGCGCGGGAAAAGGCGTCGGCGAATTCCTGCGGATTTTCATAAAAGCGGCGGGAAATCGGCTCATAGATCGGATCGAACCGCAGGGCGAGATCCGCTGTGGTCATCATGGGGGCGTGCCGTTTCGAGGGATCGTGGGCGTCCGGCACGGTGTCCGATCCGGCACCACCCTTGGGGGTCCACTGGTAGGCGCCGGCCGGACTCTTGGTCAGCTCCCATTCATAGCCGAACAAAACCTGGAAATAGTCGTTGGCCCACTGAATCGGATTGGGAGTCCAGGCGCCTTCGATGCCGCTGGTGATGGTGTCGCCGCCCTTGCCGGTGCCAAGGCTGCTTTTCCAGCCCAGGCCCTGCTCCTCGATCGGGGCGGCCTCGGGTTCCGGCCCGAGATGCGCCGGATCGCCCGCTCCGTGGCATTTGCCAAAGGTGTGTCCGCCGGCGACGAGGGCGACGGTTTCCTCGTCGTTCATCGCCATGCGCGCAAAGGTCTCGCGAATATCTTTGCCGGAGGCCAGCGGATCCGGCTTGCCGTTCGGTCCTTCCGGATTGACATAGATCAAACCCATCTGCACCGCAGCCAGCGGGTTCTCGAGTTCCCGATCCCCGGAATAGCGCTTGTCACCCAGCCACTCGCTCTCGGCTCCCCAGTAGATGTCTTCTTCCGGCTCCCAGAGATCCTCGCGACCACCGCCAAAACCAAAAGTCTGGAATCCCATCGACTCGAGCGCGCAGTTGCCGGCGAGGATCATGAGATCGGCCCAGGAGATCTTTTTTCCGTACTTTTGCTTGATCGGCCACAACAATCGACGCGCCTTGTCAAGGTTGGCATTGTCCGGCCAGCTGTTCAAAGGCGCCAGACGTTGGGTGCCGGATCCCGCACCGCCGCGACCGTCGCCCAGGCGGTAGGTGCC
>JAFGJN010000274.1 GCA_016929055.1 Candidatus Zhuqueibacterota bacterium
CTCGCGGAGGCGCCGCAGGATCCTGACTTGCGCCCGCGGAAAGGTATTTGACGCGAATACTTGGGCACTTTGATCAACGGAAATCGACCAAACACCTTGCGCAAGGCAGAGCCGAAGGCGGAATGAAAAGGTTAAAGGTAAAAGGAAAAAAGTGGCAAGGGCAAAGATTAAAGTAAAACTGCAGGGGCAGAGCCGGAGCAGCCCCTCAAAAGCAAATACTGATACTTCAGACCGCGAACAATCGTCTGCATCAAAATCACAACTCTCAAGAAATCGTACAAAGGCGGGATGAAGAGTTAAAAGGTAAAAGGTAAAAGGTAAAAAAAACCTTAAAACTCTTGCAATTCTTGCCGAAATAGAGTATCCTTAATAAAGCCTTGCTCACAGGGGAAAAGCTTATCGACAAAAGAGAAACCGGCGCAGTGTTGACATCGGGTTCAGCCATGCGCCGGTTTTTTTTGCTCCAGCCGATTTGCCGACTGCGCAGATCTGCGCCTTTCGAAATTGATAACGATTGTCCAGCAAAAGGAGTCTGCAATGCAGAAACTCGTGATCGTTCTGTTCCTGGTGTTGCCGTGGACAGGTTCAGCACTTCTGGCGGAAACAGGGATCGGTGAATCCGCTTCGGGCTATCTGACCTCGTTGCCGCCGTCTGCACCACTCCTGCACGCACCCGCCCCTGCGGCCGTTGAGCTTCCGGACACGGTTCAGCTCGTCTGGAGTGCGATTGCCCATGCGGCATCGTATACGCTGCAGGTTTCCGAAGCAGCGGATTTCACCGTCCTCGTAAGGCACACAACCGATCTGACCGATACCTGCCACACTCTGCGGAATCTGGCTGAAAACCGCACCTATTTTTGGCGCGTTCTCGGCGTCAATGTCGCCGGAGAGGGAGATTTTTCCGCCGGACGTCATTTCATCACCGCCGGTTCGGTCGGGATAGAACACGGGGCCAAAGTGATCCCGCAGCACTATGCCCTGTGGCCGGTTTTTCCCAATCCCGCCAATCCCCTGGCCCGAATCACTTTTGATCTGCCGGAAACGGCGGATCTTTCGCTCCGGGTGTACAACAGCATGGGACAATCGGTGCGGGAATTGGCGTCGGGGCCGCATCCGGAGGGCAGCCATACCCTCCTCTGGGACGGCAGAGACGATCGTGGCCGCACCGTGACCAGCGGGCTCTATCTCTGTCGCCTGCAGACCAACGGCCGGGTGTTCACACAAAAAATCCTGTTGATGCGTTGACAGGGCTGCCAACGATTCAATCCGACGTGCTGAAAGGAGAAATCGAATGAAATCCCTTCTTTTCGGATTCATATTGGTGGCCAATGTCTGCTGGCTGCTGGCCAGTCCACCGGTGGTCAAAAACGTCCGCTTTGAACAGCGAACAGACGGCACCTTGCGGGTGGATATCTATTACGATGTGATCCAGGCGGAACAAAAACCTGTCGATGTTTCGATTCAGGCCTCAAACGACCACGGTGTCAGTTGGAGCCTGCCCTGCACGCATCTGACCGGCGATGTGGGTCTGAATATTGCGCCAGGCTCTGACAAACACGTGGTCTGGGATTTCCACGCCGACAATCCCGGCGTCGACGGCCAGGGCTATCGCATTCGGGTCATGGCCGATACCGACGTTCTGATCGATACTGACGGCAACCGCTATCGAACCGTGGTCATCGGCGATCAGACCTGGAGCGCCGAGAATCTGCGCGCAACCCATTACCGCAACGGCGATCCGTTGTCCAAGCCGACCGATGCCGAGGAATGGAATGAAACACGCCTGGGGGCCTATTGCGCCTATGACCAGCAGGAAAATCTCGCCGATATTTATGGCTACCTCTACAATTGGTACGCCGTCAATGACGCGCGCGACCTGGCGCCTTTGGGCTGGCGGGTGGCAACGGATGCCGACTGGCAAATACTCGAGAGCCATTTGGGCATGCCGGCCGATGAGATCGCGACCCGAGGCTGGCGAGGAACGGATCAGGGCGACCAGCTCAAGGAAACCGGCACGGCGCATTGGCAGGCTCCCAATGCCGGCGCAACCAATTCGAGCGGCTTTACCGCACTGCCGGGCGGATGGCATCGCGGCGACATCTCGCTCGGCCTGACTCGGGAAGCTCTGTTCTGGTGCGACTCTCCCACCTCGGCCACCGGCGCCTGGGGGCGGGTGCTGGACTATCTCCGCCCGCAGATCGATCGCGTCAATTACAGCCAATCCTACGGTGGCTCGGTGCGATTGGTTCAAGAGGTCGGAGAGCCTGCCGTGGCTGAAGCCCTGCTGATCACACCAATCGATCCGGTTTTGCCGCTGGCAGACACGCTGTTCTTTACCTGCACGCTCCAGCTCTCCGACGGCCGCAACAAAACCGCCACTCCGATCGCCGAATGGAGCCTGTCGCCCGGCATCGCCGGAAGCATCGACTCGCAAGGCCGCTTGATCGCCGATGCCAATCGAGGAGGGATCGAAACCGTGACCGCCGTCTATGACGGAATGACCGCCTCGACTACCGTGATGGTTCAATCGCCCATCGAGACCGGCACGGTAACCGACATCGACGGCAACACCTATCGCACCGTCCGCATTGGCGACCAGTGGTGGAGCGCCGAAAACCTTCGGACGACCCATTACCGAAACGGCGATCCGATCCCCAACATAACCCATCCTGTCGAATGGGCAACAGCGCATATCGGCGCCTTTTGCGCCTATGACAATTTACCTGAAAACCTTGACACCTATGGTTTATTGTACAATTGGTTCGCCGTTGACGATGTGCGCGATCTGGCTCCAGAAGGCTGGCGGGTTGCCAGCCATGACGACTGGGCAGCGCTGGAGAGATATATCGGCCTTGATCCGGCAGATGTAAACCGAACCGGGTGGCGCGGAACCACTCAGGGGAACGATCTCAGACAAGCCGACACCACCCATTGGCAGTCACCCAACAGGGGAGCGACTGACCTGTACGGGTTCAACGCGCTGGGAGCGGGATACCGGATCGGCATTTTATTCCAGCAGCTGAAAACCGAGACCCGCTTCTGGACCAGCACGATCTACAGTCCGATGATCTTTGAGGGAGGAGCGGTTGCCAGAGGCCTGCGCTATGACAGCTCTGGAGTGGCGCTTTCCTATACCAATAAACCGATGGGGGCATCGGTCAGATTGGTGCAAGACGACAATCCGCCCGGCGACCTGATTTCGCTGGAGATCGAACCGGTGGAACCAGCCGTCGCTGCCAGCCAAACCGTGGAGTTCGGCTGTTTGGCCCATTTCTCAAATGGCCAGACAAAAAACGCCACCGCTGCCGTCCACTGGAGCCTCTCCCCCGGAATCGCCGGGAGCATCGACTCGCTCGGCCGGTTTACGGCCGATGCGGCCAGAAAAGGCAGAGAAACCGTTACCGCCACTTATCGAGAGCTGACCGCATCGACCACCATCACAGTTGAGACACCGATCGAAACCGGTACACTCGTCGATATCGATGGCAACATCTATCCGACCGTCCGCATCGGCAGTCAGTGGTGGAGCGTGGAAAATCTGAAAACCACCCATTACCGAAACGGCGATCCGATCCCGAACATAACCGACGCCAACGCATGGGCAACAGCCGTTATCGGTGCCTGTTGCGCCTATGACAATTTACCTGCTCACGTTGACAATTATGGTTTGTTGTACAATTGGTACGCCGTCGACGATGTGCGCAATGTGGCACCCGAGGGCTGGCGGGTTGCCAGCCACGAAGATTGGAAAGCGCTGGAAAGCTGTATCGGACTGGATTCGACGGATTTGGAGCGAATGGGATGGCGCGGGAGCACGCAGGGAAACGACCTCAGAGACAGTGGCACCGATTACTGGCAGGCGCCCAATGCCGGGGCGACGGACCGATACGGGTTCAATGCCCGTGGCGCCGGATACCGCATGGGCAACTTTTTCTACCGATTGAAAACCGAGGCCCGCTTCTGGACCAGCACACCCTATACACCTGTGTTGGTGCTGGGAGCTGCGAAAGCCCGAATGCTGCGCAATGACCAATCTCAGGTGTCGTTGCAACATTACGACAAACCGATCGGCGCCTCGATTCGTCTGGTCAAGGACGACGGCCCGCCTGCAAACCTGATCTCCCTGGAAATCAAACCAGCGGATAAAACCGTTGCCGCTGGCGAAATTTTACAACTCGGTTGTGTGGCCCATTTCTTGAATGGCCAAAGCAAAAACGCCACCGCAGCCGCCCAATGGAGCCTCGTTCCCGGAATCGCCGGAACCATCGACTCGCTCGGCCGATTTACAGCCGATGCGGTCAGAAAAGGCACCGAAAAGGTCATTGTCACCTATGAGGGGCGCTTTGCCTCGACTCGGGTTATGGTCGAGACGCCGATCGAGACCGGCACGGTAACCGACATCGACGGCAACA
>JAFGJN010000031.1 GCA_016929055.1 Candidatus Zhuqueibacterota bacterium
AAGATCGACATGGCCTCGCCCAATTTGAACATGCGCGATCCGGTGATCTATCGCATCCTGCACGCTTCCCACCACCGCACCGGAGATACGTGGTGTATTTATCCGACCTATGATTTTACCCATTGCATTTCCGATGCTCTGGAATGGATCACCCATTCGATTTGTACCTTAGAATTTGAAGATCATCGTCCTCTCTACGATTGGGTATTGGATCAGCTTCCTGTTCCCTGTCATCCTCAGCAAATTGAATTTGCTCGTTTGAATTTGACCTACACTCTGATGAGCAAGCGGCGGTTGTTGGCTCTGGTTCAAGAGGGCACGGTTTCGGGTTGGGATGACCCGCGTATGCCGACCCTTTCCGGTTTGCGTCGCCGCGGCTATACGCCGAAATCTATACGCGATTTCGCCGAGCGGATAGGCGTCGCCAAGCGCGAGAGCATGGTCGACGTTCAATTATTGGAACACTGCTTGCGCGAGGATTTGAATCGCAATGCACCACGGCGCATGGGGGTTCTCCGTCCTTTGCGGGTTGTCTTGACCAATTATCCCGCTGATCAGGTAGAAGAGCTCGATGCTGTCAACAATCCAGAAGATCCGGCGATGGGAAAGCGCAAAGTTCCCTTTTCGCGGGTTCTTTATATCGAACAGGATGATTTTCGCGAGGATCCGCCGAAAAAGTTTTTCCGTCTGGCACCGGGACGTGAAGTGCGGCTGCGTTATGCGTATTTTATTCGTTGTGACGATGTGATCAAGGACGATCGAACGGGAGAAATTGTCGAATTGCACTGCACCTATGATCCAGAAACGCGGGGTGGCGATGCTCCGGATGGCCGCAAAGTCAAGGGAACGCTGCATTGGGTTTCGGCGGCTCATGCCGTGACGGCAAACGTACGCCTATATGAACATCTTTTCACTCTGCCCGACCTGGCGGAAATACCGGAGGGAAAAGATTTTCACGATTTTCTCAATCCGGACTCTTGCTGTGTTCTGCAAGATTGCCGTGTCGAGCCCGCTCTGGCTGTCGTGAAGGCATTGGAAAATTACCAATTCGAAAGACAGGGCTATTTCACGGTCGATCCGGACAGCACGGAGGATGGCCTGATTTTCAATCGTTCCGTCTCGCTCAAAGACAGCTGGGCAAAGATCGAGAAAAAGGAGGACGGTCTCTAAAAGACAGAGGCGCAGAATCGGTCGCTGCGCCTTTGAAGCTTGAAGTGGTTTTGGCATGGTTATTGTAATTTATTCCTCTGAAACGGAATCGACGAAACCGGCGAAAATAAAAACAAGCAGTTACAAGGCTTGAAATTGAGCCGGATTTCAAAAGAGTCGATTCCCACGTACCAAATTGAGGCACAAAACGGGCACGCGAGGAATATCGACCATGCGCTTTGGGTTTTTTTTACGTTCGGCTATATTGGGATTGATTTTACCGGCTGCTCTTTTTTCGGTTTTTACGTGTCGACAGCAGTCTTTAGTTCATCAGATGGATACTGGACCGACGGACAGCACGTTAAGCACTGGCGCCAAAACAGCAGAGATTTGCTGTTTCTATCCAATTTGGCCGGTTGTCGAGATGCCGAAAGTTGCTGCGGTACCCTCCCGAACATCACTCGTTTCTTCCCCCCCTCCAGTGGAGCCTATTCTGTCCATGCAAAGAGAGACAAAGGTCGCGCCTAAACACCCGGCTGAATCTAGAAATCAGGCGGATGTTGTTAAAGAGAATAGGGATAATGCGCCTAGTTTGATTGTGACTGAAGAAAAGCGACAGACAAAAGCCGTGGCAAAATCCGACCCCTCCAAGAACAACGATGATTCCGATCTTTTGCGCGCCCGCGAGCAAATCGGATCGGAATTACGGGTTTTGTTGTCCGGTTACAAAACCGGACGCCACGATATAGCTGAGGAAAAGAAAAAGCCATCTCTTGGATTGCATGCCAGCGGCAGCTTCCGAACTTCATCATCGAATGGAATGAGCCGCTGGGAAATGGGGTTGGATGTGGGGTTTGCCTCGTCTCAGGGTGAAGATGCAATGCTTAACACCGCAGTATTGAGTCAAATCCGTTTCGGTGTTGTTCCGGTTACTCCTCTGCGACTGGTGCTGGCCCTGGGAGCTGCGCGATTGGCGCCTGAGCGCGAATATATCGATCCGGCGATCAACCTTTTGATTGCCGATGCACGGATCGAACTTGCACCTCGGTTGATCGGGCGCAATTATGCCTTTTTTTCTCTGGGCTTGGGTGTGGTGCGCGCGGACATTGCCAAAAGCACAGATGGTCTGGAAGCCCGCAGCATCAACAAACCCTCTGTCCTGCTCGAAGCGGGCTTGGAAAGGAAAATTACCGGCTCTCTGGCCATCCGCGTTTCTTACGAATACCGGCTGGTGGAAGAAATCGCACTGGCGGAGGAAAAAACTCTTTCTTCGTTGGCTTTAGTTAAAGTTGGCGTGAGTTTTCATTTGGGCGTTTCTAACAAAGGGCTGTCGGATCCATCCGGTGATAAAATATTTGCATTGACGGTCGAAGATAACAAGCCCTAGAACGGGAACAAAATTTAATAAATTGCGTTAGATAAAGTACATGGCAAGACGGTCGTTCCCCTCTGAATGCCGACCCCCCTAAGGCGTTCAATCTCGACCGTTCTTGCCATTTTTTTTGTTGGTAAAATCGGAAAAAATGATATATTAGGTCACAAACAAGCGTCCGTAGCTCAACTGGATAGAGCTTCTGACTTCGGATCAGAAGGTTGGGGGTTCGAGTCCCTCCGGACGCGCAAAAAAAAGGGCTGCCTTTTGGGCAGCCCTTTTTTTTGTAAAAAAATGAATCATTTCAAACGCGATAATTGGACACCAAAAGAGTTTGCGGATCGAGTTTGAGGCGCAATTTATCAGGGTCCGGCGTATTGTGTAATTTCAGCAATTTAAATTCGGTGTGTTCGGGTGCGGGTTGAAGCATAATGATGACGGAAAAGAGATCTTTGAAGCGATTGACCGGAAATGGGATGCCCTCCGCATCCAGCGCCATGTTTTCACGATGCAAAGTCGCGGAAAACCAAATTTCTGATTTTTTATCTGCTGCCAGGGATTTCCAGTGTTGCAAATCGTCATTGGCGACGGTGTCGAAGGGATAGCCGTCGGTGATGATGATGTCCGGGACGAAACCGGTATGGGTGGTGAGTTTTTCGATACCGTCTCTGATGAGGCTGAACTGCAGGTCTGTTTTTTTGAGATGAAAAATTAGACGGTTTTTTTGCAGTTGATTATAGCTGTCCATTTTATTTTCAAGCCGATAGGCTTTGGCCAGTTCGTTGAAAACCTGTAGATACCAAGTTTCAATATGCTGGGGATCATCCGCAAAAGAGAGATGCAGAACCCTCTCACCGCCTAGAATTCTATCGATCGCCATATGTACCAGGGTCGCTGTTTTACCAACCCCTTTTCGAGCGGTAAAAACCCCCAGATTTCCCTTGCCCAACCCGCCCTGAAGGGTTTTTTCCAGGATACGAATCGGGCTTTTGTTTAACATTTCTTTGGTTAACATAACGATCCTCGGCTGGTTGATTCGCCAGGCCATCGGCCGGGCACGCACGAAAAAAACAGGCTTTTTATTTGATCATTCGGACTGAATAATTAACTGCAACTCAGCAAAGCAATCATAGCCTGTTGCAGTGTTTTTTGTATTCGGCTGAGTAGCCAGGTGCATTTTAAAATAGGAATTTGCCGCCTGAATCGCAAAGAGTTTAAGAGGATTTTTTCTTGTTTTTCTCTGCATAATCTTTTTTCAGGTCTTCGGCGATGCTTTCCGGCACCTTGCTGTATTTGGCGAATTCCATGGTGAATTCGGCTTTGCCCTGAGTGGCTGAACGCAGCACAGTGGAATAGCCGAACATTTCGCTCAGGGGCACTTCGGCTTCAACGCTGGTAAAGACGTGGTCGTCCGTGGCGCTGAGGATGATACCCCGGCGCTGGTTCAGGGTGGCGATCATGTTGCCCTGAAATTCCGAGGGTCCTTCGACCGAGACTCGCATAATCGGCTCGAGAATGACCGGTTTACAACGCCCATAGGTTTCCCGGAAAGCGGAAAAAGCGGCGATCTGAAACGCCATATCGGAGGAATCGACCGGGTGGTGAAGACCATCGTTGATGGTGATTTTGACACCGACGATGGAAAAGCCGACCAGCGGGCCTTTTTCCAGGGCTTGTTCGAACCCTTTTTTACAAGCTGGAATATATTCGGAAGGAATCGCTCCGCCTTTGATTTCGTCGATAAACTCGAAATTGCTTTCGGCATTTGGTTCGATGATTCCTGCAATACGGGCAAATTGACCCGAGCCGCCGGTTTGTTTTTTGTGGGTATAGTTAAAAGTGGCGGCCTGGTTGATACTCTCCCGGTAGGCGACCTGGGGAGCTCCGGTGATCAATTTAATGTTGTATTCCCGGCGCATGCGCTCGAGATAGACATCGAGATGGAGCTCGCCCATGCCTCGAATGATGGTTTCGCTGGTTTCCGCGTCGATGCCGGACTGGAACGTCGGGTCTTCTTTGGCAAAGCGATTGAGTGCTTTTGCCATACTTTCGCCGGATTTATTGTCTTCGGCTTTGATGGAAAGCGAAATCACCGGCGTGGGAACAAACATCGAAGACATGGAAAGACGCGGTCCGCTGGTAAAGGTGTCGCCGGAGGCGCATTCGATGCCGAAAAGAGCGACAATGTCACCGGCTTTGGCTTCTTCGATGTCGACCATCACGTCGGCGTGCATGCGGATTAACCGGCCAACACGTACTTTTTTACCTGAACGGATATTGACGATCTCATCGCCTTTTTTCAAGCGGCCCTGGTAGAGACGCACATAGGTGAGCTGTCCGAAGCGGGTATCGTCCAGCTTAAATGCCAGGACAATGGTTGGCTTGTCAGGATCTACGGCGATCGGCACTTCTTTTTCATTATTGTCGAGATCGAGAGCAATGTTATTGATATCTGCCGGCGTGGGCATATAGCGTATGACAGCATCGAGGAGGGGCTGAACGCCTTTGTTTTTAAAGGCGGAGCCGATAAAGACCGGCGTAAGCTCGAGGGCCAGGGTGCCGCGGCGAACGGCATCGGCTACCAGCTCTTCGGTCACTCGGTCTTCCAGATAGGCTTCGGCAAGCGCATCACTGAACATGGAGGCTTTGTCGATGAGCAGGTCTCGTTTTTCCAAAGCGATGTCCATCAATTCGGCGGGAATTTCCTGAACTCGAATTTTTTCGCCGAAATCGCCTTCGAAATAGAGTGCTTTGAAGGAGACGAGATCGATAATACCGGCAAAATCCGATTCCAAGCCGATGGGAAGTTGCATGAGTACGGCATTGTGATTCAACTTGTCGCGCAGCTGTTGGGTGACCTTTTCAGGATTGGCACCCATACGATCCAGCTTGTTGATAAAAGCGATGCGCGGCACTCGGTAGCGCAGCATTTGGCGATCGACGGTAATGGATTGCGACTGCACACCGCCGACGCCGCAAAGAACCAGGATGGCGCCATCCAGAACCCGCAATGCGCGCTCCACTTCGATGGTAAAATCGACGTGTCCAGGCGTGTCAATGATATTGACCCAATAGTTTTTCCATTCGACGTGGGTTGCGGCCGATTGAATGGTGATGCCGCGCTCGCGTTCCAGATCCATCGAATCCATTGTCGCGCCGACGCCGTCTTTGCCGCGCACTTCGTGAATCTGGTGGATGCGGTTCGTATAAAAGAGCATGCGCTCGGTCAGGGTTGTTTTGCCCGAATCGATGTGAGCGCTGATTCCAATGTTTCGCATTCGTTCCAAATAGTCGGCCATGATGAATCTCGTTAAGTTAATGATAAATAATCAGTTGCAAATAGCTGTTGAAATAATTTTAAACAAATAATTTACAAAATTATCAAATCTAATACAAGCTTTTTTTGATCGCGGCGATCGA
>JAFGJN010000275.1 GCA_016929055.1 Candidatus Zhuqueibacterota bacterium
GCTGCCGAATCGCGCGACGATGGCCAAACCTGGCAAATCATCGGTACCATACCGGTTCCGGCACATCTGGATCCCGGCGCCAAAGGTTTTCATGAGGCACATGCCGTCGAATGCAGCGACGGCAAGCTCGTCGTCATGCTGCGCCACCACGGCTCGCCCGGCCAATACTATCTGTGGCAAAGCGAAAGCATGGACGGCGGGCGCAGCTGGAGCGAAGCGCATCAAACACCGATCTGGGGCTATCCACCCCACCTGATCCGCCTGCAAAACGGTTGGCTGCTGGTCAGCTATGGCCGGCGCAAAGAGCCCTACAGCGAGCGCGCCTGCATCAGCCGTGACAACGGTCGAACCTGGCAAGTCGAATCCGAATTGACCATCGCAACGGCTCCGAATAACGATCTCGGTTATCCAGCCACCGTGCAACTCGACGACGGATCGCTCTATAGCGTCTATTATCAAATCAAAGGCACCGACCAAGTAACTAGCCTGATGGGCACTCGCTGGAAAATCAACACACAATAAGGAATGAGACCATGCAACACATCAATCGATTCTTTGTCGTGATAATCGCTCTCGTCTGCTCCTGGACGCAACTGCTCTTTGGCGGGAACCCGGATGCCATAGAAATCGGTGACCGACGCGAGTTGTTTGTGGATACGCTATTAAGCGATACCCTGCTCGGTGAAGCACAATTGCGGTTGCACCATCCGGTGCGACGGGAAATCGCCCTGCTGCACAATAAACCCTGGGAAGGGAATGGTTGCGGCTACCATACCGTCTGGAAAGAGGACAGCCTCTACCGCATGACATATAAAGCCTGGCATATCAAAGCGGACGGAAATACCGAGAATTCGGTGGTCATCTGTTATGCGGAGAGCGAGGATGGACTACACTGGGTCAAGCCCGAACTCGGGCTTGTCGAATTCAACGGATCGAGGCGCAACAACATTATCCTCGATCGAGTGCCCGGTTACGGCTGTCATGATTTTTCACCGTTTATCGACACCAATCCTGACGCCGTGCCGGAGCAGCGCTACAAGGCAGTGGGTTTTGGCCGGGGTATGAAAACGAATCTCGCTCTATTCGGCTTTGTCTCGGCCGACGGCATTCATTGGCGTCCGATTCAGGACGAGGGTCTTATCCACGAACCCAGTTTCGCATTCGAT
Organism: Candidatus Zhuqueibacterota bacterium; assembly: GCA_016929055.1. Taxonomy (GTDB): domain Bacteria; phylum Zhuqueibacterota; class Zhuqueibacteria; order Residuimicrobiales; family Oceaniaggregativiventaceae; genus Sulfursilanivivens. The sequence continues at coordinate 1,167 of JAFGJN010000275.1, forward strand.
ACGCAGAATATCGCTTTTTGGTCGGAAACAGAAAAGCAGTACGTCCTCTATTACCGAAAAACCGTGGATGGAATCCGCTCGATCGCCCGTGCCGTTTCAGAGGATTTCATCCACTGGGAAAAACAGGGTTTGTTGGACTTTCAGGGCCGCGGACCCAGTCATCTGGAACAGTTTTACACCAATCAAATCCGACCCTATGAACGCGCACCACACCTGTTGATCGGATTTCCCGCACGCTATTGCGATCGGGGATGGCTGCGGGCGGTCGACGCTCTGCCTTCACCGGAGCTGCGCCGCGAACGCGCTCAAAAGAATCCGCGTTATGGTTCCGCAGTCACCGACGCCTTGCTGATCAGCAGCCAGGACGGTCGCAGTTTTTATCGCTGGGACGAAGCGTTTCTGCGGCCGGGGCTGCGCACTCGCCACAACTGGGCCTACGGCGACAACTATATCGCCTGCCATGTAGTCGAGACCGAATCCCTTTTTGACGATCAACCGGCCGAGCTGTCGCTCTATGCTACGGAAAGCTATTTTACAGGCGATTGGAGCCGATTGCGCCGCTATACCCTGCGCCTGGATGGTTTCGTATCGCTCTATGCGCCCGGCACCGGAGGCGAATGGATCAGCAAACCGCTGCTCTTTTCCGGCAACCGGCTCGAACTGAATTTTTCCACTGCGGCCAGTGGAGACATTCGCGTCGAGTTACAGGATGTGAACGGTCAACCGATCCCTGGATTCAGCCTCGATGATTGTGAACCGATCTTTGGCGATGCGCTGTCTTTTACCGTATTCTGGAAAGATGACCCCGATCTCGGCGCACTGCAAGGAAAACCCGTACGCCTGCGTCTGACCCTGCGCGAAGCAGACATCTTTAGCTTTCGCTTTGCAGCATCGGATAAAGAGGAATCAAACCCTGCATTCTAACGCGAGCCTAACGCATACAAGAGAAAACCATGGCTGAACCCAGAGTCCTCGATCGCCAGGCCAAAGACCAGCTCTATTTGCACCGCGATTTTCATGGCGCCCTTTGCTATGCCATCCGCTATCTCGACGAAAGATTCGGAGCGCAGGCGGTGTCCGAGTATCTGACGCGGGTGGGCGAAACCGTTTTCGCTTCGCTCAGCGATCGAATCCAGCGCCAGGGGCTGGAGCCCCTGGCGGAGCACATTCAACACGTGATGGAACAGGAAAACGGCCGATTCCAAATATCTCGAGAAAACGACAAACTCGTAGTCGTCGTGCACGAATGTCCGGCCATCTCCCATCTGCGTCGAACGGGCCAGCTCTATACCGAACGCTTTTGCGAGACAACGGTATGGGTGAACCAGGCCATCTGCCGTCGAGCCGGTTATTCGAGTTCCTGCACCTATCTACCCGGACAGGGCCGATGCGTGCAAAAATTCTGGAGGGAAAAAGCGCCATGATCTCGTGCACGGAATTCATCCCTGCTTACAGCGAATTGTTCGGCTATCTGCACGACCGGGGCGGTCGGGAAGAGGTGGTGCGGTTCTGGGAGCACTTGTCGGATGCCTTTCTCGGCAATCTGCACGACCTGGCGGCGAACCGGGGGCTTGCGGGGTGTTTCGAATACTGGAGCCGGACGCTCTCTGAAGAAGCGGCGGATTTTCGCATGACTCTGGATGAAGACGCAGGTTTGTTTCGAATCGAAATGCGCCGCTGTCCCAGCATGGCGCGTCTGCTCGAGAGCGAGACTATCGCTCCCTATCCCGACTATTGCCGCCATTGCGATGTTCTCTACCGCCGAGTGCTGGAGCCGCTCGGCTACGAGTACGACATCGACCTCAGCCGCTGCCACCAGGCCCGCTGTGTGTTGACGGTCAAGCGCCCAGACGGGCCTAAAGAGACAGAGAATCCTGAAAATAAAGTGCAACGCGTTCGCACCGACAAACCAAAACCGCGAGGCGCAACATGAACGTCAAAGATTTGTTGAGTTTAAAGGATAAAATTGTATTGGTGACGGGCGGTGCCGGCCGCTACGGCCGACCCATTGTCGAGGCGCTGGCCGAGGCGGACGCCACCATCATCACCGCCTCGCGCAACCGGGCAGCGGGAGAAGAGCTGGCCGCTGAATTCCGCGGGCGCGGATTGCAAGTACACGCTCTGCAGGTCGATCAGGGGCAACACGACTCGGTCGTGCAGCTCTTGGAGGACATCCGCGGTCGCTTTGGCAGGCTGGATGTACTGGTCAACAACGCTGTGGCGCGGCCGATGAAAAGCTACGATTCGCCGCTTTCGGATTGGGAAGAATCGATGCGGATCAATGCCACTGGCCTTTTTGACCTTACCCGCGAAACAGCTGAGCTGATCGCCGCAAGCGGCGGCGGAACGATCATCAATATCGCCTCGATGATGGGGCTATTCGGGCCGGATCTCTCCAACTATGAAGGAACCGATATGGGCATCCCCATGCCCGACTATTTTTTCCACAAGGGCGGAATGATCGCTCTCACCCGCTATCTGGCGCGGGTGCTGGCGGAGAAGAAAATCCGGGTCAATTGCATCAGCCCAGGCGGACTTTATGCCGGTCAGGCCGAGCGCTTTGTTCAGAATTACAGCCGCAAGGTTCCGGTGGGCCGCATGGCCGAGCACGATGATATCAAAGGCCTGGTGGTCTTTCTCGCCTCACCGGCCTCGGCCTATATCACCGGCGAAAACATCCTCATCGACGGCGGTATGCACGCATAATAAACCTCAAGCGGGCAGACCGTCTAAAAAGCGCATAAAAGAGGCCAGGCCCACCTCCTACCACCGTTTTCGATATTCGGGATACCGCGTTTCGCTCACACGAGTTGTTGTGCGTCGACCCGGATCCAGACCGTTTCGCTCGTTTTGCTCCTTGACCAAAATAGCTTTTCGAACCGCACGATTGTAACAAATGGACGACACACCAAAAATCAAAAGTTCGACAAGCTGGGGACTGATTGTTCGCGGCATTTAAAAAAAGGATAAAAGGATCTGTATTCGATAATCAGCAGAGCGGTGACGGACAGGACTCGGTATAAAGCAATCGGTTAAACATTCAGGATTGAGGATGCTTATCGGAAGGCCGAATTCTGCCACCGCTCGGTTTCCTTTGACTCAAAATTCGCCCAAACAGCCGAGTCCCGAGCGATCGGGCAGGATCAACCAGCCGTCGCGCACCTCGACGCCCTGAAACGGATCATTGGAGATGAGCAGATGGCCGTCCAGATCGGGGTAATCGACCAGCGGCGACAGATGTGCGGCGGCGGTAATCGACAACGAACTGGAGACCATACAGCCGAGCATAATTTTCATATCGAGTGAACGCGCCATCCAGATCATGCGCAGGGCTTCCTGCAATCCGCCGGCTTTGTCAACCTTGATATTGATGCCGTCAAAGGCCTGGGCCAGTTTGGGAATATCGGAGGCCTGCTTTACCGATTCGTCGGCGATTACCGGAATCGGCGACCGTTCGCGCACCCAGGCGGTCTCTTCCAGCATCTCGACCGGCATGGGCTGCTCCACCACGTCGACGCCGTTCTCGGCCAGCCATTCGATCTCGCGCAGACACTCTTCTTTGTCTTTCCATCCTTCATTGGCGTCGACCCGCAGGGTCTTGTCGGTTTCAGCGCGCACCGCCTCCATGATTTCCTTGTCGTTATCCTTGCCGAGTTTGATCTTGAGCAGGGGATAGGGTTCGGCTTCTCGGACCTTTTGCCGGATCACCTCGGGCGTGTCGATACCGATGGAAAACGTGGTCTGGGGTGCTTTTTTTGCATCCAGTCCCAACAGGCGATAATAGGGAATCTCCAGGGCTTTGCCAATCCAATCCATCAGAGCCATATCCAACGCCGCCTTGGCCGCGGTCTGGCCTTCGCAGACCTTTTGCAGCTTTTCGCCCAGATCGACGAAATGCCAGGGTGAGGTGATTTCAAACAGTGGCTTGGCTTTTTCGATGGTTTCATAGGTCGATTCCAGGGTTTCGCCGTAACGCACGTTGTGCGCTGCCTCGCCCAGGCCGACAATACCGTCTTTTTCCAAACGCACAAAAACATTGTCCTTGTAGGTGCTGGTGTTGCGGGCGATGGTCCAGGCGTGTTTGAGGGTCAAGCGTTTATACTTGTAATCAACCTTAAAGCCACCATTCGAAAAAGGCCGGGATCCGGCCGCATAACCCGAACCGCTGCCGGCTGCAGCCATGGCACCGGCCGCAACCAGGCCTTTCCCGGTGGTGCGCAAAAACTCTTTTCTCGACATAGACATATCCTTTCCTCCATTTCGACCCGGATTTCATTTGTCTAACCCGGGACCTCTTTCGTTTGCTCGATTTCGCGATGAAAAGTTATTCGATTAAACGGATTAAAAGCCGCAGCACAAGACGGATGAACGGCAAAAGAAGAAGCAAAACCAGAACCCATGTTACCGGTTTGATCAAACGCCTGGACTGAGGAAACTCGTAGCCGCAGATCGGGCAAACCTCGTCGGTTTGATCGATTTCCATCGCACATGAGGGACATTCCTTTTTCATCGCACAGGCTCCCCGTTTGGGTTTTGGCCAGTGTAAGAAAATCATGGCTAAAAAACAAGAGGAAATCCGATTGCCGTACTCATCCCAAACGGTAACAAAACCCAAAAAGACGATTGCCGATTCATTTTCTGATTTCTTTTGTTCGATTTGATCGTTGCAACTGGATTGTTTACATTCTTAACCGCAACCCGATCCTTTCCATACATTTTCAAGTCGCGGCTTTTTCACTTATCGTTGACAAAAGAGCCGATCTTTCCTATATTAAAAAATAACATCGTGGACATTCCTGTCCAAAACAGTTCCAGTCGCATGATTTACCCTGAAATAAAAAAAACTTTTTCCAACCGGGAAAATGGCAAATCCGATCTGTTTTACATAAAAATTCTCGCTGTTTTGATATGAATAAAAGTGTGTGGGGTCCCCCGAATGTGGCACCCATGCATCACGAAAGGAGTTTTGATCATGAAAGATCCACGCTATGATAAACTGGCGGATGTTCTGATCCGCCATTCGACCCGACTGCAAACCGGTGAAAAATTGTTGATCGAGGCAATCGATATTCCCGCAGAGATGGTGGTGGCCCTCATCCGCCGAGCGCGCAAAGCCGGCGGCCAGGTGTTTACCACCGTTAAACAGAACACGCTTTTGCGCGAGCTCTATTGCCAGGAGAGTGAGACCGCTATGCAGCTGGCCGGCAAATGGGAAGCGGAGCGCATGGCGGAAATGGACGCCTATATCGCTCTGCGCGGCAGCCACAACATCACCGAATTGGCCGATGTGCCCGATGCGGGCATGAAGCTCTATCAACAGCACTGGTGGAAGCCGGTGCATCTCGACATCCGTGTGTCCCGGACCAAATGGGTGGTTTTGCGCTGGCCGCATCCCTCCATGGCGCAGCAGGCGATGATGAGCACCGAAGCCTTTGAGGATTTCTATTTTGACGTCTGTACCCTGGATTATGGCCGTATGTCCGGTGCCATGGATGCTCTGGTGCAGCGGATAGACCGAGCGGACAAAGTAGAGATTCAAGGTCCGGGAACGAATCTCTCCTTTTCCATCGCCGGAATGACATCGGTCAAATGCGCCGGCGAGCGCAACATACCGGACGGCGAAGTCTATACCGCTCCGGTTCGCGACTCGGTCGAGGGCGAGCTGACCTATACCGCGCGTACGATCTATCAGGGCGTTGTGCACGAGAACATTCACCTGGTTTTTAAAAAGGGCAGAATTGTCGAGGCTACATCCAGCAAAAGCGACGAACTCGTCGCCGTTCTCGACACAGATCCGGGCGCCCGTTACATCGGCGAATTTGCACTCGGGCTCAATCCCTATATAACCGAACCCATGCTGGATATCCTTTTTGACGAAAAAATCGCCGGTTCCTTTCACTTTACCCCCGGCGAAGCCTATGAAAAGGCGGACAACGGCAACCGCTCCCAGGTGCACTGGGATATGGTCTGCATCCAGACACCGGAATACGGCGGCGGGGAAATTCGATTCGACGGTGAATTGATCCGCAAGGATGGTCGCTTTGTGCCGAAGGAGCTGCAAGCGCTGAATCCGGAAAACCTGAAATAGATCGGGATCCACGATGCCACAATCTCGTTTGAATACTTTCCGTATTCTAAAAATTGATTTGCTTGTTACAGTGGGGATTCTTATGGCGGCATGTCGCTCCTTTTCCACACCACAAACCGATGGGCGTTTCCTTGATCTCCAGGCAAAACTAGAGGATCGTTTGCGATCGAAAAAAGGCGACTATTCGCTGGCTCTGGGCGATCTTGAAACCGGCGAAAACCTGCTGATCAATGCTTTCCAAACCCACCATGCAGCAAGCACGATGAAAACAGCGGTGATGGTGGAGGTGTTTCGCCGCGCCGAACGCGGTCTGGGCGGTCTGGACGACTCGATTCGCGTCCACAACCGCTTCCGCAGCCTGGTCGATTCGTCCTTTTTTTCTCTGCAAATCGACCCCCAATCCAAGGATCCAACCGTTCGCGCCCTGGGCGGCCGAATGACCCGGCGCGAGTTGGTGGAGCAGATGATCACCATCAGCAGCAATCTCGCGACCAACCTCTTGATGGAAGAGCTGACACCGGAATCGATTGCGGCAATGCTCAAGAGCCTGGGCGCCGGTGGATTGCATGTGCGGCGAGGCGTGATGGATCTCAAAGCCTATGAAGCCGGATTGAACAACACCACCGACGCCTTCAGTCTGCTGCAGCTGTATAAGGCCATCGCGCAGGATCGCGCTGCCTCGGCCAAATCCTGCGCGGAAATGCGGGCGATTCTCGCGCGGCAAAAGTACCGCGACCGCATTGCCGCCGGATTACCGCCAAATGCCAGGTGGGCCGGCAAGACCGGTTCTATCACGGCCATCAACCACGACAGCGGCATTCTCACGCTGGCCGACGGCCGGCGCTTTGCCCTGGTCATTCTTTCCCAGGGCGAGACCGATGCTAAACAGAGCACTCGGACCCTGGTCGACCTTACCGGTCTGATCATCGCCGAAATCACTCAATCGCGGTGATCTTTTTCAAGAGGATACGGTGCGGATAATCTTTCGCCATTCAGTGCGATGATTGAATCGAAAAATTGTCAAAATTTGCTGACGGAATGTCTGTTTTAGAAATCGTCTAGAAAACTCGGTTTAACATTGGATAACAATTAAATGACCCTTTCGATTGATTTCAAAAAAGATCTGGCAAAAGCGCGCTCACATTTGGAAAAAAACGATGCGGCAAGCGCTTTGCCCTTGCTTGAAGCAATCCTGTGGGAAAACCCCGATCATTCTCCTGCCTTGCTCTGGCGTGCCCGCTGTCGAATGGCTGCCGAAAATACAGAAGCAGCTCTGCAGGATTATCGCACCCTCGTCTCCACAGCCGTACCGGCGTCGGAACGGGAAATCGCCGAAGCCCATCTCGTTCTTGGCGATCCGGAACTCGCGCGACGTGCTTTTGAACAAGCGCTGAAAAGAGAACCGCTGGAGGGAGAAACCGTTTTCCTTGCCGCCCTTGCCGCGTACCGCCTCGGAAACGTAGCAAGCAGCCGAGATTGGGTACAAAAATCCCAAGAGATGAAATTGGAGTGGCTCGAAGATTCCTGGCTCGATGCCCTGGTGCGATACAATCTGGATCCGGTGCATTATCTGGATTTTGAGCAAATTTATCTCGACGCAGTTGAAAAAACAGAGGGGAATCCCGATCCTCAAAACCGCTGGTACAGCCTCAACATGCCGGTTTACGACCTTTATGCGGCAGCCGATCTGGGCACGCAAAAACACCGCGCTTTGGAGCTGGCGCGTATCCTGGCGCCGGATTCGGAACCGATCGATTGGCAAGTCCAGAGCGATCTGCTGCGGACGCTGATCAGCGATCTGGCGACAAGTCAAACCGATGCGCGACTGGGACTGGAGGCCAACAAACTTTTGGGTAAGAACGAGCTGGCGGATCTGGCCCGTTTGATTCTGGCCATGATGCTGGAACATCTGCAGCAATTCAGCGACTGGCTGGCACTGGAGCGAGAATGGGTGCGTCAAAGCCGGTTGCAGGAACTCGTGCCCCTCTTGCCGCTGCGCATTGCAGTGGTGGTGTTGTTGTTCTATGCCGGCAGCGGCAGCGATCA
>JAFGJN010000276.1 GCA_016929055.1 Candidatus Zhuqueibacterota bacterium
AACCCGATTATTTTACCCTGGTATCGGATTATTCGTTTTATCGCCTCCGGCTCCGGCTTGCGCGCACGGATTTATAGGATCGATCGCTGCATAGAGTTTGGATTTTTTTGCAGCAAAAATTCGTTTTCCGCGGGCGCAATCCGGGATCCTGCGGCGGCTTTGCGAGCCTCCTCGGCCGTAAGAACGGCGGCCTGCGGGGTCTCGCTCCGCTCGATTCTGGGCGGCATTTTCTCTTGTACACAGCGATTCAGGGGAAACCTGGAAGGCCCTGATCTATCGTTATGCTGTTGCCAAAGATGACCTGTACAAGGAAATCAATGTCAATCGGATGTATAATTTTTTCTTTGTACAGGACAGTTCGAGTTACCGCCTTTACAAATACGGAGAAAAAAATTATTGAATGGATCAACAAAATCAGGGTCACAGTGAACCGTCTTTTCCACCGTGCGCTCACCCGCCGTGCACGGCTGTTTCTCCCTGCGATTCTCTGCTTTTGGGCCAGCGCCCAGGCGACGACCTATTATCTGGACGCCACCGGCGGCACCGACACGAATCTCGGCCGCTCGCCGGATGCGGCCTGGAAAAGTGCGGAAAAGATCAGCAACCGCATCTTTGCACCCGGCGACTCGATCCGCTTCAAGCGGGGCGAGGTATTTCGCGGTTCGGTCTATCTCACCGCCAGCGGGACACCCGGCAAACCGATCGTTATCGCCGCTTACGGGACAGGCGACAAGCCGGTTCTCACCGCCGTCGATGAACTGACAGGATGGCAAGAGGCGGAAAAGTGGTCGCTGGTGCGCCAGTCGGTCTATGCCCTGACCTGGCCGAGCGATCCCCGGCGGCTGTGGATCGATGGACAGGAAAAGTTGCGAACCGACGATCCGGACAAGATCGATGGCGGTGAACACGGCTGGGCCTTTGAGGATGGCCGGCTCTATCTTTTTTCCGCCGCCGGCAATCCGGCTGCGGTTTTTCACTCCCTGCAGGGCAATCGCCATTACAATACCTTGTTTTTCAAAAAACAGTCCCACATCGAGGTGAGCGATCTCGATATTCGCGGCGGATCGGGCCACGCCGTGGCGATCTGGGGCTGTCAGCATATCGCCATTCGCGAGTGCCGGTTCGGGCTCGGTGCGCGCATGGGCGTACATATCAGCGATCAGGATGGCGTAGCGTCGCACGACATCCAGGTGGTCGACAATCGCATCGACTCGGGATTCCATTTTGAATACGGTCCGCCGGAATTCCGCGGCGTCGAAGACGGCGTCCTCATCAATCACGGCGCCTTTGATTGTCTGATTCAGAACAATACGATCCTGGATTGGGGCCACTGCGGCGTCTATCTCTATGCCAACCGCACCGGCACCAGCGGCGTTTACAACAACCGAATCCTTGACAATTTGATCAGCGGGGAAAACCTTTCGTATATGCGCGGCATCGGCACCGACGGATGGGAAAATCAGTGCCATCACAACGAATTCGCCTACAATATCATTCACAACACCACGGTGCGCAACCAGATCAACGGCAACCACAATCGCGTTCATCACAACATCATTGCCGGTGTGCGCAACTCGCCGGTCAAGAACGGCGGCACCGCGCAGGGGATCGACCTGCAGGGCTATGGCGAAAACGCCGTCTGTCACCACAACAGCATCGACCACAATCTCATCATCGACTGCGAAGAAGCGGGCATCCGATTGCGCGCCGATGTCAACGACAAGCGCGACAATCTCGTGCGCAACAATATTCTCTACCGCTGCGGCACGCGCTCCCGCGATGGGCTCGATCACTGCGCACTGGTGATCGACACGCATGAATCGATCTACCGCAACACCTTTCAAAACAACTGTATTTACAACCCGGAAGCGGCCCGCACGGTGCGCTATCGCGGTGCCAATCTCACTGTAGAAGAGCTGCAGCGCCTGGACGGCCACAACCAGAACACATTTGGCGGCACCATCGCTGCGGATCCGCTCCTTGTCGACCCGAAGGGCGGCACCTATCGACTTGCCGCCGGTTCGCCGTGCATCGATGCGGGAATTGCGACAGATTTGCAAACCGATTTCGATGGTCAGCCGATTCCCCAGGGAGCTTGTCCGGATATCGGTCCTTTTGAATTCAGCGGCTCGACCGGAGTGGCGACAGCGATCAGCTCAAACAAACCGAAAAGCTTTGTGCTGCTGCCCAATTTCCCCAACCCGTTCAACCAGCGAACGGTTTTATCCTTTGAGCTTGCGAATCGAGAGCGGGTCAGGATCGATATCACGAATCTGCGAGGCGAACAGATCGCCTGTTTGCTGGACGACACACGCGATCCCGGTCGGCACCAAATCGTCTGGAACGCCACGGATGTGCAGGGCAAACCCCTGCCCTCGGGAATCTATATTGTCCATATCCACTCGCAAAATGAACGGCAGACCCGTGCGCTGTTGCTGTTGCGGTGACTTTGTTGCCGTTTTTTTCAGCACCAGAGCGGGGCTGAGCAACAATTAAACCACGAGTGGCGAAGGAGCCCGCAGGGTGGGCACATAGGGGGCTTATAAACGGGTTGACCTGAATCGTCTAGCCATCAGAATCCATGCGGTACGGTGCCCACCCGATGAGGCCGAAGCCAGGGGGAGACCTCCCCCTCCTCTATCTCGATGCAAAAGCTTGGCTGGCGAAAAATAAATTTTGCTCTTGCTTCTTGCAGCCTAAACCAGTTAATTAAAAAAGGCATTCACTTGACAGGTATCGTCCTGCTCCCGCAATTTTCGAACCATCCCTTTGGGCACCGAATCAATGGCTGAGGAGGACGCCATGAACTCTGCTCGGCAAAATAACGATCCACAAACCACCGCCGAAACTCTGAGCAAACACAAATGGGTCGGAACCCGGTTGCTCGACGATATTTTCACCGACGAGCTCAGTTTGTTCAAGCCCCAGTTTACCGTCGATTATCAGGGCTATCTGCAGCGGCTCTGGGATTCAAATCCCGATATTTATGCTCTGCTGAAAAATGCCGCCGATCCAGAGCAAGCCCGCGACGCGCTTTATGGCTATCTGGAAAAAGCAGAACGCCGGGTTTTTGATCTCGACAACGATCTCCATATTCTGGAAAAATCGACCGTACGCGAATGCATCCGCGTTTTCAAGAGCATCATCGGTCCGATCAACGAGTTTCGCACCGAATTTTCCGCGCTCGATGCGCTGTGGAAATTGGCGCAGGACAAAGAAGCAGAACTCGAAACCCCGATCTCTGTAGGTTTTTTACTCGAATTTATCAACCTCTTTCGCGGTGTGATCGGACAGTCGCATATCTATCTCGAAGATGCCCAGGTTCGCAAGGGCATACCCGACTTTTTCAAGCTCAAGGGAAAAGAGGCGGCGGAAGCGCGAACGGAAATCCTGGACGACTTGGGGTCCAGCGTTAAAAAATATTTCAAAAAATTCCCTTCCGGTTTGGAAGAGGAAGTCATATCATGGCGGCAGGAAAACAAAGCGCGCATTCTCCGCTATTTCGGCGGCAGCGAGCAAGACTGGCAAAACCATCGCTGGCAATTGAATAAAGTCATCAAGGATGCCCAGCCCTTGCTCGATCTGATCGAGTTGAGCGCCGAGCAAAAAGAAGCGGTCGCCAAAGCGGTCAAACACCATATCGCGTTCGGCATCACCCCCTATTATCTCAGCCTGATGGACCGCAAGTTGTCGATCGGTTACGATCATGCCATTCGGGCACAGGTCATTCCGCCCAAGGAGTATGTCGACAAGATGGCCGAGCACCAGTCCGAACGCGACACCACCTTTGATTTCATGGGTGAGCACGACACCTCTCCTGTCGATCTCGTCACCCGGCGCTACCCGATCATCTCGATTCTCAAACCCTTCAACACCTGCGCCCAAATCTGCGTCTATTGTCAGCGCAACTGGGAGATCGATCGCGTCCTCGATCCCAAGGCGCTTGCATCGCGCGAAAAAATCGACAGCGCCCTCAATTGGTTCGACGAGCATCGCAGCATCGGCGACGTGCTGATCAC
>JAFGJN010000277.1 GCA_016929055.1 Candidatus Zhuqueibacterota bacterium
CATAAAAGGTCCGGATCGGTTATATAGTCTTGTTCGGGCAGGCAAGCACTGGTACTGATGATCGGCTTGTCCAACTCGAGTAAAAGTTGGGTGCAGATTGTATTGTCTGGCACTCGGATTCCTACGGTACGCCGTTTTTCTAACAGGATTTTGGGGACCAGGCGACTAGCTTCCAGGATAAAGGTATAGGGGCCGGGTGTATACCGGCGCATGAGTTTATAAGAGGGTGTCGAAACATGCGCATAGCGGGAAATCTCTTTAAGATTCGGGCAGATAAAGCTCAACAGTTTTCGCTTGTCGCTGCCCTTGATCTGATAGATCTTTTGGATAGCCCGTTTGTTGAACAAATCGCAACCCAGTCCATAAACCGTGTCGGTGGGATAGATGATCAGACCGCCTTGCTGAAGGACCTGAATCGCCTTTTGTATCAGACGATTTTGGGGGTTATCCGGATGAATGCTCAGCCTTTCGGCCATTCAATACTCCATTGGTTTTCGGCTTTTTTCAGCACCGAGACCGTAAGCGGCTTGACCTTCAAATGATTTGAATTGTTTTTTCGCCAATCGACACACAGGTTGAGGGTTAAAATATGGCGAAAATTATTCCAATTCAAAACAGATTTCAGACGCATGGTTTAGCCACGGTTGTCCGGGCCTCAGCCCGAACAAAACCCTACATAGCCAATTATTTGATTATGCATTATCACTGGTGTCCCCGTTTGGGACACCAGTTGGGGAAAATAGTCCAAATCTCTCCCTTTTGCAACAATTTTCTAAGTCACACCCCTTGTACCGCTAAATCTGATAGCTGAATGGACGCCTTAATAATGGTAAACGATTGGAATAGCTTCCGGTTGTTGGCTGTTTCGTCATGGAAAAAAATGGGTGGGCGAGCCCTTGCGGGTCTTGATGACAACCCGGCAACAAGTTGAAAAATGTGAAAAAAGGCGTTGTTTTTGCTCAGTCGATTTGCTAATTTTCGTTCATGCCGGGGGCGGCATTCCCGCCAGGCTGCCCAAAAATGATTGTTATTTCCGGTATCGGTTTTGCGAATTGCCTGCTGTTGTAAAAGATTTACGAATAAAACCCTGGATCCGACTCGATCGATCTTTGAACGCCGACGCATTTGCAGAACCGGTTGATTACCAACCCTGTTGATCCAACAATGGAAAAGGGCGATCATGAATACCATTCGCATCAAAAAAGGATTGAACCTGCCGATCGACGGACAACCTGAACAACGAATCGCAGAGACCAAGAATCCCAAACGGGTGGCGTTGCTGGGGGAGGATTATGTTGGCATGCGGCCGACCTTGCACGTCAAGGTCGGCGATTCGGTCAAGTTGGGACAACTCCTTTTTACCGATAAAAAATCTCCGCGTATTCGCTACATCTCGCCTGGATGCGGTACTGTGGTTGCGATTAACCGCGGGGAAAAGCGTTTCTTTCTCTCTCTGGTAATCGAATTGACCGGGGATAAAGAGGAGGTGTTTTCATCCTCGAGCGCAGAAAAGGTGGAAAAAATGGCGCGCGACCAGGTCATTGATCGCTTGATCGAGTCCGGCGAATGGCAGGCCTTTCGCGCTCGTCCTTTCAGCAAAGTTGCCGATCCGGATGATAATCCTCATGCGATTTTCATCAATTTGATGGACACCCAGCCATTGGCGCCGCAGATGAAGATGATTCTCGATGGTCGAGAGGACGATTTGCGAATGGGTGTGACGGTTGTCTCTCGCCTGACCGGCGGCGTGTTGTATGTCTGCAAAGATCCCCAAACCGAGATAGCGTTAGGTGAGACTGATAGAATCAAGATCGTTGAATTCGCGGGACCACATCCGGCGGGCAATGTCGGCACCCACATCCATTTTCTCGATCCGGTTTCTCGCACCAAGCAGGTCTGGTCCATCACCGCGCAGGATCTGCTGGCGATCGGTCATCTCTTCCGCACCGGGCATCTGGATATGAAACGCGTGGTTGCACTGAGCGGAACCGGAATCAAAAAGCCTCGTTTGATCGCCACTCGGCGAGGTGCGGATTTGCAGGATATTTTGCAAGGGGAAGTAAAGGACGGCGAATTTAGAGTCATTTCAGGATCGGTGCTGCAGGGCCGTTGCGCTCACGCACAGCGCGCATTTCTCGGGCGGTATCATCAGCAGATATCAGTCCTGCCCGAAGGTCGTGAGCGACACTTTCTCGGCTGGCTGGGACCAATGACTCGGATCCATTCAGTTAAGAATGTTGTTTTGTCAAAATTGTTCTACAAACGGATGCTGAATTTGACCACAGCTCTGAACGGCGGTCCGCGCGCCATCGTACCCATCGGCAGCTATGAAAAGGTCATGCCCCTCGACATCTTGCCTACTTTTTTGTTGCGTGCGCTGGCGGTCAATGATGTCGACGAAGCGGAAAAACTGGGCTGTTTGGAACTGGATGAAGAGGATTTGTCTTTGTGCACCTATGTCTGTCCATCCAAAATTGATCATGGAGCGAATCTCAGGAATACTTTGAACACAATCGAAAAGGAAGGCTAGTGAAACTCTTACGACGAGTTCTCGATAAACAGGCACAGCTTTTCGACAAAGGCGGCAAGCTGGAACGCTTGCATCCGTTATACGAGGCGCTCGACACTTTTTTATACACCTCCGGCCGGGTAACCACACACGCTTCGCACGTTCGGGACGGCCTGGACCTCAAACGGATGATGATGACGGTAGTCGTCGCCCTGATTCCGGCCGTACTCATGGCGCTGTACAACACGGGACTGCAGGCCAATCTTGTTTTGGCAGAACTGGGTCGCACCGAAATCCTTGGTTGGCGGGGGGCGATTTTGAGCTTTCTCGGGGTCGGCGTGACGCCGGAGAGTATTCTGGCCAACGTTCTACACGGGGCGCTCTATTTTTTCCCGGTCTATCTCATTACCCTGGCTGCCGGCGGCTTTTGGGAAGTCCTGTTCGCCAGCGTGCGCCGGCATCAAGTGGCCGAGGGATTCCTGGTCACCAGCTTGCTTTTTCCTCTGATTCTCCCGCCCGATATTCCCTGGTGGCAGGTGGTCGTCGGGATCTCTTTCGGGGTGGTGATCGGCAAAGAAGTTTTCGGCGGTGTGGGTATGAATGTACTCAATCCGGCCCTGACGGCGCGCGTCTTTTTGTTTTTTGCCTATCCGGCTCAGATATCGGGGGATAAAGTATGGGTAGCGGTGGACGGTGTCAGCCGCGCCACACCTCTGGCTGAATTGGCAGATCCCCTGCTCGATCTGAGTGTTTCCTATTGGGATGCTTTTCTGGGGTTTATTCCGGGTTCCATGGGAGAAACATCGACTCTTGCCTGTCTGATTGGCGCCGCGGTGCTCATCCTCACAGGTGTTGGCTCCTGGCGCATTATGCTGGCGACCGTACTCGGTATGGCAACGACTGCGCTCTTGATGAATGTCGCAGGCAGCTCATCCAATCCTCTGTTTCAGGTGACACCGCTTCAGCACCTGGTGCTCGGCGGTTTTGCCTTTGGCACAGTTTTCATGGCCACCGATCCGGTCAGTGCGGCGGTTACCGATGCAGGCAAATGGATCTACGGCTGGCTGATCGGTGTTTTGGCGGTGATGATTCGAGTGATCAATCCCGCTTTTCCCGAAGGTGTGATGCTGGCCATCCTTTTTATGAATGTTTTTGCGCCGATTATCGATCGGATTTTTATCCAGAGAAATATCAAGAGGAGGCTGGTGCGCAATGTCGGAAGATAGCACGCGAAAAACGCTGGCGGTGGCGCTGGGTGTCTGTCTGGTTTGTTCAATACTGGTGTCGACAGCGGCGGTTTCGTTGAGCAAAATTCAAAAAGAGAACCGGAAACGGGATAAATTCAAAAATATTTTGCAGGCGGCCGATCTTTATTCCAAAGATATCGATATATCGGCGACTTATCGGGAATTCATTCGTCCCCGGATCATCGAGCTCGAAACCGGCGAGACCGTCGACCCATCGATGTCGGATCTTTTAAATGTGGAGACATTCGACATTCGAGCCGTTGCAATGGACAACGAGTTGGGGACACGGGTGCCGGCGGATAAAGACGCGGCGCAAATCAAGCGCAAACCCCGGTTTATGGCGATCTACCCAGTGGTTAAGCAAGGACAGACACAGAAAACCATCCTGCCGGTTTACGGCAAAGGCCTGTGGTCGACCATGTACGGATTTCTTGCGCTCAACCGGGATCTAAAGACCATCGATGGATTTACCTTTTACGAACATGGCGAAACGCCGGGACTGGGCGGCGAAGTCGACAATTCCCAATGGAAGGCGCAGTGGCAGGGTAAGGCAGCTTTTGACGACCAGGGTCGGGTCGTTATCGAGGTGATCAAGGGTCAAGTGGACTCGAGCGCCCCGGGGGCAGAGCATAAAGTCGATGGACTTTCCGGAGCGACTATTACCACACGGGGAGTGGATCAACTGGTCAGATTTTGGCTCGGGGAGAATGGCTACGGCCCCTATCTGGACAAGCTGAGGGAGGAAATGGCCGATGAGCAAAGCTAAAAAAATCCTGCTCGATCCGATTTTCAATGACAATCCCATCGCGCGTCAAATTCTCGGGATTTGCTCGGCGCTGGCTGTCACCTCCAAACTGGAAACTTCGATCGTGATGGCCCTCGCTGTTATTTTTGTGGTCTCTTTTTCGAATTTGGCGGTCAGCCTCATTCGCAACCACATTCCCACCAGCATTCGCATTCTGGTGGAAATGACCATCATCGCATCCCTGGTGATTATTGCCGACCAGTTCATCAAGGCCTTCGCTTTTGATATCAGCAAACAGCTCTCGGTTTACGTCGGTTTGATCATCACCAATTGCATTATCATGGGACGGGCCGAAGCCTTTGCTCTTAAAAATCCCCCATTGACGAGTTTTCTCGATGGAATCGGTAACGGTTTGGGCTATTCTTTTGTTCTTCTGTCGGTCGGTTTTGTGCGCGAATTGTTGGGTTCCGGCAAACTCTTGGGGATGGTGGTACTAAAATCGACCACCGAAGGCGGCTGGTACCTGCCGAACGGCCTACTGGTTCTGCCGGCTAGCGCCTTTTTGTTGATCGGCTTCCTCATCTGGATCATTCGAACCTGGAAACCTGAACAAGTCGAAGAGGAATAAAATGGTTGAGCATTATCTTGGTCTGTTTATCAAATCGATTTTTATCGAAAATATGGCCCTGGCGCTCTTTCTCGGGATGTGTACCTTTTTGGCGGTTTCCAAGCGCGTCGAGACCGCGATTGGACTTGGCATCGCCGTGGTTGTGGTGCAATCGATTACGGTGCCGGTCAACAATTTGATCTACAATTTTGTTCTCCGCGAAGGAGCACTTTCCTGGGCCGGGCTTGCGAATGTCGATCTGACCTTTATCGGCCTGGTCACCTATATCGGTGTCATTGCTTCGATGGTGCAGATCCTCGAAATGGTTTTGGACAAGTACGTGCCCAAACTCTACAACGCGCTGGGTATTTTTCTTCCCTTGATAACAGTCAATTGCGCGATTCTGGGTGGATCCCTTTTTATGGTCGAACGCGATTATGTTTTTGCCGAAAGCGTCGTCTTTGGTATTGGCTCGGGAGCAGGTTTCGCTCTGGCGGTCATTGCTTTGGCGGGCATCCGCGAAAAGATGCGCTACAGCGACGTTCCCAAGGGATTGCGCGGTTTGGGTATTACCTTTATAACCGTAGGCTTGATGGCCATTACTTTTATGCTGTTTTCCGGAATCCAATTGTAGGGGATTGCTGAATGACGGGCCTTAACCTGATTTTCCTTGCCGTTGGAATGTTCACGGTGATTGTGTTGTTTTTGGTTTTTTTGATTCTATTGGCAAAATCCAAACTTGTTGCCAGTGGGCGAGTTAAAATTCTTATCAACGATGATGAGGAACGGGCACTCGATGTTCCCATCGGTGGTAAGCTTTTGAACGTTTTGGCCGATCACAAGATCTATGTCCCTTCCGCCTGCGGTGGTGGCGGGACCTGCGGCGAGTGTAAACTGATCATCGCCGATGGCGGTGGCGACGTCCTGCCTACCGAAACGTCCAAGCTCAATCGCCGGGAAATTCGCGAGAAATATCGACTTTCCTGTCAGGTTGCGGTCAAGGGTGACCTTAAAATTCAGGTACCGCCCGAAATATTTGATATCAAAAAATGGGAATGCACGGTTCGTTCCAACCACAATGTCGCGACTTTTATCAAAGAGCTGGTGCTCGAGTTGCCTTCAGGTGAAAACGTAGATTTTCGCGCAGGTGGTTACATACAGATCGAGGCTCCGCCTCATACCGTCAATTACAAGGATTTCGACATCGAGACCGAATTCCGCGATGAATGGGATCATTACCAGATGTGGCAATATATTTCCAAAGTCGATGAACCGGTGGTGCGTGCTTATTCGATGGCCAATTATCCCGAGGAAAAAGGGGTAATTATCCTCAACGTGCGCATTGCTTCACCGCCACCGCGGATGTCCAATGTGCCGCCGGGCAAGATGTCTTCCTACATTTTCAATCTCAAACCAGGCGACAAAGCGACGATTTCCGGGCCTTACGGCCAATTTTTCGCAAAAGACACCGATGCCGAAATGGTGTTCATCGGTGGCGGTGCCGGAATGGCGCCCATGCGTTCGCATATTTTTGACCAGTTGCGCCGATTGAAAAGTCGACGCAAAATTTCTTTTTGGTACGGGGCGCGCAGCTATCGGGAAATTTTTTATCAAGTGGATTACGACGAGTTGGCTCGGGAAAACAAAAATTTTACCTGGACCGTCGCCCTGTCGGAACCCAAGCCGGAGGACAACTGGAACGGGCCGGTCGGCTTTATTCACCAGGTTCTCCATGATACTTATTTAAAAGAGCACCCCAATCCGGAAGATTGTGAATACTATATTTGCGGTCCGCCTATGATGAACAATGCCTGTTTCAAGATGCTGGATAGTCTGGGTGTCGAACAGGACAATATTCTCTACGACGATTTCGGCGGTTGAGCGAGCTGCCCGGGCGCTTTGGTCTCTGCTCCGGCTCAAGGCGAGCGATCGCAAGCGTAAAAGCCGGATACAGCTGTTCTGCTGGTGGCTTGCGAAAAATACCTTTACAAGAGGATTTCTGTCATGCGACACCTTGTTCGCTTGATGCTGTGCAGCATGGGGATACTGTCGATTTTATCCTGCCGGTCGCGCGATCCGCGCCCTTTGTGGACGGCGAATGGGCAGACCATGGGTACCACCTATCAGATCAAAGCCTTTGTTGCTGATTCTGTGGATCAACACCGGCTGGAAAACGGCATCGAGGAAATCCTTTTCAGCGTCAACCAACAAATGTCCACCTGGATCGATTCATCGGTGATTTCACGGTTTAACCGCTCCAACCAAACCGGTTGGTTCTACGTCTCCGATGCCATGGCACGGCTGTTTGCTCAGGCTCTGTCGGTCAGCGCCAAATCCACCGGTGCCTTTGACATCACCGTCGCGCCGCTGGTCGACCTATGGGGTTTCGGCTCAGGCTCGGGTGATCGAGGGGGCATTCCGAGTGAAGCAGAAATTCAGTACGCTCGAGCTCGCGTGGGCTATCACATGCTGCAGGTGCGTGCGGAACCGCCCGCTATTCGAAAACTCAATCGGGATCTGAGGTGCGATCTTGGGGCTATTGCCAAAGGATATGCGGTGGACCGGGTGGCTGAATTTCTCGAGTCAGCTGCTGTGGAGGCCTTTTTCGTTGAAATCGGAGGTGAGGTGCGCACCTGCGGAGCTGGACCACATAACGGAAAATGGCATATTGGGATCGCCTCGCCTCGTCAAGAAGGAGGCATTCAGCGCATTCTGCGATTGACCGATGCCTCCGTGGCGACCTCTGGCGATTATATGAATTATTTCGAGAACGACGGCGTTCGCTATTCCCACACGATCGATCCCCGGACTGGACGGCCGATCGCTCATCGTCTCGGTTCCGTAACGGTTGTCCATCCTTCCTGCCTTTATGCCGATGCCATGGCCACTGCCATCGATGTTCTCGGACCGATTGAGGGTTATCAACTGGCCGTGCGGGAAAACCTGGCGGCGCTGTTGATCGTGAGAGACGGTGACGATCTGGTTGAAAAGATGACCCCGGCATTTTCCGACAGTCTCGGCCTGAATCCTTTTTGAATGCGAAACCGCGTCTCAATCAGAATCGTATCAACCTTAAGCGACGTCAGTTTTTAAACCTGGTACTGCCGATCGAATTCCGTTAACCCTGGATTCGGTGCTGACCAGAGGGTGAAAAATATGATTTCCACAAATACCTAAAGAACCACTGGTGTCCCAACGACGGACACCACTTTAGCTGGGTATGTGTTGGTGGTGGTTGGCAAAAAATCTTGGGTAAACGATTCAATCTAAATATGGGTGAAAGTCATGATGGGTTATGTTGTAGCTCTGGTTTTTTTAATCGCTGCTTTTTCTTTTATGGCTGTTATACTCTATTTGACTCGCTACAAACGCCGGGAATCCTGCCATTCCTGCAGTTGTGGGGGTGGGGCGTGTAACGAGCCTGATGGCCAAAAATCAGCGGAGATAGACCGATGAAACCATCCCTGGCTCAGCTTTTGATCGAAAGCACGGCTCGTTATCCCGAACGAGAGGCTGTCCGATTTATGGGCCGTTCCACTACCTATGCCAAATTGAATGAAATGAGTGATCGACTGGCGCATGCCCTCCATGATCGAGGTGTTGAACCAGGCGATCGGGTGGCGCTCTATTGCATCAACTCGCCTCATTTCATGGTCTCATATTTTGCCATTCTCAAAACCGGAGCAACGGTGGTGCCGATCAATCTTCTGCTCCATCCGCAGGAGGTTCTTTTACTGCTTGATGATTCGGGTACGCGCACGCTGATCTATCATGCGGTGGTGGAAAAAGCTGTTGCCGCTGTGCGCGAACAATCACAAACCGTTCGCGACTGGATTGGCATTGGTGATACCCAACTCTCCGGTACTTCGAGCTGGCAAAAATTGGTCGATGATGCCGATTCTTCGCCCTTTATGGTCATGCCTGAGGGGGATGGCGCGATTGCTGCGCTTTTGTATACCGGTGGGACTACCGGTTTGCCCAAAGGCGCCATGCTGACCCACGACAATCTATTGGCCAATGTCGAATCGGTGGTTCAGGCCTTGCATCTGTTGGAAAAGAGGGACGTTTTTATCACTGTGTTGCCCATGTTTCATTCCTTCGGCGCCACGGTCGGTTTTCTCAGCCCGATTGCTGCCGGTTCGACCATTGTCGCTCTGCCGCAGTTTGCACCGGAAAGTACCTGTAAAACCATCGAAGAGGAAAAAGCCACGGTTTTTCTCGGTGTTCCGACCATGTATGCCATGATGACCAATCTGCCGCAGAGCAAGGGCTCGGATCTCTCTTCGCTGCGTTTTTGCCTTACTGGCGGTGCCCCCATGCCTGTATCGGTGCAAAAGAGGTTCGAGGAGCGCTATGGGTTGACGGTCTATGAGGGCTACGGCCCGACGGAATGTTCGCCGGTCGTGACCGTTAATCCCATCGGTGGCAAGCGCAAGATGGGCACGGTGGGCGTGCCCATCCCCAATGTCGAAATTCAGATACAGGATGAAGGCGGCCTGGTGCTGCCGGTTGGAGAGATCGGTGAGATCTGCGTGCGCGGCGCCAATGTGATGAAAGGGTACTGGAATCAGCCTGCGGAAACCGCTCAAGTCTTTCGCGGGGATTGGCTTCGCACGGGCGATTTGGGATTCATCGATGAGGAGGGTTACTGCACGATCGTCGATCGGTCAAAGGATCTGATAATCGTTCATGGTATCAATGTCTACCCGCGCCAAATCGAGGACGTGCTCTATCGACATTCAGCAATAGCCGAAGCTGCCGTGATCGGAGTAGCGGACACTCTGCACGGCGAGCAGGTCAAAGCTTTTGTCGCGCTCAAGGCGGGGGAGCAGGTGACCCCGCGCGAGATCATTGCTTTTTGCCGTCAACATTTGGGTCGATTAAAAGTGCCGCGCTGGGTGGAAATTTTACCATCGTTGCCCAAAAGCGGTGCCGGCAAAATTTTGCGCCGGGCATTACGCGATTATGAAAGCGATCGTCATAAATCCGGTTAATCGTTTTTTTGGGTATCCGCGTCTGCTTTGGCCGCCTCTATCGCTTGCAGCAGGTCATTTATTTCTTCAGTGTCGATGGTGCGAAAATCCAGGATAAGCCTCTCCGATTTGACATAACCGATAATCGGCAGAGATCCCCGGCGCAAACACCGGGCCAATTCCGCTGCGCTACCCTGCCGCGGCTGCAGGGCGAGTCCGACACTGGCAAGTTCGTGCAAAGGCAAGGCCCCGCTGCCGGTTTGCGACGTCGTCTCGATGCAGTCGATTTTTAACCAGTCGCCGCACGACTCGTTTAAAGCGTCTTGGACGGTTCGAGCGCGCGCGGCAATTGTTTCAGTCGGTTCGGCAAGACGGGCGATCGAACGGAGCCGGGTTTCGTTTGAAGAAAAAGGCAGTCTCAGGGTCGCTTCCAGCGCCGCATAGGTCAACTTGTCGCAGCGCAGCACGCGCATCAAAGGGTTGGCTGCGATTTGACCGATCACCTCTTTTTTCCCCACCAGCAAACCCGATTGCGGGCCTCCCAGAATTTTATCTCCGCTAAAGGTCACCACTGCAGCGCCGGCTTTGAGGCTGTCCTGAACCAGCGGTTCGTAGGGCAATCCGATTTTTTGTAAATCGAAAATCACTCCGCCACCCAGGTCATGGATGACAGGGATCCCGCGTTCCGCAGCCAGTGCACAAAGGTGTTCCAGCGCAACATCAGCGGTAAAACCCATGACCCGATAATTGGATGTGTGGGCGACCACAATCGCCCCGGTTTTTTCATTGATCGCTTGGGAATAGTCTCCCAATTTTGTTTTATTGGTGGTACCCACTTCGCGCATGATCACACCGCTTTTTTCCATGACTTGCGGCATTCGAAAGGATCCGCCGATTTCGATCAGTTGACCGCGGGAGATGATCGCTTCTCGGCCTTCTGCCAGGGTGTTGAGCGCCAGAAAAACCGCAGCGGCATTGTTGTTCACCACGACCGCCGCTTCGGCACCGGTCAATTGGCAGAGCAGATCGGCGATATGCGCATTTCGCTCTCCTCGTTTGCCGCTTTGCAGATCTATTTCCAGATTGCAATACCCCTGCATCACTTGTGCGACTTGCTTTTGAGCAGCTTGCGAATAGGGCGCTCGCCCGAGACCCGTATGCAACACAATGCCTGTGGCGTTGATCACCCGGCGCAAGTGCGGGCGCTGCCAGCTCTCGATCCGCCGCATGAACCGTGCGATGATGATTTTTTTCAGCTTTTCTCGCGGCAAAGGCTCTAGCATTTCTTGCACAAGCTCGCTTTTGACCTCTTTAACCGTATCGCTGAGAAACTCTTTGACAAACGGCCGTTGAAACATTTCCAGGATAGGAACGAGCTCTGGTTCGGCCAGGAGCGAATCCATGGATGGAATGTTGGGAAAATTGTTTTTTGCAGGCCGGCTCACGAGGCTTTGCCTTTGCGGCGATGTTTGAGGATGGATTGGACAATGAAGCCGATTCCGATCAGAAGGAACAGGATCGGCACAAAAACCTCGCTTTGTCGGACAAAGGTTCCCAAATGAATGAAAAAAGCGAGTAAAAGAAAGCCGATGATCGGCATCCAGGTCCATGAAAACGATTGTTTGGGCGTGCGCTGCAGCCGAAGAAACAGAAAAGTCAGAGCCAGTCCCGACCAAAACACGGCCAGTTGGTTGGCGTCGGAGAGCAGCGAAAATGAGCCGAGCAGAGAAATGGTGCCGACGGTAAAAAGCGCACCGCTGACCACAACCCATGCCCAATTGGTCGGCTTACGTGTGAATTGGTGGGCAAAATAGGCGGAAAAGGCGTAAAGAATTAGGGCCAGTGAAAAAGCGGATCGCTGTGGAAAAAGCAGCTGCACCAGGATCAAGAGTGCAGCGATTGCCAGCAAAAAGGCCGGGAAGCGAGACGCCGATGGGGCAGCGCTTTGACGGGAATGCCGGTAGAACAAAGCTGCGGCCAGAAGGCATGCGAATAGGATGAATAGGGATCCGAGAGAAACCGATGGCTGGAGTTGCAGCAACAGGCTGACGGCGCCAAGTGAAAAAACAATGACTCCTGCGATCAGATTGCGATTCCGATAAGACATGATCGTTCCTCTCAAATTAATCCGAATGACACCCCGGGGTTGAACATCCGGCAACCGATCACCATTGATGGTGTCTATTTCAATGTTTTGACCAGGTGTGAATTGTAATAAAATATAAAAATCAGAGTTGATATGAAAGCTTAAAATTCAAGAGATTGCTGCTAAAATCGGAACCCTGGATATCCGCATCGTGGTCGAGGTTGACGTGGAGAAAAGCAGATATTTCAAAATTTTTTGTGAGGTTCCAGGAGAGGTTCAGCAGAAGAGAATAGACATTGCGATCGGCATAGATCGGCAAGGCGGCTTCGCTCTCGTCCTGGGAATCAGCATATCGCCGGAACTGGATCTCGCCGATCAGGCTGAGAAAAAAGCGTTCCGATTGAATCCAGTCAAGTGACAAGGATGGTCCCCGGGCCGCATAATCTTCACTTTCCCAGGCATAATCGATGGAGGATTGACCCCAATAATTGCGAAGAATAAAGGGATATCCTATTTGCACCGTCGTCATCGGCAGCTTGACGAGTTGAAAAAAGGGCTCGACGCGTATCTGGCGATAGCTGGGGAGTGTGGACAGATTTTCCTGCAGCAAGCGCCAGTCAATTTGTGTTTCAAGTCCGACACTCAGTCCGGCTGACAAATCGCAACGGGCCATGCTTTCTGCCGTGATCTGGCGAAAATCGCTGGTGTAGAGCGAATCGACGAACGCTGCCGGATAAATGCGTTGTCGGTAATCGAAGCGGTTGTGCAAAAAGAGGCGTTTGCTCAAACGGTTGTGGCGAAGGGCGGCAAAGGTTTCGTAAAAATTTCTTGGTGCACAGGATGGGTGGCGGCGGAGACCGGTCGAAACCTGCAAATCAAGCCGGTCTCTGGAGCTTACCAGCAGGTTTAGACCCACACCCGTTTCGGCGCCAAAATAGTGGTTGAGCAAAGTCGTTTCGGCCTCGTAAAGTCGCCCCTCGGCTTGTACCTGACCGGAGAAGGATCCGGCCTGCCCCAAAGCGTATTCGTACTCGATTCGGGTTCGATTTTGTACGTATCGCCAATCGGAAAAATAGCGGTAACGCGTCGCTTCCAGGCGATTATCTGCCGTGCAAATACCGGACATCAGGTTTTTCCGTACCCGTCCGCGGACAAAACCGCTCCAGTATTCCCGGCTGAATTTGAGGTCCACTTCAGCTTGCCAGGTTGGATAGAGCCTGGAATTTGCGGCATAGCGGCTTGACCAGCCGAAAGCGGGATTGTATTCACTCTCACTGAGGACACTGTCCTTGTCGGTCAGTACAATTCCGAATTGCTGCTGCCAGAGATCCAGCCCCATGGAAACGCGATGTTGGACGAATCGCCGCTCGGGTTCCGACAGGATGGTTTGCGACGGATAGATCGCGATCAGGGCCTCGGCCAGTTCGAGCAGAACCATCGCTCCTTCCGCATCGTCGATGTTTACCAGTTGCCCGGCTTGCTGCAAAAGTGTATCGATCTCCTGAAAAACCGGGGACGGCAGAAAAACGCCTGCGGCGTTGAAAGCCCGTTGAATTGATTCGCGCCGGACTTCCAGCCAGAGGGTTTCATCGACGTTCGAGGGAAGGACAGACTGGGCGTTTAGCGGATAAATAAAGAAAAACAACCCGCATAACCCGAGCAGGCTGCTGGGATTGCGCATGATAATTTTTGCGAGTCTTTTCAAGTGCTGGTTTTTGATGTCCGAAAGTGATCGGTTTAAAAGCGGCATGCCGACAAGGCAGCATGCCGCTTTTGGGTCTATTTCATCAGAATCATTCGACGGGTTTGCTGAAACACACCGGCAGCTGAGGCGGCTTGGAAACGATAAAAATAGACGCCGCTGGGTACGGCCAAGTCGCGTTCATTGCGACCATCCCAGGATAGGCTGTGGGAACCCGCTTCAAGACTGCCGCTGTAGAGATTCTTTACCGGTTGCCCCAGGATGTTGTAAATTGTCAGGCTCACGCGGGCGTTTTCGGGCAGAGCGAAAGCGATTTCCGTTGTCGGGTTGAAGGGATTGGGATGGTTCTGCTCCAGGCTAAAGACGGCAGGAAGGATGACCTCATTATCCATGCCGGTTGTCGATTGGATCAGGGTAATCTCTGCATCGAAAACCGACACGCCATCTCCGACCTGGATACCTGTTTCGGTTCCATTGCTTGTCTCTTGTGTGTTGGGCAGAGAGGCGGTCAGGATATAATTTCCGACCGGCATTTCGTCGAAAAGAAAGGAACCGTCTTCATCGGAAACGGTGGCGGCGATAACCTGATCGCCTTCACTGGCCACGATCAAGACACCTTCTATCGGCGTCCCCGAATCGTTGTTGACGTTTCCAGAGATCCAGTATGCCCCTCGGGGTTGCGGAATCAGCGAGAAATCGATTCCGGATACGGCCTGTTGTTCTTGCACAGGAATCGGCTCTCCATCAAACCAGTGATGCGCGTCGTCATAGTATTCGCCTATATAACCTTTGGCTCGGCAAATCACATAATAGATACCGGGGCGAAGGCCATTGATCTCATAACTGCCGTCTGCGGCGGACAGGGTGCGTTGTGGTCTGCCAAAGGTGGCCGGCATGGCCAGGAGCAACGCACCCTCGATCGGGGAGCCGCTTTCCTCGTCTAGCACAACGCCGCTAATGGATGCGCCTGCCGCAGAAGGGGAGAGCAATGCAAAATCGACCCCATCGATATCGTTTTCACCATCCAGGGCGATGGGTTCGGCATCTGCTCGACTAGCAGCGCTGTTATAAAACTGGCGCTCCATGCCCCGGTAATGAGCGAATGCAATATACTCACCGGCAGGCAAACCCTCGACGACCCAGTTGCCGGATTCGTCGCTTTGGGCTGTCCGATTGATCGGACCCTCGATCTGTTGAACGATCACTGTGGCCCGGCTGATCGGGGCGTTGGTTTCAGCGTTTGTCACGCTGCCGCCAATGCTGCTGCCGGTGTGCAGACTGAAATCGATTCCATCCCTCTCGAGTCCGTTTACCATTTCGATCGGAGTCGCTTCGGCAGCCGTTGCCGCATGGTCATAGAATTGTTCCAGATAACCACCAGCCCGCACATGCAGACGATAGGTTGCCGGAGGCAGCGCATCGAAGCGATAGGATCCATCTTCCGCCGTATGCGTGTGAAAAACCGATTTTTGGCGATTTTCTGCAAAAGCGCTGACACGGGCGCGGGGGATCGGTTCCTGAGTCGAAGCGTCGCGAACGATACCGCTCAGGGCACCGAGGGCGCCAAGGGCAAAATCAGCTTGAACATGTTCACCGGCAGCCGGCTGCAGCGGAGTGGCCTGGAAGGGATCGCGAACATTTTCAAACCAGAGGGTTTCAAATCCCGGCGCATCGGCGCGCACGATATAGATGCCGGGACGAACCGGCAGAGCATAGTTGCCGTCTTTATCGGTACGGGTTTGATGCGGAAAGGGTCGGTTGGGGTCAAAGGGCCCTTGTGCACTCAAGAGCGGCAGCGCCGCCACTCGAGCACCGGCAATGGGCTGCGAATCGGATGTCCGGGTCACCCGGCCGACAATGGCCGAGGCCTGCGCCAGAGTGAAATCGATATTGTCAAGGGTTCCTGCATCGACAATTTCCACAAATTCGGCTTCGGATGGATTGCCCGCTTCGGAGTAATACTCGATGAGATAACCCGGCTTGTCGGCTGAAAAAATATAGCGGCCGTCCGGCAATCCACTCAGTCGATAGCTGCCATCTTGTGCCGTCACCGCATGGGCCGGAAGTCGCGGATGGCTCGGCATAAAGGCAGCCACATGAGCATCAGCCAGGGGATTTCCTTGCTCATCCGTTACGCGACCCTCGATGGCGCCGCCTTCTTTGAGAACAAAATCGATTCCTTCTCGATGTTCGCCTTCCGTTAATATGACGGGTGTTGCCTGACGGAGCAAAAAGACCTGGTCATAGTACTGTGGAATTTTGCCCGGAGAATAGGCGTGAATGATATAGGTGCCAGGCATCAGCCCTTTGAGCAAAAAGCTTCCATCCTCCGTACTGGTGGTGCGAAGGGCAAAGGGCAGCGGGCCGATTGCCGATGCCGTAATCATCGCACCTGTCAAAGCCTCGCCGTTTGTATCGCGGACGTATCCGGAGAGGGAAGCGCTGGGAGCAGGACCGACGGCCACCTGTGCGCTGCCCCGATAGAGACGATTGTCGATCTCGACCACAGCGATCACCTCGCCAATGCGGGCTCCTGTTCCTGCAGTGAAGGTGCCGCGGGCGGTGATGGTGCCCAGATTTTCAGGTTCGACAAACCAACGGACCGAATGAGTGCGCAAGGAAATGCCGTTTCGGCCTTTGGCTATCGCCTGAAAATCTATGCTTTGTCCTGGCAGCAAACGGGCTTTACTTGGAGCGACCTGGATCGAGATTTCCGAGTCCGGCCCCTTGCCGATTTTGACGGAAGCCGAACCGACGATTCGCTCGCTGTCAAGGGTCGTCTTGACTATGACACGTCCCATTCCCTCTTGACGAGCGGCGATAAAAAAACCATCCGGTGTGATTCTGCCAAGGTCTGATGGCTCGACCGACCATTCGAATTCTGCTTCGACAGCCTGGCGGTCTGTGTTGTAGGCCTGAGCCTCAAACTGAGCTGTTTCGCCTGGTTGCAGTTCGATTTCGTGTGGTCGAACCAAAATCGTAAAAGCGGAGCCGACTCCCGCGAACATGAGAATCAAAGTTAGCGCGATAGTCCATCTATTTTTCATTTTAATCTCCCGCCTTTTAATTCAAGCCGGTCTGCGCCGGCCTGTATATAAGGGCATTGTTTTTTTCAAATAAAAATAGTTACTTAATTATTGCCCCGTCCCGATTGACTTGTGCCGACTGTTGCCCCAGTTTGCGCGTCAAATTCGTGGACGGGGTTTTTTATCCATATTTGTATCCATGATTCCCTCCTTTCCTCAATTTAGTCTACCATCTTGAACAAATCATTCGTTAATTGTAGATACACTGCTGTCAGATCATAGTTTTTTTCTTCGAATGACGATTGCGCTTCTCGCAACATCTCGGTTGCAGCACGCAGCAATTCGGGGTCGCGGACTCGGGCAGAATCGGTGCGGTCGATTGCAGCCTGCAACTGCTCCATGCGATTTTGTAGCTGCTCCCGATTGTGCGCTTCCGCCCTCGGCATTTCCAGGATCGATAAAAAGCGATTGGCCGCCAGTATGGATTGCATGGCCTGCACCAGACGACTCTTTTGCAAATGGTTTTCTGCGCCGCGCAGGTTTTTCTCTGCTGCGTGAAGCACGGCCCGCTGTCGTACGGTCAGAGTGTTGCGTTGCCCGTTCCAGCGCTGCAATTCAGTCTCCAGTCTCTGTATTTCAATTTCGGCACGCTGACGGTAGTCCATTCGTCGCGCGGGGCTGTGGAGCCGAAGGGCAAGCGTGCGAGCGACGGAGCCTTCCTGCAGTGCCCGTTGATAGTTACCCTGGGAAAGGGAATGGTGAATCTGGCGCTGCAAGCGAAGCAAACGGTCTTTTATGAATTGCGTTTGAATGCCCTCGCTGGCAGTCCGCTCTCGTTCGAATCCATCGATCAATCGATCCAGCCATTCGGCCTCCTCCACCGCCTGTTGGTAGAGTGCGACCTCTTTTCCTTCACACAGATCAATAGCGCGAAGCAACAGGCGGGTGGCATTGGCATAGAGGGACAGAGCGAGTTCGGTGTTGTTCTGGAGAATGGCGTGTTCGATGGCGGAACGTTGGCTTGCGGCTTGCAAGACCAACTTTTTCGCCTGCACATTGTTGCAGATTTCAATCGACTGGTGAGCGCGCTGGAGCAGATTCTCGAACCGCTCTGTTTCCGAGACCATGCGCATATTTTGTGAGGGATCTGAATCGTCGATTCGGCGATAGGCCTGTTCGGCCATGAAACCGGCGATTCGGTAATATTCGAGCGCCCTCCGCAGATCACCTCTCTGGCGGTGCATTTCTGCAGTTTGATGATTGGATAACGCCTGACGATAGAGACGATTGGCTTCCTGATCTCCGCTTTGCGGTACAACGCGTTCGGCGCGTTGCAACCAGTTTTCGGCATCCTGTTTGGCACGCTGCATTGGAGCCTCGGAGAGACGGGCGATGGCGCGATCGGCGAGCTGCAAGGCTGCCCGAAATTGACTTTCGGCTTGCCGCCATCTGCGGGCATGCATGTGTTCAATCCCTTCGTCGCGCAAGCGAATCGCTTGCCCCAAAAGATCGCGCGCTGCGGGATCCGGAAAGGTCCGCAATAAATTGTCTGCAGTCCGGATCTGTTGTTCCAATCGTTGCAGAATCTCCTGAGCGCGCTGTTCCTGCTGCGATTGAGCCGTCAGGGAAGAAAACCCGACAAGCATCAAATGAGCGATGATGATCAAGTGTTTCATGCCAAAAAGAACCCCGTTGCCTTTTTTGTTTTAAATCTTTGCAACTCTTGTGCCAAGCGCTAAGCCGAGCGATTGTCTGTGATAAGTATAATGATAACAAGGTTGTTTTCTTGGGTTGACGCTGGAAATGACGATTCAGTGTACCGGGAGGTACGGTTAGATGTGTTTGGAGGTACAAAAAGGAAAAAAGAATCAGGATTGAAGAAATTCTTGCAGAGCGGCAAAAAGATCTTGCTGGGGCATGATCACGAGACGGCAATCGGGTAGGGAATGCAGAAAACGTTTGCCATACGATTTTTTCACGATGCGGTTATCATAGATGAGGACAGCGCCGCGATCGGATTTGCTGCGGATCAAACGGCCAAATCCCTGGCGAAACTTGATCACAGCCAGCGGCACGGCATAGTCGATGAATGGATTTCCGCCTGCCTTGTCAATGGCTTCATAGCGGGCCTCGATGACCGGCTCGTTGGGTACCTTAAAGGGTAATCTGGTGATGATCACCAGTTGCAGTGCATTGCCGACAACATCGACGCCTTCCCAAAAGCTGTCGGTGGCAAATAGGACGCTGTTGCGGCTTTCGCGGAAGCGGTTGAGGAGGACATGGCGGTTTTCATTGCCCTGTTTCAGCGTTTGGATACCGAGTTTATGCAGCGAATCGGCCAGTTTGTTGGTCAGGGAGGTCAGCAAACCATAGGCCGTAAAAAGGACGAAAGCGCGACCGCGGCTGATGGAAAGTGCGCGGAAAACAAATTTTTCCAGTTCAGTGGAAAACCGTGTTTGATTGGGTTCGGGAGTGTCGGTTGGAATACCGAGCAAAACCTGTTGTGCATAATCAAAGGGGGAAGCCAGCACCTGCGCAAAATGGCGGTCTGGCGCAATCTTTTCCAATCCGATGCGTCGGTGGATAAAGTCGAATTTTTGGTCTACGGTTAGGGTGGCTGAAGTCATGATCACGGTGTCGAACGAGTCATAAACCGCTTGTTGCATCATTTCACCGATATCGAGGGGTGAAAGAGCGAAACGCACCAGGGAGTGTCCGCGGTTGCTTTCCCTCACCTCGATCCAGCGGATTGTGGTTGGATCTTCGCCAAAAAGGATATCTTGTAGGTCATTGGCAGCCGCGTCGAGGCGATCCGCCTGGGCTTGCAGTTCGATCAACAAGGAAGCCCAATTTTCTCCGGCGGCATCCTGCGCTTGGGTCAACTCTTGCACGAGGTGAGAGAGTTTGGCGGCGAAGCGGTTGATAGCGGCGATGGTATCGCTGGTTTGGTCGAGAAAATCGTCGCCGCCGAAAAGTTCTTGTTTTGTTGCCCAAGTCAGGCGGATTTTGATTCCAGCGCTCTGGGCAAAACCGGATTGCTGATTCACCAGAGAGTAAAGGTCATTCATGCGGGCGTTGATTTGATCAGCCAGCCTTTCAAGTTCGCCTGTCAAAGATTGACTGATCAAGAGATCGATCTTGTCGACATCAGCGCGTGGCAAAAGCGAATGCACCTGGTGCAGGCGATAGAGCGCGGTATGCAGTAGCCCTTTGACTTGGCCTTTTTTTTCGCGATGCAGGCGGCTAAGAATGCGCATAAGCCCGAATCGGGTGATGCGTTTGCCGAAATAGTGGGTGGCGACGTCTTCGATGTGATGTGCTTCGTCGAAAATAATGCGTTGATAGGGCGGGAGCACACCGGATTCGCCCCCGATTCCGATCTGATTTTTTATCGCCAGATCGGCGAACAGGAGATGGTGATTGACCACCAATACTTGCGCCCGAATCGCCTGACGGCGCGCTCTGTTGATAAAACAGTCGCGGAAATGGGGGCATTTACTACGCGTGCAGGTGTCGCTTTCGGAGGCGATCCGTTCCCATACCGAATCGCGCGGAACAGAGACCAGATCGGCTTTGCTGCCGTCTCGTGTTCGGTGCGCCCAGCGAATCAGATCTTCCAGCTCTTCGGTTTCTTCGTCGTCGATGTCGGTCAATCCCGCTTCGGAACGCACATCCTCCACTTTACGCAAACAGGCATAGTTGCTTCGCCCCTTGACCAGAACCGCTTCGAATTCGTCGGGCAGGACTTTTTTCAAAAATGGGATGTCTTTTTTGATCAGTTGTTCCTGCAGATTGATGGTATTGGTCGAAACAACGATGCGTTCTTTGTTTCGCAATGCCCAAAAAACGGCGGGCAAGAGGTAGGCGATGGTTTTGCCCGTGCCGGTTCCCGCTTCGATCAGAGCGATCTTGCGGTCATTGAACGCCCGGCACAGCGCTGCGATCATTTCCAATTGTTGCGGCCGATTTTCATAACCCTGCAGCTCACGCGCAACCGAACCACCGGGTTGGAGCAGAAGGCCGATCTCCTCAGGATCGAGATTGATCTGCTCTTTTTTGCTAAAGGGTTCGACGACCACATAAAGATCATCGGCGGTATTGTTGATGATATAAAAAGCGACGCTGTGGGAGTTGAGTCGTGCAGCAATGGCCAGGTCGGCATCCGAAGGGTGGAGGAGGCCTGAGGGGTGGTTGTGTATGACCACATCCGCGTCCTGGGCGCACTGCAGAACCGCGGGTACGGCGGATTGATGTCCGCGCGCTACTGCCTGAACGTCATGTACCACCAGGTCTTCTTCTATATAGCCGATGAAAAAGACTTCGTTGCCGTCGGCGGTCTCGATTTCCAGACGAATTTTTTTTGCCGCTTCAGGATCGATATAGCGGTTCATTCGGGTCATGCTGTTTTCGCTCGGGATCTGGCTATTGGGTTGCGCCATCGAGTCGCTCGGCCGGATATCCCAGCTCGCGCAGATAGCTCGGAAAATCATCAAAGCCGTGGGTGGTATAGATTTGTTGTGGCTCGACTGCTTTTACCAGTGATTGTAAATCATCAAAGTCGGCATGATCGCTGAGCGGAATCGAATGATCCGCTTGATAGCGAAATCCGGAAGTGGCGTTGGCCCAACCGGAGAGAAAAACGGTGCGCGGCCGGGGAATTTTACGAAATGCGGCTGATCGACACAGATGAGGTGGGAAAATTAGCACCTCTCCGGGCATCAGTGCGGTTTCGTGCCAGGGCGAGCAACGAGCAAATTCGACGCCGAAATCGCGATAGATTTCCGCCATCTGCCAGATAGCGGCATGAACTCGTGTCGGGTAGCCCAGATCTCCCACGATTCGCATAGCTTCCTGGCCTTTTCCGAGGGTATAGGCCAGAACCACAGGTGTTTGACCGCGTTGGATGGTGTCTTTTATGAAATTATTGAGTTCAGCCACCAGCTGTAGCAGAGATGCCTGAAATCGGTATTGAGGCCGGCCAAAAGTCGACTCCATAATCAGGACGTCGGCTTGCGGAATTTTAATATGTTCCGCGGTCAGACTCGGGCGCAACTTAAAGTCTCCGGTGTAAAGAAGCGATTGGGAGGCATATTCGATGCGGATCATGGCCGACCCGAGAATGTGTCCGGCCGGAAAGAGTTCGATTTTTAAATCGCGCCATTCAAAGGGTTGATTATATTCAAGCGGGATGACTTTGCGCTGTTTGGTGCGCAAGGCGTGAAAACGCAGCGTCGCCGGTGTGGCGAGGACGGTGTGGTGGCCGCGCAGATGATCGGTATGCCCGTGGCTGACAAAGGAAAACTCGACGGTGCGATGGGCATC